>CAXUJF010000141.1:0-11673 GCA_964250865.1 uncultured Streptosporangiaceae bacterium
TCCTGGAGGACACCGGGTCTGAGGCGGTCGCGGCGGCGGAAGCCGGGGCACAGCGGCTGGCGGGCATTCTGGGCGACGTCCGGCTGACCGCCCGGACCCGGGGCATGACCTGGCTGGAGCAGGAGCTGGCGGGCAGGTAGGCCCGCCACGGGCCGGTGGCAGGCCAGTGGCGGCCCAGTGGCGGCTCGGTCAGAAGCGGTGCGTGGTGTGGGTGAAGGTCCCCTGGCCGAACGCCAGCACCTTGGCCGGGGCGACGGAGTAGACCAGCACCGGGAAATCCCCGCCGCGGTGGAAGAAGGACCCGTCCCGGACCTCGAACTCCCAGCGGCCGTCCCATCTGGCCGTCCACGCCTCGGCCAGCCGGCGGAGCGCCGCCTCGTCGCTGACCTGGACAGCGTCGCCCTCGACCACCACGTCCAGGCCCTCGTCCCAGCGGCGGTCGGCCACGGTCAGCAGGACGTGGGAGTTGTGCCGCAGGTTGACCGCCTTCTGCTCCCCGGCGCCGGTGCAGAAGTGCAGCGCGCCGTCCTGCCACACGGTCACCAGCGGCGTCTGGTGTGGCCGCCCGTCGGCCCGGACCGTGGTGAGCCAGGTCAGCTCGGCCGTCTCCAGCACCGTGCGGGTCTCCTCCCAGCTGGTGGCGGCGGCATCCGGGGCGCTGAAGCGCTCGTCCAGGCTGGTCCGGGGCGTGGTCATCGGAAGATCCTTTCGGGAGTCGTCTGCTGGTCGTGAGCCCTCTCTCCGGATAGACGGCCGGGCGGGCGCCAACTCATCGGCGACGGACTACTGTGGGCCGGGTGCGGGTAGCGACGTGGAACGTGAACTCGGTCAAGCAGCGGCTGCCCCGGCTGCTGCCCTGGCTGGACGAGCGGAAGCCGGATGTGGTCTGCCTGCAAGAGACCAAGCTGACCGACGAGGCCTTCACCGAGCTGCTCGGGGCCGAGCTGGCCCAGCGGGATTACCAGGTCGCGGTGCACGGCCAGGGCCAGTGGAACGGGGTGGCCATCCTGTCCCGGGCCGGCCTGGACGACGTCGTGACCGGGCTGGCCGGCGCCCCCGGGTTCCCGGGCCCGGAAGCCCGGGCGGTCGCCGCCACCTGCGGCGGGATCCGGGTCCACTCCGTCTACGTGCCCAACGGCCGGTCGCCCGGCTCGGACCACTACCAGTACAAGCTGGCCTGGCTGGCCGCGCTGACCGAGGTGGTCGCGGCCGGCCCGGAGGCGGCGCTGGTGTGCGGGGACATGAACATCGCGCCGGCCGACGCGGACGTGTTCGATCCGGCCGCCTTCGTGGACCAGACCCACGTCACCCCGCCGGAGCGGGAGGCCCTGGCCCGGCTGGAGGCGCTCGGCCTGCACGACGTGGTCCGGGACCGCTGGCCGTCCGAGCAGGTGTTCAGCTACTGGGACTACCGGGCCGGGATGTTCCACCAGAACCTGGGCATGCGGATCGACCTGGTGCTGGCCAGCGACCCGGTGGCGCCGCGGGTCCGGGCGGCCTGGGTCGACCGGCAGGCGCGCAAGGGCACCGGCCCGAGCGACCACGCCCCGGTCATCGTGGACCTGGACGAGGCGCCGGACGGGGACATCGGCCCGATGGTGCCGCCGCCGGCGGCGCGGGCGCCGAAGCGCCCGGTCAAGCTGCCGCAGTCACCCTGACGCCGGACCGCACGCCGCCGCGGGGACCCCGCACCCTGAGGCGGGCCCCCGCGTGGACCGCCCCAGGGGTGGCTGGCCGCGGTGGCCGGCCGGTCAGGGGCTGACCACCAGCTTGTTGAACTTGAAGCCGAGCCAGGGCTTGCGGCCGCCCGCGCGGAGCTGGCCGCGCAGCATCGGCCCCCACTGCGAAATCCGGCCGTAGCCGACCAGCAGGAAGGCCACCGGGTCGGCCGTGATCACGCAGTCGGCCCGGCCGGTGGCGGGACCGACGGTGGCCGTGCCGTCGTCGATCACCAGCGAGTAGCGCAGGTCGCCGCCGAAGCGCAGCTCGTACCGGGCCTGCAGGCCGCGGGCCTGCTCGCGGTGGAGGTAGGGGGGCAGCATTTGCACCGCGCCCGGGATGACCAGCCGCGCGTCGGCGGCCGCTATGGGCCAGGGGCGGCCGGCCGCGCGGGCCAGGTCCAGGCCGTGGATGAGCTGCTCGCCGAGCACGATGGCGGCAACCGTGGCCGGCGTCATGGCCACCCCGATCGGGCTGCCCACCTGGGCGCCGGACGGTGCCGTCCCGGCGGCGGCGATGAAGGCGGGCATGGCCCGGGTCAGCTCGGCCGCCAGCCGGTCCAGGTTCCGCTCGGGATATTCGTCCAGCTGGCGCCGGTTCTCGGCCGTGCCGAGCTCGGCGGCGGACGCGGTGCCCGGCGCCGCGACCGGCCCCTGCCCGGCCACCACGCCGGTGTACGTCCGCAGGTCGGCCACCATGTGCGCGGCGAGCTCGGCCGCGGTCCAGCTCAGGCCGGGCACGGGTGCCGCTGGGTTGGTCACCTCGCGCATCAGCTGCGCCGTGCGCTCCGCCGCCGCCGCCAGTGCCGCCGCGGCCGGGATGGTGTCGTGGGTTGTCCCGTGGTCAGGTGCAGTGACGTGATCGTTCATAACGTTGCCCCGTGATGTAGTATCGTTCACTGACATAACGAAGTTATCTGAAATGATGGGCCTGCACAAGGCAGTTAAGACGGGATACACAAGGGAAGTGCCACCAGCCATTTCGCCCGCCGAGCCGCTACCGGAGACCTCCGGGGCGCCGCCGTCCCTGCGGGCCGAACAGGTCGCGCAGACCCGGGCCGCGCTGGTCGCGGCCGGCCGCCACTTGTTCGGGCGCCAGGGCTTCGCCGCCACGTCGGTGGACGACCTGGCCCGGGAGGCGCGCGTCACCACCGGCGCGCTCTACCACCACTTCCCGAACAAGACCAAGCTGTTCGAGGCCGTCTTCGAGCAGGCCCACACCGAGCTGATGGAGGCGTCGGTGCAGGCCGCGATGGGGGCTCCGGACGAGGTGGAGCTGCTGGCCCGAGGGTTCGAGGCGTTCCTGGACAGCGCCCAGCAGCCGGAGCTGCGGCAGATCGTGATCGTCGACGCGCCGGCCGTGCTGGGCCTGGCCCGCTTCACCGAGCTGGACGAGAAGTTCGCCTACTCCGAGATCGTCTTCGCCCTGGAGAGCGCGGTGAACGGGGGACGGCTCGAGGTCGAGGACCCGCCCACGCTGACCCGCCTGCTGCTCGGCGCGCTCACCCGCGGGGCCATGCTGGTGGCGAACTCCGACGAGCCGGAGCGGACCCGCCAGTCCGTGGCCCGCACCATGCGCGCGTTGCTGGCCAGCTTCGCGCCGCGGCCGGACTAGCTCCCGGCGCCGGCCGGGTCAGGCGGCCTGCATCAAGCGGGCTGCATGCCGCCCAGCGCGAGATCCCGCATCCGGCGCAGCGGCGACAGCAGCAGCCACAGGCCGGCGGAACAGCCGCCGATGACCGCCAGCCACAGCACCGCGTGCACGCCGATGACGCTGCCCAGCGCCCCGGCGGCCAGCGCGCCGAGCGGCAGTGTGCCCCAGTTGATCCAGCGCTGGGCCGCGCTGACCCGCCCGCGCAGCAGCGGCGGGCAGGTGGCCTGCTGGTAGCTGACCAGGTTGATGCTGCACAAGGTGGAGCCGAAGGTCCAGGACACCCAGCCCACCGCGAACAGCAGTACCAGCCAGCCGGGACGGGCCAGCGGGATCAGCAGGCCCGGCAGCGTGAAGACGGTGATGGACAGCCAACTCAGCCGGGCCGAGCCGATCCGGCGGGTGAGCGGGCCCGACGCCAGGCCGCCGGCCACCCCGCCCACCGCGCCGAGCGCCAGCAGTACTCCGACGTAGGCGGGTCGCAGGTGCACGGTGCGGACCAGGAAGACCGGCCCGAGTGTCTCGACCATGATCACGAAGAAGTTGGCCGTGCCGCTCCATACGGCGGCGCGCCACAGCACCGGCTCGCGCAGCACGTAACCCAGACCCTGTCCCAGCTCCGCCCGGAGCCGCAGCCCGACCGGCCCGGGGCCGGGAGCACCGGGGTCCACTGGCGCTGGCTCAGGCCCCGGCTCGGCCCTTGGCTCGGGTTCGGCTCCCCTGATGAGCAGCAGGGTGGCCGCGGACAGGACGTAGGACACCGCGTCGGCGATCAGGGCCAGGGCCGGCCCGAGCAGCCCGACCAGCAGGGCCCCCAGACCCGGCCCGGCGACCTGCGCCGCCGACTGGGTGGTGGTGAGCTTGGCGTTTCCTTCGCGCAGCTGGCCGGGGCCGATCAGCTCGGGCAGGTAGCTGGTGTAGGCGACCAGGAAGATCGCCCCGCACGCGCTGGAGACCAGCGCGACCAGGTAGAGCTGGCCCAGGGTCAGGACGCCGGCCGCCTGCGCCGCTGGCACCGAGCCGATCGTGACGGCCAGAACCAGGTCGCAGCCCAGCATGAGGCGACGCTTGCGGACCCGGTCGGCCAGCACCCCGGCGGGCAGCGAGATGAGCAGGAAGGCGCTGGTCGTGGCCGTGGCCAGCAGGCCCACCTGGAAGGTGCTGGCCTGGAGCAGGACGATGGCCACCAGCGGCAGCGCCACGATGGTGACCTGCGAGCCGGTCTGGCTGGCCGTCTGGCCGCCCCACAGCAGCAGGAAATTCCGGTGCCGCCCCAGGCCGGCCGTCATCCCGGCTCGTCGTCCAGCACGTCGTAGGGTTCGAGCCGCATCAGGTCGTCCCGGTCCCACAGCCGGTCCGGCTCGGCCGCCAGCCGGAACGCATGCCGCAGCCGGGCCCGGTCCAGGTCGTTGCGGACGCTGCGGGCGTTGGAGAACCGGGAGTCCTCCATCTGCCGCGACAGCTGCCGGCTGAGCACGGCCTCGGCGTCGGGGGACAGGTAGTAGTTCGACTGGCCCAGCATGACCTGGCCGATCGACAGCAGCTCTTTCAGCTCGTAGTCGACGAAGTCGAGGTGGTGGGCGATCCGGGAACTCATGCCGGGGTTGGAGCTGAAGAACTCGTCCATCCGGTCCTTGTAGCCAGCCATGATCACCACCAGCTGGTCCCGGTCGTTCTCCATGACCTGGAGCAGGATGCCGATGGCCTCCTGGCCGAAGTCGCGGGAGTCGTTCTTGTTGTACAGGTAGTAGGCCTCGTCGATGAACAGCACGCCGCCCTTGGCCTTCTCCAGCACCCGCATGGTCCGCGGTGCGGTCTGCCCGATGTACTCACCGACCAGGTCGTTGCGCATGGCGTGCACCAGCTGCCCGGTTTCCAGGTAGCCCATCTGGCGCAGCAGGCTGGCCATCCGCAGCGCCACCGTGGTCTTCCCGGTGCCAGGCGACCCGGTGAAGCACATGTGCAGGTTCGGCCGGGGCGCCTCCAGCCCGAACCGGCGCCGGGCCCGGTCGACCAGCAGCAGCGAGGCGATCTCGTTGACCTTCTGCTTGATCGGGGCCAGGCCGATCAGGTCGTCCTCCAGCGCGGCCAGAATGCTGTCGATCCCGGTCGCTTCCCGTTCGGCGGCGAGGGTGATGCTTGCTTCCGGGGGGAGCCGGTCCTGGCCCGGGTCGGCGCGCCGGCGCTGAGCCCGTTTCTTGGCCTTCGATCCAATCGAGAGGATGCGGTCCATGTCTTTGGGCGGAATCATCCGTAGCCCTTCCCCCGTGGTGGCGCCCACTGCCGATAGGTCGAGATTATGACCGGATGTCAAGACTGGGCCGGTCCCGGCGGCGCCGGACCAGGGTGGCGGCCGAACCTCCGGCCAGCGTGAGCACCCCGGCCACCAGGAACGATCCGATTGAGGCGGACATCCAGCTGGCTGGGGTGAAGCCGATCAGCCGCCGCACCCATGCCCAGGCCGAGACCCACCAGGACACGTAGCCGGGGTTGATGAGCTGATAGGTGACGAACCCGGCGGCCCAGGGCACCAGCATCAGCCACCGGGACCGGGCGGTGGCCGACACGTCCCATTGCCCCCGCGCCAGCAGGTAGAAGTCCACCGCCAGGACCGCGAACATCGGCACGAACACCGAGCCCAGCAGGGTCAGGAAGTTCTCGTAGTCGCCGATGTTGAGCAGCAGCGCCAGCCCGGTCGCGAGCCCGGTGATCACCACGGCCAGGATCCGGCGGTCCCACAGCGGGCGCAGGTTCTGGGCCGACACCGCGGTGGAGTAGATGTCGGCGAACGACTGGTCGAGCTCGCGCGCGGCCAGGATCGCGAACGCCACCGTGCCCAGCGGCAGCGCGATGAACGCCCCGTAGATGTCGTTCGGGTTGCGGGCCACCGTGACCAGGGCCAGCAGCCCGATCACGTAGCAGAGGATCTGGGTCACGCTGTAGCCGATCATGACGCCGGCGAAGGCGGACCGGGCCGACCGGGAGTGCCGCATGTAGTCCGCGGCCATCGGCGCGAACGAGATGGCCACCGCGACCACGGTGTCGGTGGCAGGCCAGAAACCCGACCAGGAGCCGTGGGCCAGCGGCGGCAGCGGGTGCCGGGCCAGCTCGACCAGCAGATATACCAGCACCGCGGCCACGACCACGGCGGCGTAGCGCCGCAGCACCCGGATCGCGCCCAGCGGGTACACGGTCAGCAGCGCGGTGATCAGGCCCGCGATCAGCACGTAGCCCCAGCGGGGCAGGGCCGGCGCGATGGTATGGGCGGCGGTCGCGATCGTGACCAGCTCGAAGATGCCCCAGCCGACCAGCTGCAGGATGTTGATGCCCGTCGGCAGGTAGGACAGCCGGGCCCCGAACAGCCCGCGCAACAGCACCATGGCCGGCGCCCCGGTCCGCACCCCGGGCAGCCCGGACACGGCCACGCCGAGGGTCCCCAGCACCGTGCCCAGGACCAGGGCGGTGCCCGCCGCCAGCAGGGACAGCTCGGGGGTGCCGGTGCCGCCCGGCTGCAGCACGAACAGGGCGCCGGTGAAGCCGAGCAGGCTCACACCCAGGTTGCCCCACAACCCCAGCTGGTCGGCGAAGCTCAGCGCCTGCGGCACCGGTTCGGCCAGCGTGCGGGGGGCCTCGGATCGGCGGTCGCCCGGGACGGTGGTGAACTTCCCGGCCGCGGACTGCGCGCTCTCGGTGGCGGAGCTGGGTACAGCGGTCACGACGCCTCCCTACGCCGGCATTACCCGGTCAGGTTCGGACGGTCGGTGGCGCCGCCGATCAGCCACCCTCTCAGCCCGGTTGGCCCGAGCTCCCGTGCACTTGTCCGTTTCATGGTACGTGCTGCCTGCCGGGCTCACCGCAGGGCCCCAGCTCAGACGTACACTTGGAGTATGCCTGAGCTGCCCGAAGTCGAGGCACTGGCCACGTTCCTGCGCGATCGGGCCAGCGGCCACGCGGTGGCTCACGCCTACGTCGCGGCGATCTCCGTGCTGAAGACCTACGACCCGCCGCCGGCCAGCCTGACCGGCCTGGTGGTGGGGGACGTGACCCGGCACGGCAAGTTCCTCGACCTCTCGCTGGCCCCGGCGGGCGGCGGCGACGCGGTGCACCTGATCGTCCACCTGGCCCGGGCCGGCTGGCTGCGCTGGCGGGAAGAGATCCCGCCGCAACCGCCCCGGCCCGGCAAGGGACCGCTGGCGTTCCGGGTCATCCTGGACGACGAGTCCGGCTTCGACCTGACCGAGGCCGGCACCCAGAAGCGGCTGGCCGTGTACCTGGTCCGCGACCCGATGGATGTGCCCGGGGTGGCTTCCCTCGGCCCGGATCCGCTGGACCCCGCGTTCACGGCCCAGTCGCTGGGCGAGCTGCTGGCCGGCCGGCGCACACAGATCAAGGGTGTGCTCCGCGACCAGCACATCATCGCCGGGATCGGCAACGCCTACTCCGACGAGGTGCTGCACGCGGCGAAGATGTCCCCGTTCAAGATGGCGTCCACGCTGACCCCGGACCAGGTGACCAGCCTGTACGAAGCCATCATGACCACCTTGAACGACGCCTCGAAGCGGGCGTCCGGGCTGGCGGCCGGCGACCTCAAGGCCGAGAAGAAGACCGGCCTGCGGGTGCACGGCAAGACCGGTGCGACCTGCCCCGTGTGCGGCGACACGATCCGTGAGGTGTCGTTCGCGGACTCGTCCCTGCAGTACTGCGCGACCTGCCAGACCGGCGGCAAGCCGCTGGCCGACCGGCGGCTGTCCCGGTTGCTGAAGTAGGGCCGCCGCCCCGCGCGCCCGCGCGGCACCCCGTAGCATCGCGGGGTGAGCAGAACCGTGTTGGTGACCGGAGCCAGCGCCGGGTTCGGCGCGTCCATTGCCCGCCGCTTCGCGGCCGACGGGGACCGGGTGGTGGTGTCCGCCCGGCGCGCCGACCGCATCGACGAGCTGGCCAAGGAATTCGGCGATGCCGTGCTGCCGGTGACCTTCGACGTGCGGGACCGCGACGCCGTGGCCGCGGCCGTGGCCGGACTGCCGGCCGAGTTCGCCGAGATCGACGTGCTGGTCAACAACGCCGGTCTGGCCCTGGGACTGAAGCCGGCCCAGGAGGCGGACCTGGACCAGTGGGACCAGATGGTCGACACGAACTGCAAGGGGCTCACCTACTGCACCCGGGCCATCCTGCCCGGCATGGTGGCCCGCCGCCGCGGTCACGTGATCAACCTGGGTTCGATCGCCGGCACCTACCCCTACCCGGGCGGCAACGTCTACGGCGCGACCAAGGCCTTCGTGCACCAGTTCAGCCTGAACCTGCGGGCCGACCTGCACGGCACCGGTGTCCGGGTCACCAGCGTGGAGCCCGGCCTGTCCGGCGGCACCGAGTTCTCCGTGGTCCGGTTCGACGGCGACCAGGACCGGGCGGACCAGGTCTACCAGGGTGTCCACCCGCTGGGCCCGGACGACGTGGCCGAGGCCGTGCACTGGACCGCTTCGCTCCCGCCGCACGTGAACATCAACGTGGTGGAGATGATGCCGGTGGCGCAGAGCTTCGGCCCGCTGCCGGTGGCCAAAGATCAGCAGTGAGCTTGCGGTCACCGGCCCGGCTCAGGGGTCCAGCTCAGGGGCCCGGCTCAGGGACGCCGTGCGGTGACCTCGTACTCGTAGAGGGCCAGGTTGCTGTTGCGCTTGCGGATGACCGTGGTCCGCACGCCGGTGAAGCCGGCCGCGCTCAGCAGGGCGGCGTACCAGCGCTCGGCCGGCACCACGTGCCCGTAGAACGTCGAGTTGCCGACGATGTAGCTGGCCGTGCCGCCGCTCCTGACGTGGCCGAACGCCGCACTGAAGTGGGCGGACATGTCATGGAAGTACTTGGTCACGTAGGTGGCCAGCAGCGGCCCGTGCTTGCCGCCGTCGCGGCCGATCAGCGCGGCGACGGCCTGCAGTTCGTCTTCGATGGCCGGGGTGGCGGGGTCGGCCGGCGTCCAGTCGTGCAGCCGTGAGGTGGCGATGCCCCAGGTGCCGCCGATCGCGGTCCAGTCCAGCTCGCCGGCGTCACTGGCCTGGTCCAGGAACCGCAGCCAGTACATGTAGGGCCGCAGCTCCCGGATGTAGGACATCCGGTTCACGTACGGGGGCGAGGTCAGCAGCAGGTCACAGCGCGGTAGCCCGGCCGCGCCCAGGTCGCGGGCGTCGCCCGGGACGACCCGGCCCGATCCGGGCAGCGCGGTCTCCGCGCCGGCCAGGATCTCGGCCGCCTCGGCGGTGAACCGGCGGATGACGTGGTCGCCGTCGGGCGCAGGGACCGGCCCGGTCGCGAACGACATGCTCTGGTGGCTGAACGACGCGTTGCTCACCTTGATCGCGGTCCGGCAGAACGCGATGCTGACCAGGTCGTGGGCCGGCCCGGGCAGTTCCGCCTGGTCCAGCACGTGCCGCAGGGCCTTGAGCGCGGCCAGCGATCCCGGTGACCACCACCGGGCGATGTTGTGCAGGTTCGGGGCCCACAGGCCGTCCGCGTCGCGCGCGCACTCGGTGGCCTGATCGGCCAGTCCCGGGATCAGGGCCCGGGTCTGCGCCAGCAGCGCGGCCGGGTAGCTGGCCGCCTTGGCGTTGCCCAGCCAGACCAGGAACGGGTTGACGTCGACCGCCTGGCCCACGCCACCGTGCTCGGCGGCGGCCAGCACCGTGGTCCCGCTACCGGAGAACGGATCGGTGACGATCGCGCCCGGAGGCAGATGGGCGGTCCGTTCCCGGACCAGGCGCACCGAATAGGCCGGCGTCAGCCGGAGCCAGCCGTGTCGTCCGGCGTCGGCGTTGGCCCGGTGCGTAAGATACGAGTTCTGCCGCGCGGCAGCCCGTTCGCGGGTATTCACCGGCCGGGCTACCACGGGGAGAGCGTAGCGGCTGGCCAGCCAGGATGTGGCGGTCTGACCCGTCGGGCCAGCCAGGACGGGCCGCGCCGGGACAGCCGGGGAGCGTTCGGGCCCGGCCCCGCCCGCCATTAAGCGAACGATTGTCCGCTTGATGGCATTGTTACTTGCTTAGAAGCAAATTCCCGCCCGAACGGGGAACGTCCTTGGCAAGCTAGGCGTTGCAGCTGAGACGGCGGGCACCGCACCAGAACGGATCTCCGTCCGCCACGGGCTTCTTAGACACACACGTAACGTGAGTTATACCGGTTGAGGTGATCGTTCCATGTCCAACGTACGGCGGCCATCGGCTCCGCTTGCTCGGCCCAATTGGGGCTGGCAGGACCAGGGTGAGTGCCGGAACGATGATCTGAGCCTCTTCTTCGGGCCGGACGGTGAGCGCCAGCCCGAGCGAGACATCCGTGAGCGGAAGGCCAAGTCCATCTGCGCCTCCTGCCCGGTGCGGATCGACTGCCTGAACTACGCGCTGAGCCGGCCAGAGAAGTACGGCACCTGGGGCGGCCTGAACGAGGACGAGCGCTCGGCCGAGCGCCGTCGGCGGATGCGCCGGGCCAACGCGGCCTGAGGGCTCACCCCTTCGCTTGCTTCAGGTGGCGCAGCGTTTCAGATAGCGCGGTGTCTTAGATAGCGCAGTGGCCACCGGCAGTCGGTGAACTCCTGATCCAGGTAGCCGGCCAGCCGGGACTCGAAATCGGCCGCGGTGGCGATCGCCGCGACCGCCTGCTCGACGGCTGACGGCCCGGCCAGGCCGAACGCCAGCGGGCGCACCGCGTCGGCGTCCGGCGGCCTCTGCTCCTCCCAGTCCGGCATCGTGTCCGCCTGGCCGGCGGCCGGCCGGGGCGCGGGAGCCAGCCACTTCGGCTCCTGCTCCGGGCACATCCACATCCCCTGGGTCACCCGGGCCCGCATCGCCGTGCCCACGTGCGACGCCAGCGCGGGTCCGCTGACCCTGGCCCGGATCAGCGGGACCCGGGCCGCGACGGCCGCGTCCACGGCGTGCGACAGGGCACAGTCCCGCAGCCGCGTGGGTAGTTCCCGCAGCAGCCGGAGCAAGGGGGCCCGCGGGATCGGCATCGGCCCCCCGGTCAGGGGGGGGCGCCCCGGGAGCGCGGCCCCCCAGGGGGGCCCGGGCGGGGGGGGGGGCGCGCGGGGCGCCGCCCCCATGTCGCGCAGTGTGCACGGGCTGGCCACGCACTCGGCGCCGCAGGTGACGCTGCGGACCGTGGCTACCGCGGCCGGGCTGGCCTCCTGTTGCAGGCCGGCCCGGGCTTCGCGGGCCGTGCCGTCCGGCATCCGGACCAGGAGCGGATGGTCCATCCCGTCCGCGGCCACGGCGGCCTCCCCGGGCCTCAGCGTGACCAGGAACCGGGACTGGGCCGGGCTGAGGT
>CAXUJF010000142.1:0-10446 GCA_964250865.1 uncultured Streptosporangiaceae bacterium
CGGATCGCGGGCCTGTCCACCGACACCATCCGGAGCACGCCGTTCGCCCGGACCCTCCAGGTCATCGACTCCGCGCCGTGGAACGAGCGGGACTTCGCCCGGCGGCTGCGGGCCCTCGGGATCGGCGCGGCCGACCTGCGCCGCCGCGGCCTGGCCGGCGACGTCGACCAGATCCGCCGCCGCCTCAAGCTGTCCGGCCCGCACCGGGCCACGCTCGTGCTCACCCGGGTCGCCGACCGCCCCTGGGGCCTCATCTGCACCGATCCGCCGGCGTCCCCCGCACCACGGCCCGCCCCGGTCCGGGCTACGGCATCCTAGGACGGTGCAGCAACCCGAGCACTATCCCGAACATGAGCCATCTCCGGCCACTGGCGCGGCCGCGGCCGCCAGCGGCTGGTCGCACCGGCACCGGGACGTCTCCGGCGGGACGTTGCGGCCGACCGTGTTCGGCGCGGTCGACGGGCTGGTGACCAACGCGTCGCTGATCGCCGGGGTCGGCGGCGGCGGAGTCTCGGCCCACGCCGTGATCCTGACCGGGGTCGCGTCGCTGGTCGCGGGCGCATTCTCGATGGGCTTCGGCGAGTACATCTCGGTCACCAACCAGAACGAGCTGGTCGAGGCCGAGGTCTCGCTGGAGCAGAAGATGCTGGCCCGGTTCCCCGTTGCCGAGCAGGAGGAACTGGCCGGCTACTTCCGCGAGTACGGCGCCGACGAGGACACCGCGGCCCGGATGGCCGCTGCCGTGTCCAAGGACCCCGACACGGCGCTGCGCATCCACACCCGCGAGGAACTCGGCATCGACCCGAACGAGCTGCCGTCACCGGTGCTGGCCGGGGTGGCGTCGCTGTTCGCGTTCTCGGCCGGGGCGCTGGTGCCGCTGCTGCCCTACCTGCTCGGCGCTTCGATGCTCTGGATCAGCTTGCTCGTGACCGGAGTGGCCCTGGCCAGCGGCGGAACGGTGGTCGGGCGGCTCACCGGCCGGCCGCTGCTGCGCTCGGGCCTGCGCCAGCTGCTGTTCGGCGCGATCGCCATCGCCATCACCTTCGGCATCGGCACCCTGATCGGCCACCACGGCGGCTGACCCGGACAGCTACCACGGCGGCTACGCTGGACCGATGCGCCCCGCCCGCCCCGTTCTGGACCTGCTCGACCGTTTTCAGCCCCAGGATGAGGCCGAGGCCGCCGACGTGGCCCGGATCCGGGAACTGGCCGAGCACACCGATGACCCGTGGGCCCGGGCCAACCCGCTGCACATCACCGCGTCGGCGCTGATCGTGCACCCCGCCACCGGCCGGGTGCTGTTGCGCTGGCACCAGCGCCAGCAGGCGTGGCTCCAGGTCGGCGGGCACGGCGATCCGGGTGAGAGCGACCCGCTGGACATCGCCCTGCGTGAGGCGCGTGAGGAGAGCGCGCTGGCCGACCTGCAGCCGTGGCCGGACGCCGAGCTGTGGCAGGTGACGGTGGTGGACGTGCCCGCGAACAGCAAGGAACCCGCCCACCAGCACGCCGACCTGCGCTTCCTGCTGGCCACCGGCGACCCGGACGCGGCCCGCCCCGAGACCCCGGACAACCCGCTGCGCTGGCTGCCGGTGGCCGAGGCCGAGGCCGTCACCAGCGAGGCCAACCTGCGCGCCCTGCTCACCCGGGTCGGGGACCTCTTCGCCCGGTCTTGACCTTGCCCCAGGGCAAGACCCCACAGTCTCCCAGCTCCACCTGCCCAGCGCGGAGAGGCCGGGCACCGGTGGCTGCCCGTCACGCAGGCCATGGAGACCTGGGCCGGGGCGCACCACCGGCAGCCGGCCGGGTGGATCAGGCAGCTGCTGATCTGGCTGCGGACCTCACCCGGTTACGGGCCGGAATGCGACTTCGCCGTCTCGCTCGTCCCCGGCGAGTTCCGCTGATTGCTGGGGCCCCGCGTCCAGGGCCTGGCGCACCCGGGCCAGCAGCCGGGCCTCGGTGAACGGCTTCTCCAGGATGTCGATGGACAGGGCCGGTACCCCGTGTGAATCCAGGATGGGCTGGGCGTAGCCCGACATGTACAGGGCCGGCACGCCGGGCACGATGGCCCGCACCGCCGCCGCCACCTCGTTGCCCATCATCTCCGGCATCACCACGTCGGTGAGCAACAGGTCGACGGTCTTCCCGGGCGTCCGGGCCAGCTCGATGGCCTCGGTCCCGGTGGCCATGGCGTGCACCCGGTACCCGTGCCGGGACAGGATCCGGCTGGTCAGGTCGCGCAGGCTGGTCTCGTCCTCGACCAGCAGCACGGTCTCCCCGTGCCCCTCCGGGCTGGCGGAATGGCCGGTGGCTGCTTCGGCCGGCCGGGCCGGGTCGGAGGTGGCCGGCAGCAGCACGCTGAACGCCGTGCCCAGGCTGGGCTCGGAGTAGACGTCGATGGTGCCGCCGGCGCCGGTCACGATGCCGTACACGGTGGCCAGGCCGAGCCCGGTGCCGCGCCCCTTCGGCTTGGTCGAGAAGAACGGCTCGAACAGCCGGTCCATAGTGGCCCGGTCCATGCCCACCCCGGTGTCGGACACGCGGAGCCGGATGTAGCGGCCGGGCGTCAGGCCGGGCCGGCCGGAAGCGTACGTCTCGTCGACCTCGACGTTGCCGGTGTCGATGGTCAGCCGGCCGCCATGCGGCATCGCGTCCCGCGCGTTCACAGCCAGGTTGACCAGCACCTGTTCCAGCTGGCCCCGGTCGGCCTTGACCGGCCACAGCGCGGGCTCCGGGCTGATCGACAGCGCGATGTGCTCGCCCAGCGTGCGGTGCAGCAGCTGGCCCGCGTCCTGCACGGCCTCGTTGAGGTCGAGCACCTCGGGCCGGGTCACCTCGTGCCGGGCGAACGTGAGCAGCTGCCGGGTCAGCCGGGCCGCCTGTGTGGCCGCCACCCGGACCTGCTCGATGTCGTCCAGCACGGGCGCCAGCTTGGGGTCGGCCGCGGCCAGCGGCTGGATCTCCTCGGCGGTGAAGTCGGCGTAGCCCTGGATCACGTTGAGCAGGTTGTTGAAGTCGTGCGCGACCCCGCCCACCAGCTGGCCCAGGCTCTCCAGCCGCTGGGTCTGCTGCACCCGGCGCTCGGTGCGCTCCCGTTCCGCCTCGGCTCGCAGCCGTTCGCGTTCCTTCTCCATGGCCAGCCGCTCGGAGACGTCCCGGATGGCGGCGGTGACCGATCTGCCGTTCCCGGTCGGCAGCGCGCTCAGCGTGATCTCGGCTGGGAACCTGCTGCCGTCCCGGCGCAGCCCGGACATCTTCAGCCCGGACTGCAGCGGCTGCACCTCCGGGTCCGCGAAGTAGCGGATCCGTTCCTGTTCCAGGGCAGGCCGTATCTCCTCCGGGACCAGCGTCTCCACCCCGCGCCCGATGAACTCGCCCGCCCGGTAACCGAACATCCGGACCGCCTGGGTGTTGGCCATGGTCACCGAGCCGTCCCACTCGATCGCGATCATAGCGTCCGGTGCCGTGTCGAACAGCTGCCGGAACCGGAACTCGGCCCGCTCCCGGTCGGCCAGGGCGGTCGCCAGGTGCATCCGCATCAGCTCGACGCTTCGGCCTACACCTTTCAGCTCGCCCGGCCCGACCACCGGGATGTGCACGCTGTAGTCACCCCCTGCCACCGCATCGACGGCGGTCCGCAGCTGATCGAATGGCCGCAGCAGGTTGCGCCAGAGTCCCACCACCGAAGTAACGGCGATGAGCACGACCAGGACGCACATGCCGATCAGGGCGGCGATGAGCAGTCTCTGGCGGCTGAAAACCCGGTCGGTGACCTTCTGCTGCGCGCTGGTGATCATGGCCTGCAGGTCCGCCCCGGCCGACCGGATGGCGAGCACGTAGGGCCGCACGAATGACGTGTCGGCCTGCAGGGTCCGGGCGTCGTTGTCCTGACCGCGGGCCGTGGCCGCGAGCTGCGGGTCCGCCACCCTGGCCAGCCAGGTCTGATGGGCGGTGACCGTCGCGCTCAGCTGCGCCGTGATCGCCGGGTAATCCTTCAGAAGCGTCCGGAGGTGCGCCTGGTCGCTGTCCGCCTGCCGGGCCTCCTGGCCGAACGGCGGCTGCGTGCTGGCCCGGCCGCTGGTGACGTAGCTGCGCAGCGAGGTCTGCTCAGCGGAATACTGGACGAGCAGGTCATTGGCGGCCGCCGCCGCGGGGACGAGCCGCGCCGACAGCTGCCGGGTGTCGCTGTGGTTCTGGGCCGCCGCGATCAGCGCCACGCTCAGCGCAGTGGCCGTCAGGACCAGCGCGGCCACGGCCGCAACGACCACTTGCCACCGCATGCCCGCCTTGAACGCCACGATGGGTACCCCCGTCCCTGCGGCAGTTACATCCTAACCATCAATCTGTAGTCGATCCATGGCTAGCTGTAACAATAGGCGGGTGCGACGGCTTACGCGAAGTACAGCGTGCGGATGACCACGATCAGCGCCACCACGGCCAGCGCCAGCAGGGCCTTGAAAAACAGCCCGCGCTCGTAGCGCAGTGCGGTCCGGATCTCGCGCCGGAAGGACCGCAGCTCGCCATGACTCCGCGCGACGGTCAACCTGGGATCGTTACCTTCCCGGTCTTCTCGGTCTTGTCCCATGTCATGTCGGCTTTCCGCAGTTCCTTGAGGTAGGACGCGAACGTGCAGGCGCACAGCAGCGATCCGTATCCCACGATGTAGACGAGCAGCGGGCTGAGCAGCCGCCCGAACCGATGTGGTTCGGCCACCTTGGCCAGCCAGGCTATGGCCATCGATGCGGTCAGCCAGATGTAGATGAGCAGGATCAGCGGCCCCAGCGACCCCTGGCCGCTGACCAGGTGCGTTACGCCGGGCACGTGCCGCAGCCCGTTCTGGAACAGCCGGGGGAAGCAGCTGTAAAAGATGATGGCCAGGTTCACCGCCCCGGGGAACATGATCGCTTCGCGCCACGCGTGCCTTCCGGTCTGCGAGTCGATGAGCACCGAGAACGTCGTGAGGAAGATGTACGTGGCCGCGTTGATGATCCACAGCAGGTGGAAGGCCAGCCAGGCCCGCGGGAAGTTCGCGAAGTACAAGATGACCAGTGAGGCCGACGACGTGATCATGAATACCGGCTGCAGGAACAGGCAGAACCAGAAGATCCCGAAGCTGACGCTGCCCAGCCGGTGCTCCCGGTGCGGCCGGAACCACAGGTGACGGTACTGCCAGGTCACCTGGACGTTCCCGCGCGCCCAGCGCAGCCGCTGCTTCCACAGGCCGGTGATGTTGCCCGGCTCCTCTGCCCACACCGTGGCGTGCGGCTCGAACACCACCTGCCGTCCGGCCAGCTGGGTCTTGAACGTGGTGAATGTGTCCTCGGCCAGCGACGAGGTGTCGATCCGGCCGCCTATCGCGAGCAGGTTCTCCCGGCTGTGCAGCTGGGCGCCGCCGGCCAGGCAGGCGATGGCGCCGAGGACGTTCTGGCTCCGCCGGGCCGCCGCCTGCGCGGTGATGTACTCGTAGCCGATAAACCGGGTGAGGTAGTTGCCCGGGCGGCTGCCCTCCTTGATGTAGGCGGTCACCGCGCCGACGCGGGAGTCGGCCAGATGCCGGGTCATCATGCGTAGCGAGGGCGCCTCGTAGATCACGTCAGCGTCCATGATCAGCAGCGCCTGCATCCAGTCGTCGGCCAGGATGACCTCGAGCCCGGCGTTGAGCGTGTGCGCCTTGCCCTGGCCGCCCTGCTCCCGGCGGACGTGCACCACATTGCCGGGGTATTCGCCCGCCTTGGCCCGCACCACGTCCGGGGTGGCGTCGGTGCTCGCGTCGTCCACGACGTAGATCCGCAGCGACTCCCGCGGGTAGTCCAGCAGCATGAGGCGGTCGATCGAGGCCCCGATCACGGCGGCCTCGTTCCACGCGGGGATTAGGATGGCCGTTCGCGGGAACCATGGCTGGCAGGCGGCGTAGTGGTTACGCCGCCAGTGCGCTGCGATCAGCAGGAACTGGTAGCTGGCGGCCAGTTCGGGGACCGCCCCGGCCATCACCAGCACGATGAGGAGCCAGTCGCCGCTGAGAACGAGGTCGCGTAGCACCCCGCTCAGTTCCCGACCGGGGCCGCATCCGCGGTCGCGGCGCCCACCGTCGCCGCGACCGAGTCGTAGCGGCCGATATCCCGGCAGTGGTGGCTGTCGCTGCCGGCCACCAGCGGCACCCCGGCCGCGACCAGCGCCGCGACCGTGCGCGGCGACGGGCAGGACCACTTCTCGTTCACCTCGACCAGCGCGCCGGAGCGGGCGATCCGCCAGGCCAGCTCGGCCAGGATCGGGTCCGGCACGATGGACTCGCTCAGGCCGATCTTGGGCAGCACGCTGAACAGGTGGGCCAGCAGCGGCCGGCGTGGGCACCGGGCCGGTGAGATTGCGTTCGCCGTCGCCCGGCACAGGTCCTC
The DNA here is from genome assembly GCA_964250865.1 of uncultured Streptosporangiaceae bacterium. Classification (GTDB taxonomy): domain Bacteria; phylum Actinomycetota; class Actinomycetes; order Streptosporangiales; family Streptosporangiaceae; genus Bog-532. Next base: position 6,393 of record CAXUJF010000142.1, read on the forward strand.
GATGGCCTGCGCCGCCGTGGTGGTGCCGTTATTCATTGCTTTAATGACGTCACCTGGATGCAGCGGCCCGGTTCCTGCGGGGAACCGGTGATCGGCCACCAGCACCAGGTCCACCCCGTCGTCCAGGCGGGGCGGCAGGTCGAGGTGGCCGGCCGTGTCCAGGATCTTGGCCTCGACCCCGGCCAGCACCCGCAGCCCGGGCTGTCCCCGGTACGGGTGGACGGCTGCGGTGAACTCCGGCACCCAGCCTGTGTCCTGCCGCACGTGGTCGACCAGGCACAGCGTGCGCAGGCCCCGTTCCCGCGCCGCGGCCACGTTCTCGGCCAGCGTGCTGGCCCCGTCGGAGAACGTGGAATGGACGTGGAAGTCCTCGTCCAGTTCGACCCGCGCGGTCATGACACGGCCAGCTGCAGCCCGGTGACGTCGGCCGGGTCGATGAAGCATTCGTCCAGGAACCGGACCACGGCCAGCTCACGGAAGTCCAGGTGGGCCGGGAGCCGCTGGCCCAGCAGGGCGTGCAGTGCCAGCCGGGGCATGTCGACGCCGGCCGCGATGGTCAGGCCGAGCGTGCCCGGGATGCGCGGGTTGACTTCCAGCAGCGCCGGGCGGCCGTCCCGGTCGCGCTTGCACTGCACGTTGGCCACGAACGTGACCCCGGTGGCGCGGGCCACGGCCCGGCCGAAGTACTCGATCTCCGGGTCGTGCACGGTCCGCCCGCCGACCGACACGCCCGAGTCGACCCGGGCCCGGACCCGCGGCACGCTGGCGATCACGTGCCCGTTGAGGTCGGCCAGCACGTCGACCGAGTACTCCTCGCCAGGCAGGAAGTCCTGCACGATCAGCCCGGGGGAGCGTTCCATGGCGGCCAGCTCGGCGGCCGAGCCGACGATGTGGATGCCGCGTGACCCGCTGCCGGTCCGCGGCTTGACGATCGCGGGATAGGTCCAGCTCCCCGGGTCGACGGCCCGGCCGAACAGCTCGGTGCGCGGGATGCGGACCACCCCGGCGCAGTGGGTGGCCAGGGTCAGCTTGTCCAGGATGATCTCGAGCGCTTCGGCCTCGGCCAGCAGCACCGACACCCCGGCCGCGGTGAACTTGGCCCGCGCGTGGGCCAGCGGCCGCAGTTCGGCGTCCACGGTGGGCAGCACCACGTCGACCTCGAGCGTCGTGCACCGGGTCAGCAGGGTGTCCACGAAGTCCGGCGCCGCCCCGGCCGGGAGCAGTGTCCGCGCCTCCGGCGGCACCAGGTACAGCCCGGCCGCCCACGGGTCCATGTCCGCGGCCAGCAGCTCGACCGACGGCTCGGCCCGCAGCGATTTCATCGCCGCGATCGCCGCCGGGCCGCCGGCCCCGGTGATCAGGATCCGCAGCGGACGGTGGGCGGGGCGGGCAACGGGTGCGAAACGCATGGGTCCGGTCATCGGGTCCTCCCGGTAGCGGCGACGGTGGTGGCGACGGTGGTGGCGACGGCCACGTGCCCGGGCAGGCCGCCGGCCCGGTCCCTGATCGCCTCGAACGCCTCGGCGTAGCGGCCCGCGCAGTACCGCGACCAGTACCGCGCGGTGGCCGAGATCAGGTCCGGCTCCAGGTAGTCGCGCACCCCGGTCTGCGAGCCGAAGGCGTCGATGGCCTTGAGCTTGCGCTCCACCTGCTCGTCGATCGGCACGAAGTGGGTGGGCCGGAAGTCGACCGTGGCCGACGGGGACTGGAAGCAGTACACCCGGCCGACCCGGCGGCAGGCCACCATGGCCGCCCGGTGCACGTTGCGGTGGTCCTGGTGCACGTCGTGCACGGAGTGCGTGTAGACGATGGTCGGCTGGACCTCGGCGATGACCCGGTCGATGCCGCCGATGGTCGGGTCGCCCTCCGGGATCCGGGTGTCGTCCAGGTCGTCCAGGAACAGCTGGGCGCCGATCACGCCGGCCGCTTCCTGTGACTCGCGGGCGCGCATGATCTGGTCGCCGCCGCGGGATCCGCGGGACATGGTCAGGATGGCCACCCGGTCGCCCGAGGTCCGGTGCGCGCTCAGCGTGCCCGCCGCCCCGATCTCCACGTCGTCCGGGTGGGCCCCGATGGCCAGCACGACCTCCCGGCCCGCGGCCCGCGCCGCCCGGCCGGCCTCGACCAGCGCGGTGGCCCTGGCCACCAGCAGCTCGGCCGTGATCGGCTTCTCCAGGAACTCCGCCGCCGAGCTGCGCAGCGCGGTCACGGCGTAGTCCACGGTGGCGTGCCCGGTCAGCACGGCCACCGGCAGGTCCGGCACCAGCTGGCGGGCTCGTTCCAGCAGTTCGAGGCCGGTCATCCCGGGCAGCTCGATGTCGGTGATGAGCAGGTCCCAGCTCTGCGCCTCGATCCGGCGCAGTCCGGCCGCCGCGTCCGGCTCGTGCACGACCTCGAAGCCACCGCGGGAGCGCAGCACCCGGCTCAGGTAACCCCCCAGCGCCGGGTCGTCGTCGATCAGCAGGATCCGCCCGTGCGGACGGTCAGGCTCACTGGCTTCCATTCGGCCCCCCGGCCAGAGTCAGCCCGCCGGTTACCGCCCGGCCCCCCGGCCGTGGATCGGCGCTCCCGTGGTCAACCCTCAGTAGTCGTGCGACCACTTTTTGTCTACGCCAACATAGCAGCGTTGCCCTTGACCCTCCAGTAACGGGAGGCCCGAGGGCGGAGTCATGACCACCGATACCGCACTCAGCATTAACTCCAGCACCAATTGATCCTGGTGGCCCGCCCCTTTACCCCCCGGGACGGGCCACCCGCTCACCGCAGCCGGGCTGGCCGAGGCGCTGGCCAGCCCGGCCGCCGTCTCAACCACTCACTCCGGCGTGATGATGACCTTCAGGGCCTCGTTGGCGGCGGCGTTGCCGAACACGTCGTAAGCCTCATTGATCTGGCCGAACGTGAACCGGTGGGTGCCCATCTTCTCGGCCGGGATGCGGCCACTGGCCACCATCGTGAGCAGGGTCGGGATCGACACCGTATCGACCAGGCCCATGGTCAGCGTGACGTTCTGGATCCACAGGTCCTGCAACGGCAGCTCGACCGGGGCCCCGTGCACGCCAATGTTGGCGATGTGGCCGCCCGGCCGGACCAGCGACGCCGTAGTCTGCAGCGTCTCCGGGAACCCGACCGCCTCGATGGCCACGTCTACGCCGAGACCATCGTCGGTCATATCGAGCACCCGGCGCCGGGTGTCCGGGCCGGCTTCCACGATGTCGGTCGCGCCGAACTCCAGCGCCGTGCCGAGCCGGAACTTGTTGGTGTCGATGGCGATCACCTTGGACGCGCCCCACAGCCCGGTGGTGAGGATGGCGTACAGCCCCACCGCCCCGGCCCCGACCACGGCCACCGTGTCGCCCGGCCGGACCTGCCCGGCCAGCACGCCGACCTCGTACCCGGTCGGCAGGGAGTCGGCCAGGAAGATGGCCTGCTCGTTGGTCACGTTCTCCGGCACCGCGTACAGCGAGGTGTCGGCGAACGGCACCCGGACCGACTCGGCCTGGGTGCCGTCGATCAGGTGACCGAAGATCCAGCCGATCCCGCCCACGGTCTGGCAGTGCGACGGCATGCCCCGCTGGCAGTAGGCGCACCGCCCGCACTTGGTGACGGCCGGCACCAGCACCCGGTCGCCCACCGCGAAACCCTTGACGCTCTCACCAACTGCGGTGACCGTGCCGACGGCCTCGTGCCCGAGGATGCGCCCCTCGGTTACGGCGGCCACGTCACCGTGCAGGATGTGCAGGTCGGTCCCGCAGATTGTGGTCGTGTCGACCCGCACCACCGCGTCGGTCGGCTCCTGGATGGCTGGATCGGGGACATCGCGCCAGTCCTTGCGACCTGGCCCGGAATAAACGAGTGCCTTCATCACGCCTCCATTGGCTGATCTGGCCCTGGTGCCGCCGGTAACGCTAAGCGCGGTTGGCAAAACTGGCTGTTTCATAATGAAACGGCGCATACGAAATAATCCGCCAGGATGACAGTGAGGGGGGGGGGGGGGGGGCGCCCCCCCCCCCCAAAAAAAAACGGTAAAAGAAGGGATATAAAAAAAAAAAAACCA
>CAXUJF010000142.1:10456-11617 GCA_964250865.1 uncultured Streptosporangiaceae bacterium
TAATAATCAACGGGCCAATACTAATAAACCCCCCGGTTTTACTGGGCGCGGGGGGGCGGGGCCCCCCCGCGCTCACCAATTTCGGCCGTTAAGGATCGGTATTACCAATCCGTCCTCACGACCTGTTACCAGCCCACGGCCACGGCCATGTATTGCGGGTTAGTCACCGAGATGTCGGAGGACTGCCCGGCGTCGTCGTCGTAGGGGAACCCGTACTGCAGCCCGTTGATCGCATTCTGGTGCCAGAACTGGGCGTAGTAGTTGGCCGGCGCCGCCTGGTAGAAGTTGGCCGGGTTCGACTGGCTCGCGGCCGGCAGCTGCGCGACGTGCCGGTTCAGGCCCGCACACAGGGTTGGGTTGGCGGACAGGGTGCCGCCGCAGCCGAAGATCTGCGCGGTCGAGTCGCTGCTGTCGCCGTTGGCCGCGGCGTAGCTGGTGAAGTAGCTGGCGTACGCGCCGCCGGTCTGGAACGCGGGGTCGTTGCCCGGCGACGGGATGCCGTAGGGCGCGTTGTCCGTGGCCAGTTCCTTGAATTCAGTCGGGACCGAGTTCTCGAACCGCTGGAAGGTCGCGGTCCGGCTTTCCTGGAAGGTCGCGTAATTTTCGCCGACTTCCTGGTTGGAACCGTCCTTGCCGTGCAGCAGCAAGGCCAGTTTGAGCCCGAACCGGTCCACTCTCGTGGTGTCGACATTGATCGACGAGGTGCCCACGGTGAACTCGATGAAATCGTAATACGGGGCGTTGGGCGAGCCGAGGTAGAAGTACATCCGGCCCGCGGAATTGGCCGGCATGTCGATGTAGGGCTGCTGCGCGATCGACTCTTCCTGGCCGTTGAAGCTCCAGTACACCTGGCTGTCGGGGTACTGGCCGTTGGTCTGGTTGACGATGGCGACCTCGAGCGCCTTGGTCGCAGCCGGGATGGCGCTGGTGTTACCCCAGAACGACGCGGGCGGGGCGCCGGTGCCGGTGGTGCCGCCGCCACCGCCACCGCCGGTGGTGCCGCCGGTGGTGGTGTAGACCCCGAATTCCCACAGGCTGTAGCCGTACGGGGTGGCCCGGGCCGTGCCGTACATCCGCACGTACCGGCCGGTGCCGTTGACGCTCAGGGTCTGGGTGCCGCCGGTGCCGGTGGTGGTCGAGTAGATCGTGGTCCAGTTGGTG
>CAXUJF010000143.1:0-1983 GCA_964250865.1 uncultured Streptosporangiaceae bacterium
GCCCGGGTGGGGCGGGCCAGCGGCCGTTGTGCGCTGGCTGGTGTCAGCCCAGGTGCTGGGCTACCTCTTTGGCGGCGTCGGGGCCGTAGGCGGTCTCGAAGCGGGCCGTGAGGGCGTCCGGGGTGAGCTGGTACTCCTGGGTGCCCACGGTCTCCAGCACGGACGCCGCGACCAGGCAGCCGAGCTGGGCTGCCCGCTCGAGCGGGAGCTGCCAGGCCACCGCGGCCAGGAAGCCCGCACGGAAGGCGTCGCCGGCGCCAGTCGGGTCGACCGCCTGGACGTCGGGCACGGACGGCACCGTGATCGGCGCCTGGCCGGTCTGGGTGACGCGCGCGCCCTCCGCGCCGAGCGTGGTGACCTGAACCTGGACGCGGCCGGCGATCTCGTCGGCGGTCCAGCCGGTCTTCTGCTCGATGAGGGCCAGCTCGTACTCGTTGGAGAACAGGTAGGCCGCGCCGTCGACCAGGGACCGGGTCTGCTCGCCGTCCATCCGCGGCAGCTGCTGCGACGGGTCGGCCGCGAACGGGATACCCGCGGTGGTGCAGCCGGCCGTGTGCCGGAACATCGCCTCGGGGTCGTCCGCGCCGATCAGCACGAGGTCGACGCCACCCGCCCGGGCGGCGACGTCCTTGATGGAGATGTCCCGCGCCTCACCCATCGCGCCGGGGTAGAACGACGCGATCTGGTTGCCGTCCTGGTCGGTGGTGCAGACGAACCGGGCGGTGTGGTTCTTCTTGGACTCCAGCACGCCGCTGGTGTCCACGCCGTGCGCGTCCAGCCAGGTGCGGTAGTCCGCGAAGTCCTGCCCCACGGCGCCGACGAGCAGGGGCTGCAGGCCAAGGCAGCCCATCCCGAAGGCGATGTTTGCGGCCACGCCGCCCTGCCGGATCTCGAGGCCGTCCACCAGGAACGACAGCGAGACCCGGTCGAGCTTGTCCGCGATCAGATGATCAGTGAACTTCCCGGGGAAGGTCATCAGATGGTCGGTGGCCACCGACCCCGTGACCGCGATTCGCACCGGTCAGTGGAACGAGTCGCCGCAGGCGCAAGAGCCTGACGCGTTCGGGTTGTCGATCGTGAAGCCCTGCTTCTCGATCGTGTCCACGAAGTCGATGGTCGCGCCCATCAGGTACGGGGCGCTCATCTTGTCCGTGACCACCCCGACGCTGCCGAAGTCGGTGACGATGTCACCGTCGATGGCGCGGTCGTCGAAGTAGAGCTGGTAGCGGAGACCGGAGCAGCCACCCGGCTGCACGGCGATACGCAGCTTGAGATCGTCACGGCCTTCCTGCGCGAGCAGGTTGCCGACCTTCGCGGCCGCACCCTCGGTGAGGAGGATGCCCTGAGAGGTCTCTTGCTGAACGGTCATCGGTATGTAGCTCCTGCCTCGGTTAAGTCTGGAGTGCTCTCATGCTTAGCTCTCACGGACAACGATAAGCCCACCGGCCGCATTCCGCGCCGCCGGCCTGAATTCACAGTGCCTTGATTCGGCCGAGCCTCATAGGCCCGGCGCGCCCCACACCGGGAACCAGCGGGCCAGGTCCTGCTCCAGCTTCAGGTCGCCCTCCAGGGCGCCCTTGATCTGCAGCTCCAGCGCGCTGTCGCGGCGCTCCCCGTCCAGCGGGGCGAACGGGTAGAACGTGCCCCGCTTGAACAGGTAGACCAGCCCCAGCCGCCGTCCCGCGTCGTCGCGGAAGGCGACCAGCGTGCACAGCAGCTGGGGGCCGAACCCGTTGTCGACCAGCGCGGAGTTCACCGCGTGCAGGTCGGTGACCAGGTCCTCGACCTCGGTGGACAGGTGCGAGCTGACCAGCCAGGTGAACCCGAACGAGTCCTTGGTCACCTCGACCGGCAGCGTGCCGGTCTTGGCCCCGGACATGTCGAGCAGCTCGCGGCCGGCCGTCTCGCCGGCCGCGAACCCCCCGCCCGCCCCCCGGCGGCAGCCGACCCAGCCCCGGCCCGTCGGCGTGAAGCCGGGAGCCC
>CAXUJF010000143.1:1993-11592 GCA_964250865.1 uncultured Streptosporangiaceae bacterium
CCGCCGGGCCCCCCGCCGCGGGGCCGCCCGCCCCCCGGCCCCCCAACGCCCGGCCCTCCACCGGGCGGAAGCAGACCGAGCCGCTGCCGGTCGGCTTGAAGCCGGTCGCCGCCTCCAGCGTCACCGCCGCCGACGGCAGCTGGAACAGCACGTCCAGGTTGGGCGCGACCGGCTTGGTCCGGCCCAGCAGCGTGTCCAGAAAGCCCACGGCTACTGCTGCCCCAGCTGTGCGGAGATCTTGGCCAGCTGGGCCAGCCGCTTGTCCAGCGACGGGTGGGTGGAGAACAGCTGCCCGATCTTCGACCCGGCCTGCTGGCCGCTGAGCGCGGGGGCGAAGTAGAAGGCGTTCAGCGGCGCGGCCTCACGCAGGTCCTTGGTCGGGATCCGGGCGATGCTGCCGCTCACCTTGGACAGCGCGCTGGCCAGGGCGGACGGCTGCCCGGTGAGGAGCGCCCCGGAGCGGTCGGCGGCCAGCTCGCGGTAGCGCGACAGCAGCCGGATGAGCAGGAAGCTGATCGCGTAGACCACGATGCTGACACCCATGATGATCAGCAGGATGGGCAGCGCGCCCTGGTTGTTGTTGTTGTTCCCGCCGCGGCGGCCGCCGCCGCCGAACAGCTCGCCGTAAAAGGAGAACCTGATCAGCAGGCCGGCGATGATGCCCAGGAACGAGGCCACGGTCATCACCATGACGTCCTTGTGGGCCACGTGCGAGAGCTCGTGCGCGATCACGCCCTCGAGTTCCTCGGGCGTCAGCCGCCGCTGGATGCCTTGCGTTACGCACAGCACGGCATGCTCGCTGTTACGGCCGGTGGCGAAGGCGTTCGGCAGGTCGGTCGGGGAAATCGCGATGCGCGGCTTGGGCATGTCGGCCAGCGCGCAGACCCGGTCCACGATGCCGTGCAGCTCCGGCTCCTGCTGTGGAGTCACCAGCTGGGCCTGGGCCGAGGACAGGGCGATCTTGTCCGAGTAGAACAGGGAGCCGATGGCCAGCCCGCCACCCAAGACGACCGCAAAGAAGACAATGGCGCCGTCGGACGCGTGAACCGCGTACGAGATGCCAATGATTGCGGCGACAAACGCCACGAATACGAGCCCGAGCAGGAACATGGTCAGGCCCATGCGGACCGACAGTCCCCGGTCGGGCGCATACCTAGTGCGCGCCACCACGTCACCTCCAGTTCAAGGGCCAGAACCGGCTTCGCCAGCTCTGGCGTACATACATGCAATCTATCCAGGTGACGCTGGAACTTGTATGAACGTTCCCTCTCCAGTCGCTGAAGGTGCGAGCCGCGAGAAGCAGCCCCCGCGTCAGCCGGGGATGAGCCCCTCGTCGGTCATCATCTGGCGTACCTCGGCCAGGCTCGCGTCTTCGGGCGGCAGGATCAGTTCCGACGGCTCCAGGCTATCCGCCGGGTAAGGCTTACCGACCGCCCGGACCTGCGTCAGCAGCTTATTCAGCGCACGGCGGAATGACGCCTCGTCTCCCGCGTCCACCGCGCTGGCCAGCTGGGCGTCCAGCTCGTTCAGCGCGGTGGTTTCGGCGTCGTCCACGCTGAGCTGACCCTCGCCCAGGATCCGGATGATCACGCGCCGTCACCGGCCCGGGGCGGTTCGGCCGCCGGCAGGGCAGACTCACCCACGTCAGCCTGCGGGAAGGCCTGCTCGCCGTTGCTGCTGGCCGTCCGGGGCGGAGCAGTGTTGGTGCTCCGCGGCTGGGCCTGGCCTGGTGCGCCGGCCTGGCCTGGTGCGCCGGCTTCCAGCTCGGGCGTGGACCCGCTGCTCAGCTCACCCCGGAGCTTCTGCAGCTCCAGCTCGACGTCGTTGCCCGCGCCCATCCGGTCCAGCTCGGCCTGAATGTCGTCGCGCGGCCCACCGCTGGACACATCGTCCAAGGCGCCGGAGGCCAAAAGCTCGTCGAGGGCGCCCGCGCGGGCCTGCATCTGCGCGGTCTTGTCCTCGGCCCGCTGGACGGCCATGCCGACGTCGCCCATCTCCTCGGAGATGCCGGAGAAGGCCTCGGTGATCCGGGTCTGAGCCTCGGCCGCGGTGTAGGTGGCCTTGATGGTCTCCTTCCGCGTGCGGAAGGCATCCACCTTGGACTGCAGCCGCTGGGAGGCGACGGTGAGCTTCTCCTCCTCGGCCTGCAGCGAGGCGTACTGCGTCTGCAGGTCGCTCAGCTGGGTCTGCGCGGAGGACCGGCGGGTCAGTGCCTCGCGGGCCAGGTCCTCGCGGCCGGCCCCCAGAGCGTCCTTGGCCTGCTTCTCCAGCTTGTTGGACTGCTGCTGGATCTGGTTCATCTGCAGCTCGACGCGCTTGCGGGACGTGGCCACGTCCGCCACCCCGCGCCGGACCTTCTGCAGCATCTCGAGCTGACGCTGGTAGGAGTAGTCGAGGGTCTCACGAGGATCTTCGTACTTGTCCAGGGCCTTGTTGGCCTTGGACCGGAAGATCAGTGTGACCCGCTTCATCACGCTCATAGACGCGGCCGTCCCCTTCGTGCCATGTGCCCACCTGCGGGCCGCGCCTGCCGTCGAGCGTGGCCAGCAGGGCGGACAGTGCCGCCCAATTCAATTGGCATCCACCCTACGCGGTGCCCGTCGTACGGGCGAACATGAAGCGGCATGAAGGCCTGTGTGCCGCATTCGCCGGGCTTGATCTCCGCATCGGGTGGTCCGTTCCATTAGGCTGCAGCTGTGTTCCGACGAGGTAATGCCGGGGCGCGCGGCGATACCGCCCAGGACGACCAGGGCGAGCAGAGCCTGGGCGCCCCGCAGACGACAAAAGTCCGGCCCGCGGCCGAGACGGCCAAGGGCCGTGCCACGCCCAAGCGCAGTGAGGCCGAGCGCGGCCGGCGCCAGGGCATCACCGGCACGCCTTCGCGCAGCGGCAGCACGAGCCGCAGCGGCACCAAGACCAGCAGCGCGGACTCCCGGGCCGACCGGCTGGCCCGGAACGAGGCCATGCGCCGCGGCGAGGAGTGGGCCCTGCCGGCCCGGGACCGCGGCCCGGTCAAGGCGCTGGCCCGCGACTACATCGACTCGCGGCGGCGGCTGAGCGAGTACTACATGTACCTGATGATCCTTCTGGTCATCCTGCTGTTCATCAAGAAGTCCAGTGTGCAGCTGTACGCCGAGCCGATCGCGCTGGTGCTGATCCTGCTGGTCGTGGTGGACGCGGCCTGGCTGCGGTTCAAGCTGACCAAGCTGGTGCACGAGCGGCTGCCCGGTAAGAGCACCCGCGGCCTCACCATGTACGCGGTGTTCCGTGCCCTGCAGATCCGCCGGTTCCGGGTGCCGCCGCCCCGGATCCGCCCCGGCGACAAGTTCTGACCCAGCGGCCCTTGATTCCTGCCCCGGCGGCCCTCGATAGGGTCGCGGTATGGAACATCGCCACCTGGGCAAGAGCGGTCTGAAGATCAGCGAGATCACCTACGGCAACTGGGTCACCCACGGTTCGCAGGTGGAAGAGGATGCGGCCAAGCAGTGCGTCGCGGCCGCCCTGGACGAGGGCATCACCAGCTTCGACACCGCGGACGTCTACGCGGGTACCAAGGCCGAAGCGATCATGGGCCGGGCGCTGGCGGGCGTCCGGCGCGAATCGATCGAGATCTTCACCAAGGTGTACTGGCCGACCGGGCCGGGCCCGAACGACCGGGGCCTGTCGCGCAAGCACATCATGGAGGGGATCAACGGGTCGCTGCGGCGGCTCGGCACCGACTACGTCGACCTGTACCAGGCCCACCGGTACGACTACGAGACGCCGCTGGAGGAGACCCTGCGGGCGTTCGAGGACGTGGTGCGGCAGGGCAAGGCCCTCTACATCGGGGTGTCGGAGTGGCGGGTCGAGGAGATCGCGGCGGCGCTGAAGATCGCCGACGAGACGGGTTTCGACCGGATCGTGTCGAACCAGCCGCAGTACAACATGCTGTGGCGGGTCATCGAGTCCGAGGTCGTGCCGCTGTCCGAGCAGGAGGGCATTGGCCAGATCGTGTTCTCCCCCATCGCCCAAGGCGTGCTGACCGGCAAGTACCTGCCGGGCCAGCCGCATCCGGCCGGTTCGCGGGCCACCGACCAGGCGGGCGGGGCGGACTTCATCAGCCGCTGGATGCGGGACGACCTGCTGACCCGGATTCAGGACCTGAAGCCGCTGGCGGATGAGGCCGGCCTGTCGCTGGCCCAGCTGGCCGTGGCCTGGACCCTGCAGAACCCGAACGTGTCGGCTGCCATCATCGGCGCGACCCGGCCCGAGCAGGTCAAGGAGAACGTCAAGGCGTCCGGGGTCAAGCTGGACGCGGGCCTGCTGCGCCGGATCGACGACGTGCTGGGCAGCTACGTCGAGCGCGACCCGGGCCGGACGGCCAGCCCGCCCAGCCGCCCGTAACGCTGAGCCGTTCCGTGACTCGGAGCCGCCCGTAGGAGTCCCAGCTGCCGGTGACGTAGGCGTCCCGGCGGTTGGGACCGGGTGGCGCGAGCCGGCTCTGGGTCAGGCGAGTTGGTTAAAAATATTGATTTAATTAACTCGCCGGGTGCAGGGTCATCGGGCCGTACTCGGTCCGGTCGTCCTCGAGCAGGATCACCTGATCCACCCCGGCTTCGACCAGGCCGCGGTAGTTCTCGCCCAGCCAGCTTTCGGCGTCACCCTGGCTGGCGAAGATCGCCTCCGGAAGGTCGGCCGCCGTCACCGCGGCACCGTCGGTCTTTTCGTAGCGCCAGGTCCACGCCATGATCGCGTCGCCCCCTCGAACTCGCCCAGGTCGGGTAGATGCGGGTAGGACACTACCGAACGCAGGCCAGTAGTCGCGCCGCGGAACCGCCTCCGCCCGATAATCAGGCCGGTAGTCAGGCCCAATAATCAGGCCCAATAATCAGGCGCAGAACAGGATGGCCCAGACGGCCTTGCCCCGGCCGACGACGGGGCTCCAGCCCCAGACGTCGCTGAGCGCGTCGACCAGCTGGAGGCCGCGGCCGCACTCGGAGTCCTGGATGGGCGCCTTGAGGACGGGGGCAGCGTCGCTGGGGTCCAGGACCGCGCACATGACCTCACCGGCCCGGCGGAACAGCCGCAGGCCGATGCGGGCGTCGCCGTGGGCCGGGCCGCGCGCGCCTTCGGGGTCCTGGCCGCCGTGGTACAACGCGTTGGCCACGAACTCGGCCACGATGACCTCGGCGTCTTCGATGAGCGGATCCAGCTGCCAGCGGGTCAGGGCGGACCGGGTGAACCGGCGGGCGCTGCGGGCCGGCTGCGGGCCGGGAGTGAGAGTCAGGGCCATGACCGAGGGGGCGTCCCACCAGTCCGACGGCATCCGGACCACGCGCGGGCGGTCGGGCACGAGCTGCCGCGGGGCGGTGCTCAGCGCCTCGTGAGGAACTGGGTGGACCCTGGTACGCGTGGGCAACGGGACCTTGCGCTGGTCTCGGTTGTGAACGTTCACAACCATCGGGTTCAAACTTTCGGACCTCATCGCGACCCCGGGGACGCCGGTTGACCCGCCAATCCTCGATGCTGGCGTGCAGCCCCAATCTTGCCGGACCTGACATGCAGATGCAAGGCCAAATGCACGTTCATTTGATGCGTGCAGATGCGCTGGTCGTTGGACAGTAGCCAGCGTTTACGTACCGTTTGACCGGTTTTTGCAACCGATTACATCTCAGTACGGACACGTCGGCCGCGCCTCGCGGGCGGGCCGGCTGGCGCGGGCCAAGGGCGACGGCTTACGGTGTCGGAGGAGCCTGGTTCGGCATTATTTCGCGAAACTTTTCGGGAGTGTGGCCCATGCTGGTGGCCGGAGTGGACAGTTCCACCCAGTCCACGAAGGTGGTGCTGTGCCAGGCCGAGGACGGGGCCATCGTGGCCAGCGCCTCGGCCCCGCATCCGGACGGCACCGAGTGCGATCCTGAGTACTGGTGGCAGGCGCTGAGCCAGGCCGGGGACGGGCTGCTGGACCAGGCTGCCGCGGTGGGCGTGGCCGCCCAGCAGCACGGGATGGTGGCCATGGACGAGGCGGGCCAGGTGATCAGGCCCGCGATCTTGTGGAACGACATGCGGGCCGCGCCGCAGACCCGCGACCTCATCGCCGAGCTGGGCGGGCCGGCCGAGTGGGCCCGCCGCACCGGCAGCGTGCCGGCCGTGTCGTTCACCGTGACCAAGCTGCGCTGGCTGGCCGAGCGGGAGCCAGAGTCCGCCACCCGCCTGCACCGGGTGGTGCTGCCGCACGACTGGCTGACCTGGCGCCTGGGTCTCGGGCGGCCGGGCACGAAGGCCATCCCGGACAGCGAGCCGGTCACCGACCGCGGTGACGCCTCCGGCACCGGCTACTTCTCCCCCGCCGACGGCCAGTGGCTGCCCGACATCGCCGAGCGGGCCCTCGGGCGGCCGGTGGCCACGCCCCGGCTGGCCGCCCCGGCCGAGGTGGTGGGGCAAACCCCGGACGGCGCGGTGCTGTCCCCCGGCACCGGGGACAACATGGGCGCCGCGCTCGGGCTCGGCATCACCGAAGGCGACGTGGTGGTGTCGATCGGCACGTCCGGCACGGCCTACGCGATGACGTCGCAGCCGGCTGCCGACGTGACCGGCGCGGTGGCCGGGTTCGCCGACGCGACCGGTAAATTCCTGCCCCTGGTGGCCACGGTCAACGCGGCCCGGGTGCTGACCCTGACCGCCCGGCTGCTCGGTACCGACGCCCCCGGCCTGTCTGACCTGGCCCTGGCGGCCGAGCCCGGCGCGGGCGGGCTGACCCTGCTGCCCTACCTGGACGGCGAGCGGTCACCGAACCGCCCCGACGCCACCGGGGTGCTGAACGGCATCACCAGCGCCAACCTTACCCCCGAGAACCTGGCCCGGGCCGCGGTCGAAGCCGTGCTGTGTTCCCTGGCCGACGGGATCGGTAACCTGGCCGACTGCGGCATCACCCCGGAGCGGGTGGTGCTGATCGGCGGGGCGGCCCGGTCCCCCGCGGTGCGGTCCATCGCGCCCGCCATCTTCGGCGTGCCGGTGACCGTGCCCGATCCGGCCGAGTACGTGGCCGTCGGCGCGGCCCGGCAGGCGGCCTGGGCCCTATCTCAGGCAGCAGGGTCTCAGTCAGCCGGGTCGGGCGGCGACGGGCCGCCGGACTGGCCTGGTTCGCCGGCGGAGACGTTCACCGCCGACCCGCGCCCCGATATCCGCGATCGATACGCCACGCTGCGGGACGACACCGCGTCCTGGCACGAGAGGAAAAGGGACAGCCAGTGAGCTCACCGACTAACGATTCTTACGTGCCGGCGCCCGAGGACAAGTTCTCGTTCGGGATCTGGACCGTGGGCTGGCAGGGCGTCGACGTGTTCGGCAGTGCGGTGCGCCCGCCGATGGCGGCCGACCGGGCCGTGCGCAAGCTGGCCGAACTCGGCGCGTACGGGGTGAACTTTCACGACAACGACGTGTTCCCGTTCGAGGCGTCGAACACCGAACGCGACGAGCTGATCGGCGCGTTCCGCAAGGCGCTGGACGAGACCGGCACCAAGGTGACCACCGCGACCACCAACCTGTTCGGCCATCCGATCTTCAAGGACGGCGCGTTCACCGCCAACGAGCGCGACATCCGCCGGTTCGCGCTGGCCAAGGTGATGCGCAACCTCGACCTGGCCGCCGAGCTGGGCGCGAAGACCTACATCTTCTGGGGTGGCCGCGAGGGGGCCGAGTCCGGCGGGGCCAAGGACATCCAGGCCGCGCTGAGCCGGTACGCCGAGGGCCTCAACCTGCTGTGCGAGTACGTGACCGAGCAGGGCTACGACATCCAGTTCGCGATCGAGCCCAAGCCCAACGAGCCGCGGGGCGACATCCTGCTGCCCACGCTGGGGCACGCGATCGCGTTCATCAACGGGCTCGAGCACCCCGAGATGGTCGGCATCAACCCGGAGATCGGGCACGAGGAGATGGCCGGGCTGAACTACGCGGCCGGCATCAATCAGGCCCTGTGGCACGGCAAGCTGTTCCACATCGACCTGAACGGCCAGCACGGGCCGCGGTTCGACCAGGACCTGCGGTTCGGGGCGGGCAACGTGGGCGGCGCGTTCTGGGTGGTGGACGCGGTCGTGCGGGCGATCGACGCCGGCCAGTACGACGGGCCGGTCCACTTCGACTACAAGCCGCCGCGCACCGAGGACGACGAGGGCGTGTGGGTGTCGGCCGCGGCCTGCATGCGCAACTACCTGATCCTGCGGGACAAGGTGCGCAAGTTCCGGGCCGACCCGGAGGTGCAGGCGGCGCTGGCCGCGTCCAAGGTGGCCGAGCTCAGCCAGCCCACCCTGGCCGAGGGCGAGTCCTGGCGGGACGTGCGCGAGGTCAGCATCGACATTGACGCCTACGCCAACCGCGGGCTGGGGTACGAGCACCTGGACCAGCTGGCCCTGGAGCACCTCTACGGTGTCCGCTGACCAGTAAGTTAGGCCAGGGGCGGGACATTCCCGCCCCTGGCGGCACTTCTGGGACCGGCACATGAAACGGGCGACGATCAGAGACGTGGCGGCGGACGCCGGCGTCTCCATCGGCACGGCCTCGAAGGCCCTGAACGGCCAGGGCCGGTTGCGCCCGGAAACCCGTGAGCGGGTGGCCGAGGCCGCCCGGCGGCTGGGCTTCGCCCCGAACCCGCTGGCCCAGGCCCTGCTGGCCGGCCGCACCTACACGGTCGGGATGATCACGACCGACAGCTTCGGGCGGTTCAGCATCCCGGTCATGCTCGGGGCCGAGGACGCGCTGGGGGCCGGCCGGATCTCGGTGTTCATGTGCGACAGCCGGGACGATCCCGAACGCGAGCGCCGGTACGTGGAGATGCTGACCGCGCGCCGGGTGGACGGGCTGATCGTGACCGGGCGCCGGATCGAGCCGCGCCCGTCGGTCGGGTCCCGGCTGGGTATCCCGGTGGTCTACGCGATGACCCAGGCCGCGGACTCCGACGAGCCCGCGGTGCTGCCCGACGATGCGGGCGGCGGCCGGGCCGCCGGACGGCACCTGCTGGAGACCGGACGCCGGCGTATCGCCCACATCACCGGGCCGGAACGCTTCCTGGCCGCGCGCGAGCGGGCCAGCGGGCTGAGCGAAGTGCTCGAGGCCGCGGGGGTGCCGTTCGGCGACGGGGGCGTGCTCTACGGCGAGTGGAGTGAGCAGTGGGGCCGGGTGGCCACCGGCGGGCTGCTGAACCGGTGCCCCGACACCGACGCGATCTTCTGCGGCAGCGACCAGATCGCCCGCGGGGCCGGGGACGCGCTGCGGGCCACCGGGCGGCGGGTGCCGGACGACATCGCGCTGGTCGGCTTCGACAACTGGGACCCGATGGTGCGCGGCTCGGACCCGCAGCTGTCCAGCGTGGACATGTGCCTGGAGGACGTGGGCCGGGCCGCGGCCGAAGACCTGCTGGCCGCGATCGGCGGTGAGCCCGCGCGGGGGGTGCGGACCGTCCCCTGCCGCCTGGTCGTCCGCGAGTCGAGCGCCGCGACTGTTAAGGCGGCCGATCTTGGGCAAACCAGGTAGGACACCGAGATGGAAAGGGGTCCGCACATGAACACGATGGCGTCCACGCCCGTAGAGCCGTCCCCGCTCCCCCCGCAGCCCGGGCCCATGCC
>CAXUJF010000144.1:0-1021 GCA_964250865.1 uncultured Streptosporangiaceae bacterium
GGTCAGCTGGGCCGCCCGGCCGCACACCGAGCGGCAGGCCATCCTGCGCCGCGCCGGTGACCTGTGGCTGCAGGCCGCGGCCGAGATCGAGCCGTGGGGCATCAGGGAGATGGGCAAGATCCCGCCCGCCATGCAGTTCGAGACCCACGTGGCCACCGAGGAGATCTTCGAGGCGGCCACGCTGCCGTCCCGGCCCTACGGCGAAATGCTGCCCAGCGAGCAGCCCCGGCTCAGCTACAGCGAGCGGGTCCCGGTGGGCGTGGTCGGGGTGATCGCGCCGTTCAACTTCCCGCAGATTCTGGCCATCCGCTCGGTCGCCCCCGCGCTGGCCCTGGGCAACGCGGTCATCCTCAAGCCCGATCCGCGCACCGCCGTCTCCGGCGGCGTGGTGCTGGCCCGGGTGTTCGAGGAGGCCGGGCTGCCGCCGGGCCTGCTGCACGTGCTGCCGGGCGGGGCCGACGTCGGCGAGGCTGTGGTCACCGAGCCCGCGGTGCGGGTCGTCTCGTTCACCGGCTCCACCGCCGCGGGCCGCCGGGTCGGCGAGCTGGCCGCCCGCCACCTCAAGCGGGTGCACCTGGAGCTGGGCGGCAACTCCGCGCTGATCGTGCTGGACGACGCCGACCTGGACCGGGCCGCGTCGGCCGGGGCCTGGGGCTCGTTCCTGCACCAGGGCCAGATCTGCATGACCACCGGCCGGCACCTGGTGCAGCAGTCCATCTACGACGAGTACGTGAGCCTCCTGGCCGACAAGGCCAGCCACCTGCCGGTCGGCGACCCGGCCACCGAGCAGGTCGCGCGGGGCCCCCAAAAACCCCCCGCCCCCCCGGCCGCCGGGGCTGGCCGGGCGGTTGACCAGGCTGTGCGCGGCCATGACGAGATAGTCCCATAGCTGGGCGTCCAGCGCCGGGTCGAGTGAAAGCTCATCGAGCGATATCCGCATGTCGCGCAGCCAGGCGTCCCGTTCGGCCTCGCCGATCACGAACGGCACGTGCCGCATCCGCAGCCGCGGATGCCCGCGCAG
>CAXUJF010000144.1:1031-11568 GCA_964250865.1 uncultured Streptosporangiaceae bacterium
CAGCGGGACAAGGTTCACAACCTGGTCACCGCCACCGTCGACGCCGGGGCCCGGCTGGCGGCCGGCGGCACCTACGACGGGCTGTTCTACCGGCCCACGGTGCTGGCCGAGGTGACCCCGGCCATGCCCGCCTACGCCAGCGAGGTCTTCGGGCCGGTAGCCCCGGTGGTGCCGTTCGCCACCGAGCAGGACGCGGCCAAGCTCGCCGCCGACAGCGAGTACGGTCTGTCCCTCGGCATCTTGACCCGCGACGTCATGCGCGGCCTGGAGCTGTCCCGCAAGATCCCCACCGGGATCGTGCACATCAACGACCAGACCGTTGACGACGAGCCGAACATCCCGTTCGGTGGCCTGCTCGCCTCCGGCACCGGCGCCCGCTTCGGCGGCACGGCCAACCTGGACGCGTTCACCGAGACCCGCTGGGTCACGATCCGCGGCGACATCACCCCGTACCCGTTCTGATGAGCACCGAGCGAACCCAGGTCGGCATCGTCGGCGCGGGTCCGGCCGGCCTGCTGCTGTCCCACCTGCTCGCCTTGCGCGGCATCGACTCGGTGGTGGTGGAGAGCCGGAGCCGGGCCTACTGCGAAGCCCGGCAGCGGGCCGGCCTGCTGGAGGACGGCACGGTCCGGCTGCTCCGCGCGACCGGCCTGGGCGACCGGCTGGACGCCGAGGGCCTGCCGCACGGCGGGATCTACCTGCAGTTCGGGGGGGAGCGCCACCACCTGGACTTCCGCGACCTGGCCGGCGGCCGCGCGGTGACCATCTACGCCCAGACCGAGATCGTCAAGGACCTGATCGAGGCCCGGACCGCGGCCGGGGCGGCGCTGCACTTCGAGGTGACCGGGACCGAGGTCGCCGACCTGGACACCAGCCGTCCGGTGCTGCGCTACACCGACGCGAACGGCGACCGGCACGAGGTGGTGTGCGACGCGATCGCCGGCTGTGACGGCTTCCACGGTATCTGCCGCCCGGCCATGCCGGACGGCCTGCTGGCCGTGGCCGAACGGGCCTACCCGTTCGCCTGGCTCGGCATCCTGGCCGAGGTGCCGCCGTCCACCGACGAGCTCATCTACTGCCGCCACCCGAACGGATTCGCGCTGCACTCGATGCGGTCACCGCAGGTCAGCCGGCTGTACCTGCAGGTAAGCGGAAAAGACGAGGACATCGGCGGGTGGCCGGACGACCGGATCTGGGCCGAGCTGAAGACCCGCTTCGAGATCCCGGGCTGGGAACTCAAGCCGGGCCCCATCACCGAGAAGTCGGTCACCCCGATGCGCAGCTTCGTCGCGGCGCCGATGCGCTCGGGCCGGCTGTTCCTGGCCGGCGACGCGGCCCACATCGTCCCGCCCACCGGGGCCAAGGGCCTGAATCTGGCCGTGGCCGACGTGACCGTGCTGGCCGACGCGCTCACCGAGCTGGCCGGCGGCGATACCGAGCGGGCCGACGCCTACTCCGTGGCCTGCCTGGAGCGGGTCTGGCGGGCCAGCCACTTCTCCTGGTGGATGACCACGATGCTGCACGTGTCCGGCGACCCGATGGACGAGCAGCTCATGCAGTCCCAGCTGCGGTACGTGATCGGCTCCCGGGCCGCGGCCACCACGCTGGCCGAGAACTACGTTGGCTATCCGCCCCTGCCCTCAGGATTTTTTTAACTGGGCCGACAGATGCTCCGCCTGTGTCCGTCAGCTCAGGCCCACGTGGTGGCGGGGCCCACGGGCCCGCGACCGCAGCGCGGCCAGGGCTGCGTAGACGCCGGTCTCGGTCAGGGTCAACGGCTCCCGGGACGCACGCCCGGTATAGAGCAGGTGCAGCGCCCACAGCCGGTGCCGCAGGCCGTGAATCTCGCGCCGCACCGCCTCGGCCAGGTCGGCCCGCCCGCGCGACGTCCAGCCTTCCTCGGTGTGGATGCGGGCCAGGTGCCGGGTCAGCTCCTCGTAGCCCGCCGGCCCGCTGACCAGCAGGAAGAGCAGGGCCGCCTCGCGCACCGCGACCGCGAAGTCCGGCCGTGGCCCGTCATCCGCGCCAACCAGGACGGCGGTGCCGATCCGCCACCGCACGGCCGGGTCTTCGGCCATCAGACGCCCGGTCCTGGTCAGCACCAGGCTGGTCCCGGCCCGCCGGATCGCGCCCATCTCGCCCTGGGCCAGCCCGCGCAGCGTGTGCAGCGGGAACACGTCCAGTTCCTGCCGCAGGGCCCCGGCCAGCTGCTCCCGCCAGCCGAACTCGTCCACCGCCTCGGTGATGATCGCGGGCGGGATGTAGTGCCGGGCGGTCAGCTTGAGCCCGACGTCGGCGTGCCCGAGCAGCCAGCCCAGGGTGGGCAGCGCGTCCTCCGGCGGCACGGTCTCCTCCAGCAGCCGGGGCAGCACCGCCGCCGCCAGCCGGGACCGCTCGCCCGGCCGGCTGTTGGCCCAGGCGTCCATCCGCTCGGTGTGGATCCGGGCCAGCCAGGTGTCGCTCACCCCGGGGGCGTGGTGGGCACGGTGCCGGCCGCCTTCCTGGGCCATCGGCGCCGGGGGCGGGGTGGTCAGCCACCGGTCGATGAGGGCCCGCCGCTTGGCTCGCCAGCCGCGGGCGCCGGACGACAGCTCACGGCAGGCGATGGCCAGCTCGACCGCGGCCGCGCAGGCGTCGTAGGCGGCCCGCTCGTCCGGGCCCATCACCGAACCCCAGGCCAGCAGCCCGGTGTCCGGCGGCGCGGTGCTGGAGTTCTCCACCGCCTCGGCGTAGGCCGCGATGCCGGCCTCGTGACCGCGCGCGTACGCGGTGAGGATCTGCTCGGTGCCGGGGGACAGGCACACGTCGGCGTAGCGTTCCATGCCGACCATGGAGAACAGGCGGCCCAGCGCCCGGGTCACCGCGATCAGCTCCCCGGTGGTCATGGGCCATTTGACCGGCAGGGCGTACCAGACGAACTCCTGCAGCTTAAGCTGCGAGACGGTTTCCAGGCCCGCGCCGTTGGTCAGCCAGCCCAGGGCCGCCTTCGCCTCGTCCGCCGCCTCCGGGTCCTCCCGCGCCAGGGCGTCAAGGGCCTGGGCCTCGGTCATCATGCGGCCAGTTTGCCGCAGGAACACCCCACCCGGCTAGATACCGTGTCACGGTGACCGGAATCTATGACGCGCCTGAGCTGTACGAGCTTGCCTGTGCCTACCGTGACGTCCGCAGCGAGGTCGACGCGCTGGACCGCTGGTACCGCCAGCACCGAGCCAGGCCCGGCCGAGCACGCGCTGGAGTTCGCCCGGCGCGACGTGCCGGCCACGGCCCTGGACCTCAGCCCAGCCATGTGCGCCTACGCCAGCCAGAAGGCCACCAGGGACGGGCTCAAGCTGGCGGTACTGCAGGCCGACATGCGGGACTTCGCGCTCGCGGCCCCGGTCAGCCTGGCCGTCACCATGCTCAACTCGGCCTGCCACCTGATGACCCTGGACGACCTGGTCGCCCACCTGGGCGCGGTGGGCCGGGCCATCACCCCCGGCGGCCTGTACATCATGGAGCTGGCCCACCCGGCCGACTTCCTGACCCTGGTCCCGCGGACCAGCTCCGAGTGGGACAGCGAGGTCGGCGACCGCCGGGTGCACGTCCGCTGGGGTGGCGGCGAGGACAGGATCGACCCGGTGACCCAGGTGACCCGCGAACACGTCCAGGTCACCGTGCGCGACCACGAAGGCGCCCGGACCCTGACCGACGTGGTGCCGAACCGGTTCTGGACCGGCACCGAGGTCAGCGCGGCCGCCCGGCTGGCGGGCGGCCTGGCCGAGGTGGCCAGCTACGGCGACTTCGCCGACGACGTCGGCCTGTCCGACCGCGAAGCGTGGCGCATGATCATCGTGTTCCGCCGCAGCTGAGCAGACCTAGGCGCCGGGCACCGCGAACCGCAGCAGCGCGCCGATGCCGTCACGCAGCGGCGTGTCGCCCGCGGCCGGCCCGCCCGGCGGCACCACGAACAGCCGGACATCGGTACCCGTCGCCGCCCGGACCAGCGCCGCGCCGACCCGGTCCTGTGCCACGTCGGTCACGTTCCGGTCCCGCAGGTCCGCCTCGGACAAGGCGATGTCGGCCAGGCCGGGTCCGACCCAGGCCAGGCCGGAGGACCAGTCCAGCTCCAGGGCCTTCCGGTCGCCGTCGGTGTACTGGCCGCCGATGAACAACTCGGCCACCTGCCCGTCGCGCAGCGCGGCCACGGTCTCGGCCAGGCCCTCCACCGCCCGCCCGGTCCCGGACTGGTCCCGGAACGTCTCGAGCTGGGCCCGCGCGTCGTCGTCCTCGAGCTGCTGCAAGGCCTCGTCGGCCGCCTGGGCCAGCTCGTCCGAGTCCACCGGCAGCTCGCGGTCGACCAGGACCACCGCGCGCCGCAGGCCGTCCGGCAGCTTGGACACCAGCAGTTCCCGGGCCCGCACGTCCCCGGCCACGATGACCGCTTCGATCTTCCGGCCTGCCACCGCCTTGATCACCGCGTCCGCGAGTTCCTTGGCGTTGACCTCCCAGGCGTCCTCGGCCGAGCGCTGGTAGCGGTTCTGGGACCAGCCGCCGCTCCTGACCTTGTGCACCGGCCAGCCGGTGCCCTGCACGTGCTGGTCGTCTCCACCGCTCGCGCCGCCTACGGTCAGCACCTCGCCGCCCTCGCGGTTGGCGCTGACCAGCAGGTGCGGCGGCCGCGGCGGGGTCTGCACCAGCAGCGGCAACAGGTCGGGCAGGCGGCTCCAGCCGCCCTGGGCCCGGCGCGGCACGCCGGGCAGCTTGACCACCAGCGGCACCCGGCCGCCCGTGCCGAACGCGGCCACGCCCGGGACGCCGAAGTCCTCGGGGGCGCTCAGCGCCGCACCCACGGCGTCCAGCGTGCCGGTGTCGTCGCTCTCCTTGGCCAGCTCTTCGCGCAGGTCGCGCCAGCGTGCCTGCCGCACCTGGGCGTCTGCCCCCCGGTCGTCACCCGAGGTGTCCAGGTACACCGAGAGGAACGGGCCCGGGCTTTCCACCAGCGAGCGCAGAAACGACAGATCCATCGGTGCCTCCTGTACGAGAAGATCTTTCCGCAGCCTAACCGGGCCCGGCTGGCGATAGACCTCCGGGCGGCCCCAGCACGCGGTTCAGGTACGGGTTGGTGAACCGGCCGTCCGGGTCCACTTCGTCCCGGATCCGGACGAAGTCCCCGAAACGGGGATACAGCTCCCGCAGCCGGGCCGCGTCCAGGGTATGCATCTTGCCCCAGTGCGGGCGGCCGCCCACCCCGGCCGCGATCGACTCGAACAGCGCGAAGTAGGCCGCATTCGGCAGCCCGCAGTACTGGTGGATCGCGATATAGGCGCTGGCCCGGTCGTACGCGGTGGACAGCCAGATGTCGTCCGCGGCCGCCACCCGCACCTCGACCGGGAACATCACCGGGTCGGCCAGCTTGGGCACCTGCCGCCGCAACTCGGCCAGCACGGCGGGCGCGGCCTCGGCCGGGATCGCGTACTCGGACTCCACGAAGCGCACCCGCCGGGCCGTGGTGAACACCCGGTAGGAGCGGTCGGAGTAGCTGCGCCGCGACAGCGCCGCCGAGGTGATCGAGTTCAGCCGGGGGATGAGCCGGGGCGCCCGCTGGCCGGTCCGGCACAGCAGCCCGAAGCCGGCGTTCTCCATGACCTCGTACTCGTAGAAGCGCCGGGCCGCGCTGAGCGGGGCGGCCTGCTGTCCGGCCGGGAGCCGGTTGTTCTGCTTGACCAGGGCGTTGCGGCCGTACGGGATCCAGTAGAACTCGAAGTGGTCGTGGGCCGCGGCCAGCTCGCCGAACCGGGAGATCACGTCGTCGACCGGCTCCGGCCCCTCCGTCGCGGCCAGCACGAACGACGGCACGCAGCGCAGCGTCACCTCGGTGATGATGCCGAGCGCGCCCAGCCCGACCCGGGCCGCCGCGAACAGGTCCGGCCGCTCCTGGGCCGAGCAGCCGACCACCGAGCCGTCGGCCAGCACCAGCTGCAGGGCCTCGATCTGGGTGGCCAGGCCGCCCAGCTTGGTCCCGGTGCCGTGCGTGCCGGTGGACACCGCGCCCGCCACGGTCTGCACGTCGATGTCGCCCAGGTTTTCCAGGGCCAGCCCGAGCCGGTGCAGGTCGGCGTTGAGCTCCCGCAGCCGGGTGCCCGAGCGCACGGTGACCAGCCCGGTCCGGGTGTCGGCGGCCACGATGCCGGTCCAGCCGGACAGATCCAGTGCCACCCCCGGCGCGACCGCGATCGGCGTGAATGAGTGCCCGCTGCCGACCGCGTGCACCGGTAGCCCGTCGGCGGCCGCGGTCAGGACGGCGTGCGCGATCTCATCCACGCTGACCGGCCGCTGCCAGCGGACCGGGGTGACGGTGACGTTACCGGCCCAGTTCCGCCAGCTGCCGCCGTCCGCCACCATGCCCTCCTCGGCCTGCCTACCCGCAAGTAACGGATCATGCCACGGGCCTTCACCTTTGGCCAGCCATGGCCTACTGTGCGGGCATGCCCGCTCTTGACCAGGGGACCAAGGGACTGGACCCACCGCTGGCCGTGGTCGATCTGGCCGCGTTCGACGACAACGCGGACGACCTGGTCCGGCGCGCGGCCGGCCGCCCGATCCGGGTGGCCAGCAAGTCGGTGCGCTGCCGGGCCCTGCTGGACCGGGTGCTGGCCCGGCCGGGCTTCGCCGGGCTGCTGTGCTACTCGCTGCGCGAGGCGCTGTGGCTCTGTACCCAGGGGACCAGCGACGACCTGGTGGTGGGGTACCCGACCGCGGACCGCGGCGCACTGGCCGAGCTGGCCGCCGACCCGGTGGCCCGAGCGCGCATCACGCTGATGGCCGACTCGGCCGAGCAGCTGGACCTGGTGGACGAGGCCGTCGGCACCGACCACCCGGAGCTGCGCATCTGCCTGGACCTGGACGCGTCCTGGCGGCCCCTATCGTGGTCGGCACTGTCTAGGCCGGCACTGTCTAGGCCGGCACTGTCTAGGCCGGCACTGTCTAGGCCGGCACTGTCTAGGCCGGCACTGTATGGTCCGCTGGCGGGCGCGGTCCACATCGGGGTCCGCCGGTCGCCGCTGTACACGCCGGAACACGCGGTCTCGTTCGCCCGTACGGTCCTGGCCCGGCCCGGGTTCCGGCTGGCCGGCGCGATGTCGTACGAGGCCCAGATCGCCGGCCTGGGCGACGCGCCCCCGGGCCGGCCGCTACGCGCGGCGGCACTGCGCCTGATCCAGCGCCTGAGCGTGACCGAGCTGCGCGAACGCCGAGGCGAGACGATCCGGCTGCTCCAGGCCCTGGCTCCGCTGGAGTTCGTCAACGGCGGCGGCACCGGCAGCCTGGAGACCACCGCGGCCGACCCGTCGGTCACCGAGGTCACGGCCGGTTCCGGGCTGATGGGCCCGACCCTGTTCGACGCCTACCGGCGGTTCTCACCCCGGCCGGCCCTGCTGTACGCGCTGCCCGTCGTCCGCCGCCCCGCCGCTCAGGTCGCCACCTTGTTCTCCGGCGGCTACATCGCCTCCGGGCCGGCCGGCCGCGATCGGGCGCCCTCGCCCTACCTGCCCCCCGGCCTGAAGCTGATCGGCACCGAGGGCGCCGGCGAGGTGCAGACCCCGGTCCGGGGCGCCGCGGCCGCCACGCTGCGGGTCGGCGACCGGGTGTGGCTACGGCACGCCAAGGCGGGCGAGCTGGCCGAGCGCTTCAACGACTACCACCTGATCGAGAGGGCCAGCCTCGATGGCGCCCCAGCCCGCCCGGTGCTCACCTACCGGGGTGAGGGCCAGTGCTTCGGCTGAGCCGCCGGCCTTGGCCCGGAGGCCTGCGGTGAGCGAGATCACGGACCCGTCCGCCAGCCCAGCGGCGTCCGCGCCGGACGCTGATCGTGTCACTGGTCATGCCGCTGAGCCGGTCCCGCTCGGGCCGGCCGCGCTGGCCGAGCCGGAGACACCGGTCCGGGCCGGCTGGATCACGCTGCTGGTCACGGCCAACGTCGGGCTCTGGCTGGGCGTCTACGCGCCCATCCAGGTCCTGCTGCCCGAGCAGGCTCAGCACCTGGACCGGGCCAGCAAGACCCTGCTGCTGTCGGCGGTGATGGGCGCGGGCGCGCTGGCCGCGCTGGTCACCAACCCGATGGCCGGTGCGCTCTCGGACCGCACCACGTCCCGCTGGGGCCGGCGGCACCCGTGGACGGTGGGCGGCGCCGTGCTGGGCGCGGCCGGGCAGGCCGTGCTGGCCTTCGCGCCCGCCCCCGCGGGGATGATGCTGGGCTGGTTCCTGGCCCAGGCCGGCCTGGGCGTCATGCTGGCCACGCTGACCGCCGCGCTGCCGGACCGGGTACCGGTCGCGCAGCGGGGCGCGCTCGGTGGCCTGATCGGGATCAGCCAGATGCTCGGCACCGTGATCGGCGCCCTGCTGGTCACCGTCCTGGTCACCGGGCTGGCCTCCGGCTACCTGGCCTGCGGCGTGCTGGTCGTGCTGGCCGCGCTGACCTTCGCCCTGTTCACGCCGGACGACGTGCTCCCAGCCGCGCTGGTGCCCCGGCAGACCGTGCGGGCCACGCTGGGCCGGCTCTGGGTGTCGCCCCGCCGGTACCCCGACTTCGGCTGGGCCTGGTTCATGCACTTCCTGATCAACCTGGGCAACGCGCTGGGCACGCTGTACCTGCTGTACTTCCTGCAGGACGGCGCCCACTACCACGACCCGCAGACCGGGCTGCTGATCCTGATGGCGATCTACGGCATCGCCCTGGCCGTGGCCGGCGTGGCCTGCGGCACCGCCTCCGACCGGTCCGGGTACCGCCGCCGCTACGTGGTCGGCGCGGCCGCGGTGATGGCGGTGGCCGCGCTGCTGCTGGTCATCTCGCCCACCTGGCACGCCGCGCTGATCGCCGCGCCCCTGCTCGGCCTGGGGTTCGGCACCTACTGGGCCGCCGCCCCGGCCGTGCTGACCCAGGTGCTGCCCGCCGCCTCCGACCGGGCCAAGGACCTGGGCGTGATCAACGTGGCCACCGCGCTGCCGCTGGTGGTGGCGCCGCTGATCGCCGGGATCGTCCTCTACACGCTGCACAGCTATCCGTCCCTGTTCGCCCTGTCCGGGGTGGCGACCGTGGCCGGCGGCCTGGCCGTGCTGCGCATCCGGGCCGTGGCCTAGAGGCCCGCGTGCCGGTTCCGCTGCCCTACGTCCCGGCAGGCGCTAACCCGGTCCGGCGGCATCGTCCGCGCCGCCCTGCAGCACCTCGCGCTCTGACCCGCCGCACCCCTACGAGGACGCCGGCCTGCCCGGCACCCGGTCACCCGGCACCCGGTCACCCGGCACCCGATCACACTGGGCCGCCACCCCGGCCAGCCGGACCGCCCCCGCGGGCCGGGGCCGGGCGCCGTCCGCGGCCACGGTGGGCTCGGGCAGGTACTCCAGGCGGGCGCCCGGGCCGACCGTGGCCGTCACGGTGAGCCGGGATTCTTCGCCGTAACGGCCGGGCAGCGCCACCGCCGCCGCGACCGTGCGCAGCCGCAAGGTGGCCCCGGCCCGGACCTCGATCCGCAGTTCCAGGGTGTCCCCGCCGAGCGGGCCGGCCGCCCCGCTGACCAGGTAGACCGCGTCGGCGGTGCGGCGCAGGACCAGCGGGGCCTGGGACCGCTGGACCGGCAGCCGGAGCGAGCCGCCGGGCCGGGCCTCGGCCACCAGTTCGGCCACCGCCTTCATGACCGCGCCACTTTCACGACCGCACTGCTCTCAAGAGGTGGTGGCCCGTTCGGCCAGGGCGGCGCGCACCCAGGCGGTGACCGTGCTGGCCTGGGGGTCTTCCCGCAGCGAGCTGAAGATCACCGGGCGGCCCTGGCGGACCGCGGCCGCGTCCCGGTCCATCACTTCCAGGCTCGCCCCGACCAGCGGGGCCAGGTCGATCTTGTTGATCAGCAACAGGTCCGAGGTCGTGACCCCGGGACCGCCCTTGCGTGGCACCTTGTCCCCGCCCGACACGTCCAGCACGAAGATCTGCCGGTCGACCAGGCCGTGGCTGAACGTGGCGGTCAGGTTGTCGCCGCCGCTTTCGACCAGCACCAGGTCCAGCGGCCCGAACGTGGCTTCCAGGTCCTCCACCGCGTCCAGGTTGGCCGCGATGTCGTCCCGGATCGCGGTGTGCGGGCAGCAGCCGGTCTGCACGGCCTGGATCCGGGCCGGGTCCAGCACTCCGGCCCGGCGCAGGTAGTCGGCGTCCTCGGTGGTGTAGATGTCGTTCGTCACCACGGCCAGCCGGACGCTGTCGCCCAGCGCCCGGCACAGCGCGGCGACCAGTGCCGTCTTGCCGCTGCCGACCGGGCCCCCGACACCGATCCGCAGCGCCCGGCCGTCCGGGGCCGGGGCCGCGTGCGGGTCCGCGCCGTGGTGATCAACGCTCTGCGGGTGCGGGTGGGTGTGCTCGGCCTCGTCGGGCCCGATGGGCACAATGGGCTGGTCAGGACGCAAACAGACGCACCTCTTCTCTCGCGTGGGCTTCGGCGTACAGATCGAGCGCGGGCGCCGACGGGTAGGGCAGGCCGTCCCCGGCCTCCGAGGATCCGGCCTCCGAGGATCC
>CAXUJF010000145.1:0-7745 GCA_964250865.1 uncultured Streptosporangiaceae bacterium
CGTCCGCGGGGAGCAGCTGGAGCAGGCCCGCGGTGCAGCACACCCGGGCCGCGCGGCGGCTGCGGCCGATCGCCAGCGAGCTGGGCTGCCGGGCCGGGGAGACGTAGATGCGGGGCACCGGCAGCCGGGCGGCGTTGCTCAGCTCCCGTACCACCTGGTAGAGCTGCGGGTACTCGACCTCGCCAACCGGGCGGGCCCGCAGGGCCGACAGCGCGACCCGGTCGGCCAGGAACAGCGCCAGCACCGGTACCGACGCCACCAGCGCGACCGCGAGCACCGCGCCCGCCGCGCCGCCCAGGACCACGCCCGCAGTCACCGTGGCGACGGCCACGACTCCTGCGACGGCCACGACCCGCGGCCAGTTCCGGTTCACGTCCGTCCAACGAACCGCCCCACGGTGTCCGTTCCCGCCGCGAAACAGCACCGGGATGACCCCGGACGGCCGGCCGGGACAGTGTCGGCATGCTGGGGTGTCCATATGCTGGACGACACGATGACGCGAGCGTCACACCGGAATAACCGCAGGCGGGACCGGCCGCGTATGCTCAGTCCGGCTACCACCAGGGTGCAGCCTGGTCCCGCCGTCACATCAGACGGCATGAACCAGACGCTTTGGTCGATTTGCAGCGTAAACTTGATTCCCGTCCGTACTCACGCCCCCGGCTGTGGGGTGGCGCCCCGTAGAGCGCCCGGCCGCGGCGTGCGGAGGAGGTCTTCTCACTGTGACCAAACAGGTCCAGCAGCTCGATCGTGTCATCATCCGGTTCGCAGGGGACTCTGGCGACGGCATGCAGCTCGCGGGTGACCGGTTCACCCAGGAGACCGCGGTCTTCGGCAACGACCTCTCCACGCTGCCGAACTTCCCGGCCGAGATCCGCGCGCCGGCCGGCACGCTGCCCGGCGTATCGAGCTTCCAGGTGCACTTCGCCGACCACGACATCCTGACGCCAGGCGACGCGCCGAACGTCCTGGTGGCCATGAACCCGGCCGCGCTCAAGGCCAACCTGCGCGACCTGCCGCGCGGCGCGGACCTGATCGTCAACACCGACGAGTTCACCAAGCGGAACCTGGCCAAGGTGGGGTACACGGCCAGCCCGATCGAGGACGGCTCGCTGGCGGAGTACAACCTGCACGCCATGCCGATCACGTCGATGACGGTCAAGGCGCTGGAGGAGTTCGAGGTCAGCCGCAAGGACGCCGAGCGGGCCAAGAACATGTTCGCCCTCGGGCTGCTGTCCTGGCTGTACGACCGGCCGCAAGAGGGCACGCTGAAGTTCCTGCGGTCCCGGTTCGCGACCAAGCCCGAGATCATGAAGGCCAACATCGCGGCCTTCCACGCGGGCTGGAACTTCGGTGAGACGACCGAGGCGTTCTCGGTCCGGTACGAGGTCAAGCCAGCCATGCTGGCCCCGGGCACGTACCGGAACATCACCGGGAACACCGCCCTGTCCTACGGGCTCATCGCCGGGTCCCAGCTGTCCGGGCTGCCGCTGTTCCTCGGCTCCTACCCGATCACCCCGGCCTCGGACATCCTGCACGAGCTGGCCAAGCAGAAGCGGTTCGGCGTGCGCACGTTCCAGGCCGAGGACGAGATCGCCGGCGTCGGCGCGGCGCTGGGGGCCTCGTTCGGCGGCGCCCTGGGCGTCACCACCACGTCGGGCCCGGGCATCCTGCTCAAGGAAGAGACGATCGGCCTGGGGGTATCCCTCGAGCTGCCGCTGATCGTGTGCGACATCCAGCGGGCCGGCCCGTCCACGGGCATGCCGACCAAGACCGAGCAGGCTGACCTGCTGCAGGCCCTGTTCGGCCGCAACGGCGAGTCGCCGCTGCCGGTGATCGCCCCGGCCAGCCCGTCCGACTGCTTCAACGCCGGGATCGAGGCCACCCGGCTGGCGGTCAAGTACCGCACGCCGGTCATCGTGCTGTCCGACGGGTACCTGGCCAACGGCTCCGAGCCGTGGCGCATCCCGGACGTCGAGACGCTGCCCGACCTGACCCAGGACGTCAAGTTCGCCACCGCCGACGACTGGCGTGACGACGACGGCGCGATCGACTTCCGGCCCTACCAGCGGGACCCGGCCACCATGGCCCGCCCCTGGGCGGTCCCGGGCACGGCCGGCCTGGAGCACCGGATCGGCGGCATCGAGAAGGCCGACCTGACCGGGACGATCTCCTACGACCCGGACAACCACGACCGGATGGTCCGGCTCCGCCAGGCCAAGATCGACGGGATCGCGAACGACATACCGGCGCTGGAGATCGACGACCCGGACGGCGACGCGCGGGTGCTCGTGCTCGGCTGGGGCTCGACGTTCGGGGCGATCGGCGCCGGCTGCCGCCGGGTCCGGCTGGCGGGTCGCTCGGTGGCCCAGGCCCACCTGCGGCACCTCAACCCGTTCCCGGCCAACCTGGGTGACGTGCTGAACCGCTACGAGAAGGTGCTGGTCCCCGAGATCAACCTGGGGCAGCTGGCGCTGCTGCTGCGCGGCCGTTATCTGGTCGACGTGATCTCTTACAACCGGGTCCGTGGCCTGCCATTCGGCGCGGCCGAGCTGGCCGGTGTGATCAAGGATGTGATCGACAATGTCTGACGCCGCGATGCCGGTGAACGGCAACGGCCACCGCCCGGCGGCACTGACCCTGGTGCCCAAGGCCACGGCCAAGCAGTCCACCAAGGACTTCAAGTCCGACCAGGAAGTGCGCTGGTGCCCCGGGTGTGGCGACTACGCGATCCTGGCCGCGTTCCAGGCGTTCCTGCCCGAGCTGCAGGTGCCGCGGGAGAACGTGGTCGTGGTGTCCGGCATCGGCTGCTCATCCCGGCTGCCGTACTACATGGACACCTACGGGATGCACTCCATCCACGGCCGGGCCCCGGCCATCGCCACCGGATTGGCCTCGTCCCGGCCGGACCTGTCGGTCTGGGTCATCACCGGCGACGGCGACTCGCTGTCCATCGGCGGTAACCACCTGATCCACGCGCTGCGCCGCAACGTCAACATCAAGATCCTGCTGTTCAACAACCGGATCTACGGCCTGACCAAGGGCCAGTACTCGCCGACCTCGGAGCAGGGCAAGGTCACCAAGTCCACGCCGTTCGGGTCGCTGGACACCCCGTTCAACCCGGTGTCGCTGGCGCTGGGGGCCGAAGCCAGCTTTGTGGCCCGCAGCATCGACTCCGACCGCCAGCACCTGACCAGCGTGCTGCGCGCGGCGGCCGACCACCGCGGTGCGTCGTTCATCGAGATCTACCAGAACTGCCCCATCTTCAATGACGACGCCTTCGCGCCGCTGAAGGACGCCTCCTCCCGCGACGAACAGCTGATCCGGCTGGCCGACGGCGAGCCGATCCGGTTCGGGCCCGGCGGCGGCCGCGGGCTGCGCGTGGGCCGCTACGGGGCCCTCGAGGCCGCCGACGTCGAGGGGGCCGACCCGGCCTCGCTGCTCACGCACGACGTCGGCCAGACGGACCCGTCGTACGCGTTCGCGCTGTCCCGGCTGGACAACAGCGACATCCCGGCCACCCCGATCGGGGTGTTCCGCAAGGTCGAGCGGCCCAGCTACGACGCGATGATGGCCGACCAGCTGACCGAGGCCAAGAACAAGCAGGGCGAGGGTGACCTCGCTGCCCTGCTGTCCGGTGGAGATCACTGGACGATCGGCTAGTGACCCGCTCATCGTCGGCGGTCTGCTATGCGGCCCGCCGACGGCCTTCATCCTCGCGGCCGGACTGGGCCGGAGTTACCGGGTGGGAGCGGGCCTCATCGACCCGACGGGCCTGACGGGCCCGGACCAGCGTCCCCGCGCCCCAGCAGGCGGCTAGCGCCAAGTAGAAGACCACGTAGTCCACCGGGCGCTCCTGAGCGCCCGCGCCCTCCAGAGCGATGGCCAGGACCACGAAAGAGGCGGTGGCTCCTACGGCCAGCTCACGGCGGAAGGTGATTTCGTACGCGCCCGCTGCGTAGAGGGCCAGCAGCAGGCCCTCGCTGGTGAACGAGGATTGGTACCCGAGCAGCTGATAGGCAGCGAACGCGCAGGCCACGATGGCCAGGCAGAGCGCGGGCCAGCGTCGGCGGCCGGCCAGCGGCAGGCACTGCGCCAAGGCGAGCAGCACGGCCAACAGTCCGGCCCGGTGTACCGGCGATTTGCCCATCAGCAGGCCATTGGCGGCCAGCGCGGGCAAGAACCCGAGCACGGTGAACCCGGCCGCGAACATGGCGTCCTGGGCCAGTACTCCGCAGGCCTGCCACCAGCGGAGTGGTGCGCGGGAACGCTCCGCTTCCGCGTTGAACACGCGGCGAGTCTAACGTGCCGGTCGTTGTCTTATCTGTCGAACAAGCCCGGTGACCGTTCTGTCGAGGATCGGCGCCAACGCGGTTTGCGAGCTTAGGCTGGCCGTGACCATCCTGTACGGTCACGCTGAACGCCGGTCTGAAGAGCGGCCTGGTCTGGTTACCACGGTGGACGTCGAGTTCTGCCGGCCCAGCATCGACGGCCCTTTCGCATTGTTTCCCTGGCCGTCATGGTGAGCACCTGGGCCCGGCACCCGGTGGGGTGACCACCGCGCGCCGGCCCACGTACCTGGTCAGGAGTCCAACGTGGCGCTGACGGTGGCCGACCCCAGCGTGGCGCTGGCCGAAACGCTGGCCTGGGCTGTGCCGTCTGGAAGCGCCAAAGTGAACGACGGCGATGTCGTAGAGCCGGCCGGTATCGAAACCGACGACGAGTTGATCGACGAGCCGCCTGTCTGCGAAAGAGAGATCGCGATGCTCGTACCCGATTTATTGGTCACGACATTCTGGAACTGGTCGATGAGCCGGACCTGCGCAAGCATGAACCGCGACTTACCACCGGGGACATCCGAGCTCAGGACGCAGGAGGACGACGCGCCATCGGCTGAACCTGTGCATTTCACTGCGGGGTACTTCGTGGTGTTCGCATTTCCGACGCTGGCGTTGGCGAAACTGAGGGCCGCTGCCGCTCCCGCGCTGATGGTCTCGGTTTGCGAGGCCGACGCGACATTGGAGGCGGAGACCGAGAGGGTAGGCGAGCCAGCGAGTTCATCACCGTAGTAAAACGTCGCCTGTGATGAGCCCGGTGCGATGACCAGCGAGCTGGTGGATGCGCCTCCGGATGTGGCCGAGAATTCGTTCACTCCCTTGGAACTCGACGAAAGGCCCAGCGTGATGCCGGTGGTGACGGGTACACCAGCCGCGGTCTGGAGCTGAACCGTGACAGAACCGGTCGTGGCGGTAGCCGACGCGCTGCCCGTTACGGGCTGCGACAGGATGGCCAGCCTTTCCGCTCCCGCGAACTCGGTCTGGGTCGCTGAAGTAAGGCCGGTGCTGGCCACAGTGATCACCGGAGATCCCGCCTTGCTGTCACCGACATAGAAGTTGACCGTCGAAGCGGCCGCGGGGATTGTCACGCTGGTCACTGCGGAACCGCCTTGAGCCGCCGCGAAGATCACGCTAGGGGAATCGGCCGACAGCCCGACGGCGACGCCGCCCGCGGGTGCGCTGGCTGGGTTGCCGTTGACGTCCTGCTCCTGAACCGACACCGGCCCCAAGTTGGCTGTCATCGATCGAGGACCACTCACCGAACTGGTGGTGAAGATCAACTGGCTGGCGTCCCCGGCGATGATGTTGAAGGAGTGGGCGTTGGATGGCGCGGTTAGTGCCGGGCTGGCCGAACTGGAGGCGGTCAGCGTGTAATTACTACCTGCATTGGTGATGGAACAGCCGGTGAAGGTAGCCACACCGGCTGAGGCCGTAGAGGTCAGACCACCTAGGCAGCTGAGTACACCGTGGCTGGGGTTGTGATCAATGCTCAGGGTGACCTGATCCGTATTGTCGTTCGCCACGGTGACGCCCTGGCCGTCTTCGACAGCCAGCGAGACGTCGAACGTACCGGTCCCAGTGGCCCGAATGCTGGCCCCCGCATCGGGCTGCCGGGTGAAGCCGAGCTTCGTCGCGCCCGTGGTGGCGGCCTGGAAAGGCAGACTGGCCGAGCTGGTCCAGTTGTCCAGCGCGCCGGTCACCGCGTAGGTGTAGATCGTGCCCGGTTTCAGCGACGTGTCGTTGTCAGTGCAGCTGGTGACCGTTACGGTACCGTTGCAGCCGCCGCTGGGGACTGGCGTGATCGGGGTACAGGAGGATCCTTCGCAGCGCAGGACCGTGTAGCCGGTCGGGGTGTAACCGGTCGGGGCGATCCAGCTCACCGGGATGGCGGTGGGGGTGGCGGTACCGTTCTGTGCTCCCCCGCCCGGTGCGGCCAGCACGCCCGCTGTCGCCGCAGCGTGGTTCGAGCTGTCGGTGAACTGCCAGTAGGCGTAGGCCGATCCTGCTGATAGCAGGGCGACGCCCGCGCCAACTGCCGCGACGATCACCGGCACCAGTAGGCGGCGGGGCAGGCTCAGCCGGGGCGATGGACGGCTCCGCCGCGATCGGCTCGTCCGCCTGCTGCGGACTTGAGCATGGCTCGGGCCGCTCCGGGTATCCGCTGATTCTGGGCGCCGGGTCCGGCTGGGGGTTCGCAACATTATTTGTGCACCGCGATCGTCACAGGGATGGAAAACGTCGCACCCTGGCAGCCACTCGACGACGAGGAGTCCATGCTGGCCGCGTGCGGGAGATCGACCTGGGTCGTGCCGTTGGCGGCAATAGAGATACTCAGATTGTTCTGATCAGCGAAAGTAACCCCGGTGGTGGTGCAGTTAACGTGGTCGCTGTTCGGCGCGATGGTGCCGTTCCCGGTCACGCTGGCCAGGGTCACGTCGTACGGGTTCGAGTTGGTGACCTGCAGAACCACGTCCGCGTCACCGCCTGGCTCCAGCATCGAGTTCGGCGTGCCGGCGGTGGCCGCCACGGTGACCGGCTTCAGGGTTCCGGTGGAGGCCGACCCGTTCGCCGCACCGGAACCTGTGAAATACGCATAGGCGGAGCCTGTGCCTACGCTGGCCAGGACCAGCGCCGGCCCCGCGACCAGCACGATTCGCTTTTTCATGGGGTGGCCTCGATTCCGGAGAAGGTCAGCCAGAGCTTGGCTCCCTGGCAGGCGTCCTGATTGGTGTGGGTCTCGCGCATGGTGACCACCGGCCAGTTGCCCTGCGGGACGCCCAGTGTCTTGAGCGAGACGGGACCACGGTGGCCCGAGGGGACGGTGACGGCGGCAGTCAGCCCCCGGGTCACCGCGAACCACGAGGACGGGCAGCCGCGCGTCAAGCTGGTGATCGTGATGTTCGCCGGGGAGATGGCCCGGCGCCGCAGCCGAAGCGGCCGGGAACCGAGGTTGAGGAAGGTCAGGTTCAGCGGCCGGCTGATTCCCGGATACAGCAGTCCGGCTGGATGGCCGCCCACCACCAGGGTGGCGCGGTCCCGGCTAAGCGCGCACTGGTGGGGGCTCGCCGCCGAAAGTCGCCGCCGACCTTCGCACTGAGACTGCGGCGCATGCCGGCGGTACGGGGTATCTAGCGCAGCCGGCCGAGCCGTCACCGCGTGATGCTGGCCCACGGAGCCGTGCGTGCTGGGGGTTGTGAGTGCGTTGGCCATGACGAACCCGGTCACCGAGAAGCTGGCGGCGGCGAACAGCGCGACAATCACCACCCTGCGCGGCGAAGCCATCATTGTGCCGAGCCTGGTCACGGCAACGACTCCATTTCCGGAAGCAATAAGGAAAGCCGGACTCAGCGGCCCGGCTGACGCAGTGAACTAAAGGGGTTCTAGTCCGTTCCGCAATCCCGCCGGGGG
>CAXUJF010000145.1:7755-11553 GCA_964250865.1 uncultured Streptosporangiaceae bacterium
AAACCGGTGTGTCCCCCCCCCCCCCCCCCCCCCCCCGCCCCCCCCCCCGCCGGGCGCCCCCCCCCCAGACCGGTCAGAACTGTGACGACTGACAGCCCGTTACTTGGAGACCGCGAACGTCACGTCGGGATTGACACCCTGGCAGGCATCCTGATTGTCGGTCGAGTCGGTCGGCATGGTCACCGTCACTGTCGCATTTTTGCTGGCGCCGGCCGCTATTACCGTATTGAGACCAGTGTCAGTGGTGATGGTCGCCTTGAACCAGCTAGCCAGGCAGCCCTGTACTGCCTTACCACTCTGCTCGACGTAGCCTTTGTTGGACGCGACGACGGTCGCGATGTCGGTGGTGTACTCCTGGTCACCACTGCCCTGGTTCGACACGGTGAACAGCAGCGTCTGACCGGCACCGCCGGGGTAGATGGTCCCGCTGGTCGTTCCGGCCCCGCCGGCCGCAACAACGAAGGGGGTCGCACTGCCGACCGACGCACTGCCGGTAGCCGTTCCGCTGGAGCTGAAGTAGGCGAAGGCCGAGCTGGAGCCGATAGCGATGATGGCGGCGGCGGCGCCGCCAACCGCGACAATTTTGCGCTTTCCGGCGAGAAGCTTCATTAACTTGTTTCCTTCGTTTTGGGACGCGCGTCGGTCTGGGAGCCTACGACAGATGATGCGTCAGAACTTTCGGTTTGGGCAGCACGGGATACGCGCATAAATCTGTGATGATTCCCCGAGTCCCTGTCGTGCTGTGTTTCGCAAATATAGACGCTGTAGGTGCGAGACTGGTTTACCAAACGCACAGCTAATTTTCAGGGTCCGTCAATTCAGGCGGAAGGTCCGTTATGCGTTTGGGCAAGGCTGCGCAAAAGACGTGAAAGAACCAACAGAAATGGGCTTTGGTCCCTAACCAGACAGTATAGGTAAATGCATCCAATGACGGACTTTAACGCTCCGCGAATAGGACCTGCGTGTAATTAGGCAACGGTCTCGGACAGGCCGATGAGGCCGCGAAAGTGACAACCGTGCTGCAACGGTCTGGCCGGGGTGACGATTCACGCCCACCTGCCGGGCCAGAACCTGAACGGCAGTCGCATCGTCGGCAACACGATCGGCCTCAACAACACCCTCGGTGATCCGATCGGTCTGGCCGCCACGCCCACGTCGAAGAACGTGGCCATCGTGGACACGGCAACCACCGGCGTCCTGGTCGGCTCGGCCAGTCCTATCTGGATGCAGATCAGCGGCAACAGCATCAGCCGGGACTACTACGGGATCTTCCTAGAGGGCACCGGCCGCGTGGTGCACGCTGGACCGTACGGCAACTACTTCCGGCACGTTCCCTTCCCGTGACGGAGGTCATCGCCCCGTAGACCAGCGATCCCCCGCTCGGTGCAGCCGGGCGGGGATCAAGGTACTGCTGGCCCCTCAAGACGACAATTCTCCTCCAAACAACCCAACTATAGTGCAGATACATACACTATAGTTGGGAGCATGTCGGAAGCAGAGCGCGGGAGGTGGCATGCAACTGAATCGACCCCTGGCTACGGTCACACCCACACTTGATGGTGATGTTCTCGCCGTTCTCGCCCAGTACGAGGCGACCTTCACCACCGGGCAGCTTCATCGCATACTCGACAACTATTCAGAGCAAGGAATCCGAAAGGTCCTCGTGCGCCTCACCCGCCAGGGGATCATACATTCAACACGCATCGGCAACACTTATGCTTACCAGTTCAACCGCGAGCATCTGGCCGCCGGTCCCATCATTCAGCTTTCCCGCCTCGCGCAGAAGCTGCTGCAAGACACCGAGAAATATCTAGAAAATTGGGAGCTACAGCCGCGGTACGCTGCGTTTTTCGGTTCGGCGGCTCGCGGCACCATGACCGAGGAAAGCGATATAGATATTTTTCTTGTCCGCGACGACGACGCGTCGATTGATATCTGGGATGCTCAGGTAAGTGCTCTGGCGTCGAACGTCACCAAGTGGACTGGTAACGATACCCGACCCTTGGAGTACACCGTCAATGAACTTGTTGCAGCAGGTAACGATCCGGTAGTCCGCGACGTGATAAGCGACGGCCTCACCGTCGCAGGTCACCGGGCCTGGCTCATTCAGTTGCTGCGGGAAAGAAGCGGCTGACATGGCACGCACGAAGCCCTGCACGCCAGAAATTCAGCAAGGACGCTTGCGTAAGGCGGCCGAGTTTTTTGACTCAGCAATTCTGATAGCTGGCCAAGCGGACGGGGAAGGAGCGGCCCCAGATGCCTTTGTCACACTGTGCGTTCAAGCTGGTATTGCTGCTTCGGATGCTATCTGTTGCGCTCGACTGGGCCAGCATATGCAAGGCCAGGATCACAGCGAGGCAGTGACCTTGCTATCTCACGCGGATAGCGAGTCGGCCAAACACTTGCGCGTGCTGTTGGGGATGAAGACCAAGGCGGGCTATAGCCACACCGGAATAAGTATTGCCGACGCCAGGCGTGCGCGGCGAGCAGCTGGTGCGCTAGTGGAAACAGCCCGTCGGGTGAATGCGGGATAACCGCCGCCGCTATCGGGCCCGGGCAGACCGAAAGCAGCCGCACCCGCGGCGCGTTGGTAACGCCGGCTGGACCGTGAGGGCAGCCCCCCTGTCCCCTGACCAGCTCAGACGTCATCATTGA
The DNA here is from genome assembly GCA_964250865.1 of uncultured Streptosporangiaceae bacterium. Classification (GTDB taxonomy): domain Bacteria; phylum Actinomycetota; class Actinomycetes; order Streptosporangiales; family Streptosporangiaceae; genus Bog-532. The sequence continues at coordinate 10,411 of CAXUJF010000145.1, forward strand.
GGACGGAGGACGGAGGACGGAGGGGGTAGGCCATGATGGCCTAGTACTGGTGGCGGGTGACCGGCCGACGATCGTGGCGCCCGGCGGCGCCCCTAGCGGTGCTCATCGGCCTGCTCGGGGCGGTCGCCCTGGGCGCGCCGGCCGGAGCCCAGCGGACGTCCACCGCGTACGGGCGTTACCTGACCGCCAGCCGGGTCAGCGACCTGTTCGACAACGTATCGGGGCGCTGCCCGGACTGTCGCTGGCTGCGCCCATCACCTTGATCTCAGACTTGCCCGGCGTAACCTCCCACGCCCCCTACATCGGGCTCAATGGGGTGCCGGTGATCGGTGGTCATCCCGACCCGGCCTTCGTGACCTCGGGTCTCAACGGCAGCCTCGACGGTGAATGGTTCCGGCAGGACCGCCTGACGGTCACCGCCGGACGGCTGCCGCCATCGGCCGCGACGGACCAGATCGTGCTCACCCCGTGAGTGGCGCGGCTGTTCCACACCGGGGTCGGCGGCCGCGTGACCTACGCGCTGCAGCCGGTCAACCTGGAGGGTAATCCCATCGGCCGGTCCTTCACCCGCTCGTTCCGGGTGGCGGCGCTGGCCAAGATACCACCGGCCCTGGTCGACGAGTCCGACCACGCCGAAGGGGGCGTGCTACCGCCCGGCGCGACCCGGCAGCTGCTGGCCGAGTACCTCTACGCCTGGGTGGGGCTGCGGCTGGCGGGCGGCTCGGCGGCCATCCCGGCCCTGGAGGCGCACCTGTCCCAGCTGGCCGTGAACCTGCAGCGACAGCAGCAGGCCCGGACCCATAAGCCCGCGGTCCGGCCGTCGTTCGTGATCGACCGGCCCGACGTCGTGCACCGGCAGGTCCAGCAGGCCATCCGGCCGGAATCGGCCGCGCTGGGTGGTGTCGCCCTGGCCGCGCTGGCGGGACTGATCGTCCTGGCCGGTCAGGGCCTAGCCCAGCTGGTGGCCCGGTCAGCACCGGACCTGATCACGATCCGGGCCCTGGGCGCCACCCGCTTCCAGGCCACGCTCACGGCGGCGGGCACGGGGCTGGCTCCCGTGCTCGGCGGGACCGTGCTGGCGGTAGCCGGGGCCCTGGCGCTGTCGCCGCTGGCGCCGGTCGGGCCGGTGGCGCGCTTCGACCC
>CAXUJF010000146.1:0-11424 GCA_964250865.1 uncultured Streptosporangiaceae bacterium
CACCAGCCGCAGCAGCCAGGGCGCCTGTCACAGGCCGGAGATGACGGTGGTGCGCGATCGCCTAATCACCGCCCATCGCCGGCTCGACCGCTGGCAGAAGCGGATGGGCGTGGAAACCCGCATGGGCGGCGGCGGCGGTGGCTGCTGCGGCGGAGCCTGCGGCTGCGGCTGACCCCGGTCAGTCCTGCTTACGGGCGATGGCGTCGGCCAGTTCGGCCTTGGTCATCGTCGACCGGCCCTTGACGTTGAGCTTGGCCGCCCGCTCGTACAGCTCCTGCTTGGTATGACCCTCGTAGTCCACGCCGCCGAACGTCCGGCCCCGGCCCTCACGGGCCCGCGGGTTCTTCGCGCGCGGGTCAGACGGCCCCTTGTGGTCCTTGAACTCCCAGTGGTCGCCGACCTTCTCGAACATGTGCTTGACCGCGGCCCAGGCCACCCGGCTGGCCCGTTCTTCGTCCCCGTACTGCTCCAGCGCGCTGTCGTGGGCCTAGGCGAACGTGTCCTGCGCCTTCTTGGGCGAGCGCCGCAGCGTGCCGGGCAGTTCCTCGGGCTTGGGCTGGCCGTCTCGTGTCGTCTTCGGCATGGTCAGTGACCTTCCCGCCCTGGGCCCGCCAAACTGTGCTGGCCAAACAGTGCTGGCCAAACAGTGCTGGCCAAACGACGGGACAACTGGGGAAACGTCCGGGAACATCGCTGTTATCCCCTGTAACCAGTTCGGAATACGCGCAGGTTAAGCTGCGACCGTGGCCGACATCTTCGACGGGTATCAGCCCGCGGAGGCCTGGGACGAGATGTTCTCGGGACCTGGCGAGCCCCGTCCGTCTTACGCTGGGCTGATCAGCGCCTTGCAGCCGATGGATCCCGGGGAGCTGCGGTTCCGGGCGGACCAGCTGGCGCGGGTGTTCACCGACCGCGGCGTGACCTTCGATCTCGGCGGCGAAGAACGGCCGTTCCCGCTCGACCTGGTGCCGCGGGTCATCGACGCGGTGGAGTGGGACCTGATCGTCCGGGGCGTCCGGCAGCGGGTCTACGCGCTGGAGGCGTTCCTGGCCGACGTGTACGGCGAGCGCCAGGTGTTCAAGGACGGCGTGGTGCCGTGGCGGGTGCTGCTGACCTCGTCCGGTTTCCACCGCGAGGTCGTCGGCCTGGCCCCGCCGAACGGGGTGCGGGTCCAGGTGGCGGGCATCGACCTGATCCGGGACGAGTACGGCCAGCTGCGGGTGCTGGAGGACAACGTCCGGATCCCGTCCGGGGTCAGCTACGTGATCGAGAACCGGCTGGCCATGACCCGGACGTTCCCCGGGCTGTTCACCGAACAGCGGGTGCAGTCGGTGGATGAGTACCCGGCCCGGCTGCTGGCCGCGCTGCGCGCCGCCGCTCCGGCCGGCGCGCGCGACCCGGTGGTGGTGGTGCTGACTCCCGGCGTCAACAACGCGGCCTACTTCGAGCATGCGCTGCTGGCCCAGCTGATGGGGGCCGAGCTGGTCGAGGGGCGGGACCTGTTCTGCACCGGTAACCGGGTCTACGTGCGGACCACGCACGGCCAGCGGCGGGTCGACGTGATCTACCGGCGCGTCGACGACGACTTCCTCGATCCGGTCCTGTTCCGGCCGGAATCGGTGATCGGCTGCGCCGGGCTGATCAACGCGGCCCGGGCCGGGCAGGTCACGATCGCCAACGGGGTCGGCAACGGCGTGGCCGACGACAAGCTCATCTACACCTACGTGCCCGAACTGATCCGCTACTACCTCAGCGAGGAGCCGGTCCTGCCCAACGTCGAGTCCTACCGGCTGGACGACCCGGACGTGCGGACCTGGGTGCTGGGCAACCTGGGCAACCTGGTGCTCAAGCCGGTCGATGGGGCGGGCGGCAAGGGCATCGTCATCGGCCCGCACGCGGAGGAACGAACCCTGACCGAGCTGCACACCCAGGTCGCGGCCGACCCGCGCGGCTGGATCGCGCAGCGGCCGGTGAGCCTGTCCACCTCGCCGGTGCTGATCGGCGAGCGGATCGAGCCCCGGCACATCGACCTGCGCCCGTTCGCGGTCAACGACGGCAACGACGTGTGGCTGCTGCCCGGCGGCCTGACCCGGGTCGCGCTGGCCGAAGGCGCGCTGGTCGTGAACTCCAGCCAGGGCGGCGGGTCCAAGGACACCTGGGTGTTGTCCAACGACGGGCAGGGCGCCGAACGCCCCGATCCCCCGCCGTTCACGCCCGCCGCGGGCCCCCAGCGCGGGCTGCTGGCCGACCGGCAGTACGTCTCCCTGCGCGACCAGGAGCAGCAGCAGCAATGAGTAGGCAGGGAATGCCATGAGTGACGCGCTGCTCAGCCGGATTGCCGAGACGCTGTACTGGACCGGGCGGTACGTGGAGCGGGCCGACGACACCGCCCGCACGCTGGACGTGTACGTGCACTACATGCTGGAGGACCCGGACGCCGACGAGGACGCTGACTGCCGGGGCATGCTGGCCATCCTGGGCGTGCCCGCCCCCGAGGAGGGCCCGATGGACATCGGAACGGCGCTGTCCCTGCTGGCCTACGACCCGAAGAACCCGAGCGCGATCTCAGGCGCGATCCGGGCCGCCCGGGCCGGCATGCGCAGCGTCCGGGATGTGGTCTCCAGCGAGATGTGGGAGTGCCTGAACGTCACCAGCCTGGGCCTGAGCGCGCAGCGCCGGTCGGCCGACCGGCTCGGGCCGCACATGTACTTCCGGTTCGTCCGGGAGCGGGCGGCGCTGTTCTTCGGTCTGGCCGAGTCGACCATGAGCCACGACGACGCCTGGCGGTTCCTGGTGCTGGGCCGCAGCCTGGAGCGGGTGGACATGACCGCCCGGCTGCTGCTGGCCCGGATGAGCGGGACCCGGCATCAGCTGGGCTGGCTCACCGTGCTGCACGCCTGCGGGGCGCACGAGTCGTTCATCCGCACCCACGGCTGGGCCAGCGACCCGTCCGACGTGGCCGGATTCCTCATGCTCGACCGGCTGTTCCCGCGGTCGGTGCTGCACGCGCTGACCAACGCCGAGGAAGCCCTGCGGGCGCTGGACCCCGGCGACGCGGACCGGTCCGGCACCGGCGACCCGGCCCGGCGGGAGATCGGGCAGCTGCGGACCCGGCTCGAGTACGCCGACCCGGGCCAGATTGAAACGGACCTGCCCGACCTGATTGAGTCGCTGCAGGCGGCCTGCCGGCAGGCCAACGAGGCCATCACCAAGCGTTACTTCGCCTACTCGGCCCCGGTGGCCTGGGCTCAGGAGGGCTGACATGAGCTGGCGAGTGGGCGTGGTGCACACGACCAAGGTCACCTACCGAGGCACGGCCCGCGCCTCGTACAACGAGTGCCGGATGACCCCGCCCACCATGACCCGGCAGACCGCGCTGGCCACGTCGGTGCGGACGGGTTCGAACGTGCCGATCTGGTCCTACCGCGACTACTTCGGCACCACGGTCAGCTCGTTCGACATCCAGGAACCGCACGAGGAGCTGCTGGTCAAGGCGAGCGCGACCGTGCAGACCAGCGCCGCGCCACCGGCGCCGGTGCCGCTGCCCTGGACCGAGCTGCGGGAGCGGGCCGCGGAGAGCTACGTACTGGAGTACCTGGGCGAGACCAAGCGCACCACCATGGACGACGGCGTGGTGACGGCGGTCGCGGACCGGGTGGCCGGGGCCGACCCGGCCGAGGCGGCCGGCGAGATCATCACCTGGCTGCGGGAGAAGGTGTCCTACGTGGCCGGCTCGACCGGGGTGCAGACCAGCGCGCAGGAGGCCTGGGACGCCGGCCAGGGCGTGTGCCAGGACATGGCTCACATCAGCGTGGCCCTGCTGCGGGCCGCGGGCCTGCCGGCCCGGTACGTCTCGGGCTATCTGCACCCCGACCCCAAGGCCGAGCCGGGCGCCGCGGTGGCCGGGCAGAGTCACGCCTGGGCCGAGTACTGGACCGGCGAGTGGGTGGCCTGCGACCCGACCAACCTGGCCCCGGTGGGCGAGCGGCACGTGGTCATCGGCCGGGGCCGCGACTACAGCGACGTGTCCCCGCTCAAGGGCATCTACAGCGGGGCGCCCAGCGTGGCCATGGAAGTGACGGTGGAGATCACCCGGCTGGCCTGAAGTAGTGGCCTTCCTTGAGGTCGGCGATCAGGCCCGGGCGGGCCGGCTGCTGCTCGACCTGCTCGCCTCCGGTGACCAGGCCGGGATCCAGGACGCGGCCGAGACCTTCCTGGCCAGCCTCGGGCACAATGCATGCTCAGGGATCGTGCACCCGACGGCCCCAGCCGCCCACAGCGAGGACGACGTGACATGACCGGATGGCCCGGCAGGCCGGTGATCTACGAGATCAACACCGCGGTCTGGCTGGGCGACCTGTCGCGGGCCGCCGGGCGGCGGGTGACGCTGGCCGATGTGCCCAAGTCGTCCTGGGACGACGTCACGCCGGCCGGCATCGACGCGGTGTGGCTGATGGGCGTCTGGGAACGAAGCCCGGCCGGTCTCAAGCTGGCCCAGGCGAACCCCGCACTCCAGGCCTCGTTCACCGATTCGCTGCCCGACCTGCGGGCCGACGACGTGATCGGATCGCCGTACTGCGTGCGCCGGTATGTGGTCGACGCCGCGTTCGGCGGCCCCCAGGCCCTGGCCCAGGCCCGGGCCACGCTGGCCACCCGCGGCATCCGGCTGCTGCTGGACTACGTGCCCAACCATGTCGCGCCCGACCATCCGTGGGTGCGGAGCCACCCGGAGCTGTTCATCAACGGCGACGAGGCGGACCTCGGGGCCGAGCCGGCCAACTGGGTCCGGGCCGCCGGGCACATTCTGGCTTACGGCCGCGACCCGTACTTCCCGCCGTGGCCCGACGTCGTCCAGCTCAACGCGTTCTCGCCCGCCCTGCGGGAAGCGGCCACGGCCACCCTGGCCCACATCGCCGCGCAGTGCGACGGGATCCGCTGCGACATGGCCATGCTGATGACCAACCAGATCTTCGCCAAGACCTGGGGCGGCCGGCCCGGCCCGGAGCCGCACCAGGAGTTCTGGCCGGCCGTCATCGCCGGCCTGCGCGACCGGCACCCGCAGACCGTCCTGCTGGCCGAGGCCTACTGGGACACCGAGTGGATCCTGCAGCGCCACGGCTTCGACTTCTGCTACGACAAGCGGCTCTACGACCGGGTCGTCGGCCGGGACGTGCCCGGCATCCGCGATCATATGCGGGCCGGGCGGGGCTAACACTAGCGGCAGCGACGCGTCGGCGAAAACCACGACGAGCCGCGCCTCGCCGCCGAGCTGCCCCGCGACGCCGGGCGGGCCGCGGCGGTGGCCATCGCCACCCTGCCCGGGGCCACCTTGTGGCATGAGGGACAGTTCGAGGGCCGGCGGGTGCGGCCGCCGGTGTTCCTGTCGCGGCGGCCCGTCGAGGCACCCGATGCCGGCCTGGCGGCCTGGTACCGGCGGCTGCTGGCCACGGTGGCCGGTCATCAGGTGCGATCGGGGGTCTGGCAGCAGCTCGAGGCCGGCGGCTGGCCCGATAACGATTCCTGCCGGAATCTGCTGGCCTGGTCCTGGTCCGCCGACGCGGGCCGGCACGTGGTGGTGGTCAACTTCTCCCCCGCGCCCGCCCAGGGACGGGTCGGGCTCAGCTGGAGCGACCTGCCCGGGCGCGGCTGGACGCTCACCGACCTGCTCGATGACCGGGTCTTCGAGTGGGCCGGCGATGAGCTGGCCGACCAGGGACTATTCGTCGACCTGCCCGCGTGGGGCGGCCACGTCCTCGCCCTGCGCTGACGCATCTTCATGATCGCGGTGGGGTATGGGGCCACGGCGAGGACGTCAAGGAGTACTACTTCTACGTCGACAACCTGCCCACCCACAGCTACCAGCGCTACCTGTACAAGTACCCGCAGGCCGAGTAACCGCTCGGCCGCCGACACCGCGCTGCGCGTGCTGCCCACCCTGTGGTTCCGCAACGTGTGGTCCTGGGAAGGCGGCGAGCCCAAGCCCCGGCTGGCCCGGGTCGAGACGGCCCATCACGTCGTCCGGGCCGAGCACCACCAGACCGGCCTGTTCTCTACCTGCACGCCGAGCCGGACGCGGACCCGACCGCTGGCTGCGGGAACGCCATGTCCACCCGCTCCGGACACCGGCCCCGTGGCTGGCATCACCACCGCCCGCGCCGCCCGCGGCGTGACCGAACCGGAAGCCCAGCCCTAGGAGCTGCTGTTGCTGGTGGTGGCCTGGCTGCCGCTGAACGAGTTCTGGCTGGGGTGCGGGACCCCGATGGCCAGCCCCAGGTCCTGCCACAAGCTGGTGGCGGGCTCGACGGCGCGGGGCTGGCCCAAGCCCTTGACCACCGAGCAGCCGGACGCATTCGCGGTGACCGGCGTGAACCGCTGGCTGCCCTCGACGAACGTGAGCTGGTAGCTGACGCCATTGTCGTTCGGGCAGGCCACGGAGCCGGTCTGCGGCGGCAGCGCACACAGGCTCTTGGCCACCGTCTGGACCGTGGCGGCGCTGGTCACCACCTCGGTGGCGGGGAACACGAACTTCAGGTGGTTCTGGGGGAGCTCGTTCACCCGGTGCACGGAGAGGGCGGTCAGCTTCGGCACCGTGCTGCAGAGGCCGGTGCTGGCCTGCAGGGTCGCACCACCGGACGGGGTGGCCGACTGGCTGGGCGAGCTGGCCGCACTGCTGGCCGGCTGGCCGGCCGAGGTGGGCGCCGGGGTGCTGCCGCAGGCCGCGACCGTAGCGGTGGCGGCCACCGCAGCCAGGCCGGCCAGGCCAGCCCCAGCGGTGCGGGTGGTGCTGCGCGACTTTGCGGTGGTGCGGGTGCTGCCGGTCGTGCGCTTGCGCGCCGCGGTCATGGGTCGTCTCCGTTTCCCGGCCATGGGCTCTGTCCCGGCCCCCCGGATGGCCGTATCCCCCATTAGACGCTCCAGCCGGCGGCCGTGGTTCCACCTTGGCGGGTCAGACGTGGGCCGGCCTTGCGTCAGATGAGACATCGGGTCCGTCTCGCCTGGCACAGCGCCGGCCGCGCGAATCCCGTTGCCTGGAAGGTAGACAACGGTGACAGCGGAGGGCGAGAGACGATGACGATGCTGCTGACTGAGCGGTGGCCGCAGCTGACCGCCGAGGCCGCAGACAGTGCGGCCGGAAACAGTGCGGCCGGAGACGATGCCGCCGGAAACAATGTATACGGGGACGGTGCGGGCGGGAACGCCGGCGGAAACCGCGAGACGGCGCAGGAACTGCTGGCCGAGATGGCCGCGCTGATCCGGGACACCCGGCCGTACCTGATCGTGAGCAGTGCGGTCGCGGCGGCGGTGCTGATCGGCCTGGCCGTGGAGAGCACCACCTTGCCGGTGGGCCGGCCGGGGCCGGGCGCGGTGGCCGTCACCGCGCTGTTCGCGGTGGTGGCGCTCTGCCTGCTGCGGACGCTGGCGCTGATCGTGCTGGCCGGGCTGCCGCTGGGGCACGCCCTGTCGCAGCAGCGGGTGTCGGCGGGTGCACCGCTGGATCCCCGGGCCCCGTGGGCCAGCGTTCCCCCGCCCGAGGCGATGGCCGAACCCTGGGGCTGGACCCGGGCCCACCTGCTGCTCAGCCAGGCCCGTTTCCGGGCGGACCGGATTCAGGCCGCCACCAACTGGGCTCTCATCACCGCCGCCGCCTTCCTGGCCTGCACGGCCACCACGCTCCTGGCCCGGTGACTGCGGGGACCACCGGGCCAGGTCCCGGCTCGATCCGGGCCGGGTCCCCGGCCCGATCCGTCGCAATCTGTCCACGGGATTGTCGCGGGCCGGGCCGGGAGTCATGGTGGAGCTAAGGGCCCGCGTGCGGTACCGCACTGACGACTGGGAAACATGAACAAAGAACGATCTGGGTTCTGGGACCAGCTCAGCCCGCATGACCAGGACCGGCTGACCGCCGCGGGCCGGATCGGCAAATACCAGCCCGGGGTGGTCATCTGCCGCCAGGGTGAGCCGGCCACCCACCTGTTCGTGCTGGTCGACGGCATGGTCAAGGTGGTCACGGTGAGCCGGGACGGTGAGGAGGCCGTGCTCGCCCTGCGCGGCAACGGGGACGTCGTCGGTGAGTTCGCGGGCGAGCTGACCGGTTACCGCACCGCGACGATGTACGCCCTGGAGGACGTGCTGGCGGTGCTGGTCCCGCACCGGCGGTTCTCGGCCTACCTGGACAGCTGCCCGCCGGCCGCGCAGGCCTACCGGCGGATGCTCATCCAGCGGATCAGCGAGACCGCCGAAGGCCTGCACGCCCAGGCCACCACCACCGGGGCGCAGCGGCTGGCCCGGCTGCTGATCACGCTGGCCCGACGGCACGGCCGGCCCATCGAGCCGCAGGCCACCGGACCGGAACGGGTCATCACGCTGCCGCTGTCCCAGGAAGAACTGGCCGACCTGGCCCTGGCCTCGCGGGCCACGGCCACGCGCGCGCTGGCCGACTGGCGCAGGCGCAACCTGGTCCAGACCGGCCACCGGCGGATCACGGTCATCGACCCGGCCGCGTTGCGGCGCTTGGGCGGTCTCGATCCTTAACTGGCTAGCTGGCTGGGTCAGCTCGCCGGGCTAGCTCGCTGGGCCAGGCTCCTCCGGGCCGGCCAGGTGGCTGAGGATGCGATCCAGCGTCGCCAGGTCCGCGGCTGGCAGTTCCCGCACCGGGCGGGGCGGCGCGTTGAGGATCTCGCTGGCCAGCCGGGCCTGCTCCAGGCCGGCCGGGGTGATCGAGACGAGCTTGGACCGCCGGTCGCCCGCGCGCCCGGCGCGGCCGCCCCGGCCGCGGCGCGTGAGGTCATCCCCGGCCCCCGTGGTGTACGGGGGGTCGGTGCCGAGCCCGGCGGCCAGTTCGCGCATGGTCATCGGGCCGGCCGCGACCTGGCGCAGGGCCTTGGCCCGGATGAAGCTCATGCCGAGCGCGTCGCACACCTTCTTGCGGCGGTCGTACCGGTCGAGCACCAGCGTGCGCATGGACTGCCAGGCCCGCGCGGCTACGTCGCCCGGCATGCCGCCGGACGTGTCGTCAGGCGTTCGGGGGCCGGCGGGCGGCTCCGCCGCGGAAACCTCTACCGCCGGGGATACGGGGGCGGGACTAGTCATGGCACGCTCACCGGTGACCTTTCGTCGGCGGGCGACAGCAGGCTGGCGGTCTGGGCGGCGGTCCGCCGGGCCCAGGTGCCCGTGGTGACGATGGCAAGGATGAGCCCGATGGCGCCGCAGACGGCCACGATCCACCACCCGGGACGGCTGGCGTCTACGAAACCGGCGCTCATTCCTCCCTTGAGGTTACCGTTCAGCACCGAGCCCACCACCGCGACGCCGAGCGACTGGCCGATCTGGCGGCTGGCCGACGCGCATCCGGCCGCCACCCCGGCCTGCTCGCGGGGCATGCCGGACACGGCCGAGTTGGTGATGGCCGCGTTCACGAAACCGGCCCCGGCGCCGAAGATCACGTAAGCCAGGAACAGGTAGGCCGGCGGCGTGGTGGCGGTCAGCCGGGTCATCAGCAGCCCGGCCGCGATGATGAAGATGCCGGACAGCACCATCGGGATGCGGGTACCCCGGTTGGCCACGATCCGGCCGGACAAGGTCGCGCACCCGGCCAGCACCAGCGCCATCGGCAGCAGGAAGAGCCCGGCGGTCAGCGGCGAGTAGTGCCGGACGTCCTGCAGGTACAGCGTGTTCAGGAACAGGAACCCGCCGAGGGCGGCCATCGAGGTGATCGCGGTGGCGGTGGCGCCGGAGAACGGCGCGCTGCGGAAGAACCGCGGATTGAGCAGCGGCTCGTCCCGGTGCGACTCGTACCACACGAACACGGCCAGGCCCACGATGGCCACGGCGAACAGCCCCATGATCAGCGGCGAGCCCCAGCCCCGGTCCGGGCCTTCGATGATCGCATAGGTGAGTGAGGCCAGCAGCACGATCAGCAGCACCTGGCCCAGCGGGTCCGGCCGCCGGGCCCGCGGAGCCCGCGACTCGGGCACGAACAGGGCGCACAGCACGATGGCGGCGATGCCGACCGGGATGTTGACCCAGAAGATGCCGCGCCAGCCAACCGAGTCGACCAGGGCGCCTCCGGTCACCGGACCCAGCGCCATGCTCAGCCCGAACACCGCGCCCCAGACGCCGATGGCCTGGGCCCGTTCCCGCTTATCGGTGAACGTGTTGGTGATGATCGACATCGCCACCGGGTTGAGCATCGAGCCGCCCACGGCCTGCAGCATCCGGAAGCCGATCAGCCACCCCGTGCTGGGGGCCAGACTGCAGGCCAGCGAGCCCAGGGTGAAGATGGCCAGTCCCGCCTGGAACGTGCGGCGCCGGCCGATCCGGTCCGCGGTCGAGCCGGAGAACAACAGCAGGCTGGCCAGGACCAGGGTGTAGGCGTCGATGACCCACTGCAGGCTGGAAACGGGGGCGTGCAGTTCGCGTGAGATCGACGGCAGCGCCACGTTCACGATCGTGCTGTCCAGGCCGACGATGAACAGGCTCATGCAGCAGATGCCCAGCACCAGCAGTCGACGCCGGCGGCTGAGATCGGGCACGCGGTCACCTCACTGAAACTTGTGCTCCTATAACCATTGTTACTCTACAATTAATCAAGCGGCGACGTGCTCCACGTCTTCCCGCGCCCCGAGGAGACCTCCATCACGGCATTGATTTTGGACAGAAACGGACACCCTGGGCCGTTTTCCTGCGATGAGACGCGTCCAAGGTCTAGATTTGTCACACCTGTGAGGCACCGGGCTCCCCGGCCATGGAGCACTCGGATCCACAGGCTCAGATGCCGGGGGGTGGATGATGAGCCGGAGACTTCTCCAACTGGTCATGCCCGTCTTCCCTGACCGGCGCATGTTCCGCCTGCACGACTCCGCCGTCGACCCTAACGCTCCCGGCGCCCCGCTCCCCCCGGTTGGCTCGCTGATCAGCGTGAACCGCGAGCAGCTGTGGGTCGGCAGCCTGCAGGAACAGCTCGACGTGCGGGTCGTCATCGAAGAGTGGGATGGCGCGCCACCGCCGTTCGGTGACACCTGGCAGGAAGAGGCCAAATGCCGGCTCTACCTGCGTGGCTACCTCAGCATCGACGCGGGCGCGGTGGGCAAGGCCATTCACGGGCTGCGGCTGGCCAGCGGGGTCGGTGACTACGCGGTCCGGGTCTACGCCAGCAATCGCGAGGAAGCGGCCCGCCGCTACGCCGAGCTGTACAACGCCTACCGCAACCCGCTGGCGGATGAGTTCCAGCAGGCCAAGCGGCAGCTGGAAGGGCTGGAGCGGTACCTCATCCAGCTCTGGCGCGAGTACTTATCGCCCCGGCGGCTCGGCACCGAGTCCAGCGGTTACCCCAGCGCACGCCGCGTCGGCGGCGCGCGGCTGGTCAGCCGGCCGGCGAGCCGGGTGCGCATTCCGGGGCCCCGGGCGCCCCGCGGGCCGCGCCGC
>CAXUJF010000147.1:0-2661 GCA_964250865.1 uncultured Streptosporangiaceae bacterium
CCGAACCCCAGTCCCCGAGCCCGGAACCACGGACAAGTCGCAGAACAGGCCAGCGGCAGGACCCCCGCCCCGGTCAAACCCGAAAACCCGATGCCCGCTCACCCCAGCACCAGACAATGGCCGGTGGCTCGAGGCTTAGGCGGTCTCGTACAGTTTGCTTATCCGCCGCACAGGCGCGGTGGCGTCAAAGTGGAGCAGAACGTGACCCAGCCCGATGATGAGATGGCCACTCCCGAGCAGATGGAAGAATTGCGTTCTCTTGCGGGGCCTGACGAAGACATACCCGAAGGTATGCGCGCCAGCGAGGCGGAGCAGCGCATTGTTGAGCTGCGATCCGCCGACTGACTCTCGTGGCGCGCTGAAAATCCAGCGGGAACCCATGGGAACCAGCGGATGGCCGCCCCATGGCCTGTCCTCAAAGCCAGAGTCCTTGCCGGCTGCTCGGGCGCGAGCGGCTGCGCATACTGACGCTGCTGCGCGGCTGGCCGCGGTCGACTAGCGAGCTTGCGGTCACGCCGTCGGCGGCCAGTCAGCACCTGCAACTGCTGCGGCGCGCGCATCACGCCGCGAGTACGGGCGCATCACGATCTGCAGCCACCGTTTACTGGCTGCAAAGCTGATTACGATAGAGCTTCTAGATAAGAAATCAGATGAGGCCAGACCTCGCCACTAGGGTTGCCGTCGCGATCCACCGGATAACTTTCCGCCAGGCTTCTGGCATCCTTCACGATGTTAAGCCGCGACTCCAGTTGTTCATACTCGGCTTGAAGGGCGGCGTTTATCTGTTCCAGACTGTCGGCAGTTTGCGGGAGCTTGGCAAGAGCATGAAAGGCAGTTGGTGTACTCATGACCGTAGGGTAGCAGGTATGCCTCCCCCCTGAATCGGCAGTAATAATAGCCGTACTCAAGCCGTATTCAAGGTGACAGCAAAAGGTCAGCTGCCGCGGCCACAACTAGTCTTCAACCCAGCAAATAGGCAGATCTTCCGTCCCGTAATCAGTGGATTCTCTTGCTGCCGGAAGTGCTGACCACATATACAAAACAGCCGGGCGTCGCCGGAACAGCCCTGAAGCAGTGGCATGGCTTTCGCCGCTGCAACCATACGCGATTCTGATATAATTCAACTTGATTAATTAAACACGCCCATGCCCGCGTCCTGGGCCGATGGTCCTACGGCCGGCAAATTCCGCGGGTTTAGCGCAGCGTCTAGTACTACAGCGGCAAAGTGTGATGGCTTCCGGCGTGGCCTGGTGACATGAGGGCGGCCACCGCATAGATCTTCGAGGTGTGAAGGACTCCAAGATCAGGCGGTGGCCGTGCGGGCCACGATAAACCCCGGGGCGTGGCGGGCGGGTCTGGATGATGCGTTTGCGGTGATTGCGGGCCGGTTCGCGCAGGCCTCCTCGCGCCGGCGGGCGCGGGCATATCTGCTGGGGCTGCTGTCGCAGGCGGAGCGCAAGAACGGCTGGACGATCGCGGAGCTGGCCGGGGACAGCACAGGTAATGGATTCGAATCATTGAAGGCGTAGCCGACGGTTTTACAGCACGCTCGCTCCGCCCGAGGCACCTGCCGCTGACCTGCGATTATGGGCTTCAAGGCTTATTTTTGGGTTTCCGCCGTCCGCTATGCGTCCGTGGGCACCGCATTTTGCGGCCTGAAAATCCACGGACAGGGCCCCGAAATCCACGGACGAAAACGGTAGGAGCGGTTATGCCGACCGTCTTTGCCCGTTTCTTGCCTCTGACCTGCTTATTTACCCACCCGTACGTTCCAGCTGTTACATCCTGTCAGTTCAAAGAGGAGCCGGTTCGCCAAGCGCACCCGGACACTTCTTTCCGCCCGGGCAGTGACCGTCGATCCCGCCACCAAGGTCTACCGCAGGTACATGCTAGGTATATTTTCGCCCTGACCAGCCAGTACATGTGTAGTACCGCGACGAACGGGGGCAGCCCCACTGCCCGCACGGCTGGCGAAGGGTAACTGGTCAGCTGACAGCATGCGAATTCCGGCCGGCAGACAGGTAGCCGCCCGGTAGGATTACACGCAGTCCACGGGTCGACGCCTGTTGTGATCACTTGTGAGCGTCACATTAGCTGTGCGGCTAGCAGGTAGTGGCGCCGAATTCTTGGTACACCGACATGGCGGCTGCCTTCCGAACGCATCGGCTGCGGTCGCCTCTCTTGCCCAACGCCAGCCTGCGAGTCGCGGGGGACCAGGCCGCGGCAGTCCGCGATCAGGCAGGCAAGGGGGTCTGGTGAAGGTTCGGCGGGTTTCGGTCAGCAACTTCCGCGGTGTGCGGTCCGGGAGCGTCCTGCTGGATACGCGCAGTTTGCTGGTGGGTGGCAATGCGGTGGGCAAGTCCACGGTCTGTGAGGCGCTGGACCTGGTGCTGGGCCTCGAACGGCTTTACCGGCGGCCTGTCATCGATGAGTACGACTTCCATCAGGCCCTGTACCGGGGTGACTCTGGGAGTGCTGGCTCGCCGCCGGAAGTCCGCATCGAGGTTGTGCTAACCGAGCTGCCGGCTGAGGCCGAGCGCCGGTTCGCCGGGCACCTGCGGCCCTGGTCGACTGAGCTGAACGACTTCGCGCCGCCCGGGGACATCGCGGACGTCAGCTCAGACGTCACGGTTCGCGCCGGCGACGCGGGCGGCAATGCCG
>CAXUJF010000147.1:2671-11399 GCA_964250865.1 uncultured Streptosporangiaceae bacterium
GCTGTCGCCGCTGAGTTCCGGTTGCGCGCGGGCGAGGCGGGCGGATATGCCGGGGACGGCGCCGCCGGCGAGTGGTGCCTGCCAGTGGTATTCCTGGGCCGGTTCGACCCCGGGGAGGAATGACTTCGAGGGGAGCACGTTCTTCGCGCACCGCAGCGGGCCGAGGGTAACTATGACTCTGAGGAACTAGCCTCCGGGCGCAATCACGAGGCTGGCGGAGGCAGTCAGGAACTCGATCTGGCGGGCGAGGCGGTCCTGCGCC
Organism: uncultured Streptosporangiaceae bacterium; assembly: GCA_964250865.1. Lineage (GTDB taxonomy): Bacteria > Actinomycetota > Actinomycetes > Streptosporangiales > Streptosporangiaceae > Bog-532. The sequence goes on from CAXUJF010000147.1 coordinate 2,934, forward strand.
TCACTGACCAAGTCCACCCGGGAGAGGTTGTCCCGGCCGCCGGGGAACCTGGGTGACGGTCCCCGGTAGGATCGTGACCCAGTGGCTGCGAACGCGGCATCTTCGATGGTCGCGGACATCGGTGGTCGCCGGCCGGGCGGCCAGAAGGAGCCGGTCGTCACGGATTTCGTCCGCGGACCCGGACGCGCCGGCGGCGGACGGCAGCGTGAGCGGGAACGGCGCCTCGGGGTTTACTGGAGAGGCCGATGAGGTGCTCTCGGCCGCTCTAGCTGGGCAGTAGTTGCGGGGCGGCCCGCTGCAGGGGAGGTCGCCGGCGCGCGCGAAGTCGGTTTCTCGCCCGAAGATGACGTCGATGCGCTGACCGGAGATGACGCGGCGCTGGTCGCCGTCAGCGCGCCGCCGTTGCGGCCCCGGCCGCTACGGGCGCCGTTCGCCAGGGCGTGCAGGATCGGCGAAATGCTCGTCGCGCCACTCGGTGGGGATCTCGTCACCGGCGTGTGCCTGCTCGCGGGCGCGCAGATCGACGCGCCGGATCTTGCCGGAGACGGTCTTGGGCAGCTCGGAGAACTCGATGCGCCGGACGCGCAGGTACGGCGCGAGCCGCTCGCGAGCGTAGCGGAGGACAGACTCGGCTGTTTCGGCGGTGGGTTCCCACCCCGCGGCCAGGGCAACGTAGGCCTTCGGCACGGCCTGGCGGATGGGATCGGGCGCCGGCACGACGGCGGCCTCGGCCACCGCGGGATGCTCAAGCAGGACGCTCTCAAGTTCGAAGGGGCTGATCTTGTAGTCGGAGGCTTTGAAGACGTCGTCGGTGCGTCCGATGTAAGTGATGTAGCCGTCGCCGTCCCGTGTGGCGATGTCGCCCGTGTGGTAGTAGCCGCCCGCCATGGCCTCGGCGTTGCGTGCGGCGTCTCCGCGGTACTCCGTCATCAAGCTGAGCGGGTGGCGGGCCAGGTCGAGGCAGATCTCGCCTTCGTCCGCCGGGTGACCAGAGACCGGGTCAACGAGTACGACCGGGCATCCGGGCAGTGGGCGGCCCATGGAGCCGGGCTTGACCACCGAGCCGGGGGTGTTGCCGATGGCAGCGGTCATCTCGGTCTGGCCAAACCCGTCGCGCATGGTGATGCCCCAGGCGCGCTGTACCTGGGCGATGACCTCGGGGTTGAGCGGTTCGCCGGCGGCGACGGCCTCGCGCAGGCCGGCGGGCTTGCCACGCGACAGGTCGGCCTGGATCAGCATGCGCCACACCGTCGGCGGAGCGCACAAGCTGCTCACGCCCGCGCTGTCGAGCTGCCCGAGCAACGCCGGGGCGTCAAATCGCGCGTAGTTGTAGACGAATACAGTTGCCTCGGCGATCCAGGGAGCGAAGAAGCAGCTCCAGGCGTGCTTGGCCCAGCCGGGCGAGCTGATGTTGAGGTGGACGTCGCCTGGCCGCAGGCCGAGCCAGTACATGGTGGTCAGGTGGCCCACGGGATATGACGAGTGGGTGTGCTCGACGAGCTTTGGGCGGCTGGTCGTACCCGAGGTGAAGTACAGCAGCAGCGGGTCTCGCGCCGAGGTGCCGGGATGCGGGACCGGGGCGTCGTCGTGGGCGCGGGAGTCGCTGTAGTTATGCCAGCCGTCACCCGCGTCGCCGACCGCGACGCGGGTGTAATCGCCGGGCAGGGCGGCGAACTTGCCGGCGTCGGCTGCGGCGACGATGACGTGGGCGACGGCGCCGCGCTCGACGCGATCGCGCAGGTCGCCGGCTCCCAGTGCGGTGGTGGTGGGCAGGATGACCGCGCCGAGCTTCATCAGGGCGAGCATCGATTCCCACAGTTCGACCTGGTTGCCGAGCATCACCAGGACGCTGTCCCCGCGTGAGACACCGAGGCTCGACAGCCAGCGTGCGACCTGGTTAGAGCGTGCGGCCATCTGAGCGTAGGACAGCTCGACCCGCCCGCCGTCAGCCTCGACGATGATCAGCGCGGGCCGGTCCACCTGCCGGGCGACGACATCGAACCAGTCGATCGCCCAGTTGAACACCCCGCCCGCCGCCGGCCAGGAGAACTGCTCGACGACATCGGCGTACCGCTCGCGCAGGCTCAGGAGCTGATCACGGGCCTGACGGTAAGCGCTTGTCGCGGGCGAGCGCGCTAGCGCGGGCAGGGCGCCTGACCCAGGCTCGCGCGCTGGGCTGGCTGAAGGGCGCGAGGGTTCTGGAGGCGTTGAAGACTGGGGCACGCGCAGAACACTACCAAGCAAAGTAGGCGGTGGCGACTTTCGGTAGGATCGCGCTATGAACTCCAAGCCGCCGGCCGCTCGCAGCGCCTCGGGCAAGCCGTTCCACCACGGGAACCTGCGCGAGGACCTTCTCGACCGGGCGCGGAGGACGCTGCGCGAATCCGGCCTCGACGAGCTGTCGCTGCGGCAGCTCGCGCGCGACGCCGGCGTCAGCCACGCCGCACCGCGCCGGCACTTCCCGGAACGGCAGGATCTCCTGGATGCCCTGGCCGAGCAGGGGTTCGCCCAGCTGACCACGACGGTCGCCGAGCAGGCCGCGCGGTGCTCCGGGGTTAGTTCGGGCGTGTTCCGTGCGGTGGCGAGGTCCTACATCGACTTCGCGATCACCGACGCATCCTTGATGGACGTGATGTTCTCGGTCAAGCTCGCCGGCGCCAGCGGGCGCGTCTCAGAGGCGGCCGATCGGTTCTTTGCCACCACGGGCGCGCTGGTGACCGAGGCGGTGCCGCCTCTGGCGCCAGGCATTGACGGGATGCGCTTGCGGGTTCTGCTCACGTCCATGCTGCACGGCATCGCCACCCTGGTGAGCGCCGGCCGGCTCGATACGGCAGCGATCGACCAGATCATCGACGATGCGGCGATCCTGTTCAGGGTGCCGGGCAGCGGCAGCGCTGCGCTACCCCGAAGTAGTCGTTGACAACGTAGTAGTCGCCGGCTACTTTGGGGCCATGACAACTCCACTCCTCGACGACATGACCCTGCTGGGCCAGACCGCCGTCGTTACCGGCGCCAGCAGCGGCATCGGCGCGGCCACCGCGGCCGCGCTCGCTCGCGCGGGCGCGAACGTCGTCTACGCCGTGCGCGACGTCGAGAAGGGTCGCAAGGCCGCGTCAGCCGTGTCGCGCCCGGCCGATGTCCGCCAGCTCGACCTCGCCAGCCTGGAGTCCGTCCGGTCGTTTGCCGCCAACTGGGACGGGCCCATCGATCTGCTGATCAATAACGCCGGGGTGTCGAGCAAGACCCGGCAGGAGACGCGTGACGGCTTCGAGCTGCAGATAGGCACCAATCATCTCGGCCACTTCGCGCTGACCAACCTGCTGCTGCCGCATGTGCGCGGCCGCGTCGTCAGCCTCGCCTCACAAGCCGAGCGCATGGCACGCCTGGACCTTGACGATTTCAACTCTGAGCGGGGCGAGTACCGGTCGCAGCGGGTGTACAACAACACCAAGCTCGCGAACCTGCTGTTCGTCGCGGAGCTGCAGCGCAAGCTTCAGGCTGCCGGATCACCGGTGAAGGCCATGGCTGCGCACCCGGGCTTTGTCAACAGCGGCATGACCGGCGAGGTGACCGGTGCCGTCGCGCGCTTCATGGTCCGCACGATGGCGCAGGCACCTGAGGACGGCGCGCTTCCGGTCCTCTACGCCGCCACCGCGGAGATGCCCGGCGGCAGCTTCACCGGCCCCGAGCGCTGGATGCACATGCGCGGCGGCGCCGAGTTGATCAAGCGATCAAAGACGGCCGCTGACGCGGAGCTGGCGGCCCGCCTCTGGGCGCTGTCTGAAAGGCTGACCAGCACCCGCTTCCCGAACCCCCTGAACTCTCCCGAATCGGCACGCCGGGGCCGCTGACCGGCGTGCTCGCCCCGGACGCGCCAGGCGGTCATCTGGCCCGCGCCGACCGGCCCGGCCCGGCGGCGGCTTCGGCAGGGGGGTGACATCCTCAAATCGACGGCGTCACCACTTCCGAGACGTTACCTCTCACGAGTCCAGCGGAGCGCTGACCTGGCGCCGCCCGGGCCTGCTCCCGCGGGGCGTAAGGCGTCCGGCCCGGAACTTACTGACGTCCGTGCAGCCAGCGGCTGCTGAGCAGTCGTCATCTGCCTCATCTGCCGCTAAACCCGTTCCCGGGAGGACAGAATGAACCACAACCCGCACCCCAGCACCGTCGGGGGCTTCACCGCGGACGGCTTCCAGGCCACCCGCGAGGCCTTCGCCGCCTCACTGGACGAGGTAGGGCTGGGCGGGGCCGCGTTCGCCGCCTACCTTGACGGGGAGAAGATCGTCGACATCTGGGGTGGTCGCGCCTACCCCGGCCGCGACTGGTCAGCCGATACCGTCAGCTGCTTCTACTCAGCCACCAAGGTCGTGCCCGGCTTGTGCGCCGCGCTGGCCGTGGAACGCGGGCAGCTTGCCCTCGACGAGCCCGTCGCGACGTACTGGCCGGAGTTCGCGGCCGCCGGCAAGCAGGATGTCACGGTCCGCCAGCTCCTGGCTATGGAAGCCGGCCTCCCCTACGTTCCCGGCTACGAGGACTTGCTCCAGGCGCGCGGTGGCGGCTGGGGCGAGATCGAGGAGATCGAACAGCGACTGGCCCGGTCCGAGCCGATCACGCCTGTCGGCGCCCCGGCCTACGCGGTGCTCAGCTTCGGTTACCTCGTCAACGCCCTGGTACGGCGCGTCGATGGCCGCCAGGTCAAGCAGGTGTTCGCCGAGGACATCGCCGGGCCGCTCAAGCTCGACCTGTGGCTCGACCCTCCCGCCGACGTGATCCGCCGCGCCGCGTTCATTTACCCGTTTGAAGACCTGCAGAACACTATCCCGATTGAAGCCGGCAGCGTGCTGGCCAAAGCATTCCACGAAATCGACGGCGAAACGATCAACCCGCAACTGGGGGCGTGGGGCATGAACCCGCTGCACCTGTCCTCGGGCGCTGCCTCCGGAGACCTGGTCGGCACCGCCGCGGGCCTGGCCCGGCTCTACGCGATGATCGTCGCCGGCGGCGAGCTCGACGGCGTGCGGATACTGGCATCCGAAACGCTCGACACGTTCCTGCGCGTGCAGAGCACGCAAACCGACATCCTGCTGCAAACCATTGGTATCCCGCAGCCGTCCTGGATGCTCGGCGGCTTCGAAAACCTCATCGCCTTGCTTGTCGGCCCGACCGGCCCGTCGTCGTACGGGAAGGGCGGTGCCGGGGGGCAGCTGGGCTGGGCTGACCCGGACCGCAAGCTGGCTGTCGGGTTCGTGCGCAGCGAGATGACCTTCGGCTCCCCGCTGCATGACCGCATCACCGAAGCCCTGTACACCGCCCTGGAATCGAGGTAACACAAGGTGCGCGTCTTTGTTACAGGAGGGACCGGGACCATCGGGACCGCTGTCGTGGCCGACCTGATCGACAATGGCCACACTGTTTTGGGCTTGGCCCGGTCAGACAACTCCGAGCAGCAGCTCAACGCCGCGGGCGCCGAGGTGATCCGCGGCAGCCTGTCCGACCCTGAGGTGCTGCAAGCCGGGGCCGGGCAAAGCGACGGGGTCATCAGCCTGGCCTTCAGCCGCGACTACAGCAGCGCCGAGGCGCTCGCCGGCGGCATGAACGAAGAAGAGCAGGCGCTGCGGGTTCTCGGCCATGCACTGGTCGGTACTGGCCGGCCGATCATCTCTGTCGCCGGCACGCCATGGGTGCCGGGGCGGCTCGCCACCGAGCAGGACCTGCAAGCAGCCGACGGCCCGCTCGCCCAGCGAGTTCGCTCCCTGCAAGCGCTGCTGGAGCTATCAGCCCAGGGCGTCCGCAGCGCGTGCGTGCGTGTTCCGCGCACCGTGCACGACAACGGTGAAGGCGGGTTCGCCGGGATGCTGACCGCCGCCGCCCGCCGCAACGGGATCGCGGGCTATCCAGGCGACGGCAGCCAGCGATGGCCCGCAGTGCACGCACGAGATGCTGCAGCGCTGTTCCGGCTCGCCCTGGAGGGCGCGCCCGGCGGCACCGCGTGGCACGCCGTCACCGACGAGGGCGACCGCGTCATCGATATCGCCACTGTGATCGGCCGGCGTCTGGACGTGCCGGTCCAGGCAGTCCCCGACGACACATTCGCGCCCTACGGCGCCATCTTCGCAATGGACCAGCCCGCGTCCAGTGAGCGCACCCGCCGCGAACTCGGCTGGCACCCCACCCACGGCACTCTCCTGGAGGACCTGGAGAAGCTGCGCCCGTAACCCGCGCGCAACCCTGCGCCGCACACGGTTCACAGGAGAAAACGATGCCGACGCGACGGACCGCAGAAGCGGCTGCAAGCACTACCGCCGCCGGCAAACCGACAGACCCGCGCCACCGCCGCAAACCCCCCGCACCCCCGCCCGGTGACCTGCCGGGTCTTGCCTGCGTCCGCGATCGCCAGCGTGCGCAGGTTCGTCGGCGCGCCGCCCGCACGGGTGTGCTGGCGGTGCCCTTGACCGCGGCCGCGAGCGCCGCGGTGTCGTGGTCGACGCCGATGCTCATCCAGCCCGCGTTGGCGCCGACGTCGCAGACCCTGTACGGGACTGCCTTGCAGCTGCCTGTCGATGAAGTCATGCACGTTGAACTGCTCAGGGTCATCCTGCCGCCGGTACTCCCCCCACCTCACCGTCCGCGCGGCAGGAGAGCTCGCGCTACGCCGCCGGGGTGCCTCGGTCCTCGGTGCACACTGCGTACGTCGCGGGCAGGTCGTGTCGCGCCACTGCCCGTACGGACTGCCGGGCCGCGGCCAGCGTCTGCCGGACCAGGCGGGCCGCCACATCACGGACGATATCCGGCGCGCAGTCCTGGCATGCTTTCCCGGCAGGAATCAGAACGTGATGACCGAGCGGCCGCGGACTCCGCCGCTTTCCATGAGGCGGTAGGCCTCAGTGGCGCTCTCGGGCGGGTACAGCCCGGCGACGCGCAGCTGCAGGTGGCCAGCTGCGGCTTCGTCGGCGAGTTGCCGCAGCCAGGCGGTGTTTCGCATGGCGTTGCCGACGCTGACCGCCTGGACGGTGATGCCCCGGCCGGGCTGCTCGCCATCCCAGCCTCGTACTACCGCGATCGCGCCGCCGTCGCGGATCGCCGGGAGGGCGCTGCGGGTGATCGCGGCGGTGTCGTAGACCGCGTCTACCCCGCCGGGAGCAAGCTGGCGGACCGCGTCGGCGAGCCCGGTGCCGCGGGGCACGACGTGGTCGGCCCCGAATTTCATGACCAGGGCCTCATCCTCGGGCTTGGCGTCGGCGATGACGCGGATGCCGCGCTGCTTGGCGAGGCCGATGACGTAAGAGGCCAGCAAGCCGGCGCCTCCGGTGACCGCGAGCGCTGCCCCCGGGGCAAGGCCGAGCATGTGCAGGCCCTGCACGATGATCCGGGCGCGTGGCTTGTGCGCTGCCAGTCCGATTGCCTTGTCCAGCAGCGGTTTATACGCGATGATCCTGGTGCTTTCGATACCGCATGATGCGCTTATGATCACGGCTGGCTTTGCGTCGTCGATCCGAAGCGCGAGCTCGCGGGGAGCGAAGCCGCCGAACACGACCGAATGGATAGCCCCGATGCGTGCGCATGCCAGCATCGCGATCACCGCTTCGGGCACCACGGGCAGGTAGATCACGATCCTGTCCCCGGCCGACACGCCGCAGGCGGTGAGGACGCCGGCGAATCTGGCGACTTCATCGCGGAGTTGCTCGTAGGTGTACGACCGGGTTGTGGCGGTGACCGGAGAGTCGTAGATCAGCGCCTTTCGATCACCGTTGCCGGCCTCGACGTGGCGGTCCAGCGCGTTGTACGCGACATTCAGTTTGCCGTCGGGAAACCATCGGTAGAAGGGAGGTCCGATCCGTCGAGCGCTTGCGTGGGCGCTTGGTGCCAGCCGAGCATGCCCGCAGCGGTTAGCCAGAACTGCTCCGGATCGGACAGGCTCGTCCGGTAGACATCTGCGTAGGTGGTCATGTCGCCTTCTCTGCAACTTCAGCGCTGAATGCTGCCGTCTCGGTAGACGCCGGCTGTCATATTTCCGGCCGCAGTGCCTGCAATTCCTCGGATGCGCGGACTGCGGCCGCCAGGGCGACCAGCGCGCGGCCGTGGAGCCGGGCACGCCGGTCAGCCTCGTCCGTCAACGTGTCGCGCGCGAGATAGGCCTCCGGGGTGAGGTAAAGGCCGGGCGCGAGGACCTGCACTGCGAAGAATCCGGCCAGCACGGACCGGAGATCGTCGACAGCCAGGAAGTGATGGGGGCTTGCTCCCGTCTGGACGATTGCCGCCGTCTTGCCGGCCAGGGGCGCCTGGGTTTCGGGGTACATGCCGCGCGGGAGTCGTTCCACCAGCGACTTCATAAGCGCCGAGCACCGGGCGCGGTAGGTTGGCGAGGCGAATACGACTGCGGTGGCTGTCTCAGTGGCCCGTTGGATGAGGCCGTGGTCTTGCTCGGTTGCGAGTTCCATCAGCGCAACGTCGGCGCCGACCTCGGCG
>CAXUJF010000148.1:0-11381 GCA_964250865.1 uncultured Streptosporangiaceae bacterium
GGTCCGGCCGGGCCATGGCCGGGGCCGGCCCCGCGCTGGGCAACCGCGGCTGGTGGACCAGGCTGCCCCAGGCCGCCACCGCGAGCAGCGCCAGCCCGGCCCCCGCCGGGAGGACCCACCAGCGGCGGCGAAGCCACTGGTGAGCCTGTCCGAGTATCACTGGCGAGGGTTAGCTGACGCGGGGGTTGCGGACCCGGCGGCGCAGGCCGAACGTACCGGTGCCGACCAGCAGGACCGCGCCGATCGCCCCAGCGGCGAGCCACGGAGCGTTGTCAGCGGGCTGGATCGCGGCCAAGCCGCCGGTACCAGCGCTCACGCCGGGCACGCTGGACACCGACCCGCCCAGGGCCGTGTAGTCGCTCTCGGCCATCTGCAGGTGCTTCTCAGCCACCGGCAGATAGGCATTGGCGTTGTCCATGACCGCGGTGCTGGAGCCGTCGGCCAGCTCGGTCCTGGTCGCGCTGATGCTGAGCTCGTGCCCCTGGATCTGGATCGAGTCGTAGGTGGCGTCAAACTGGCTCGACGCCACCGACTTCAGCTGGGCCGCCTGGGCCTGCTGCGTGGCGCTGGGTGCGCTGGGCAGCGTGATGCCTTCTTGCGACGCGACCGACTTCAGGGAGGCCAGTGCCTTGGTGTGGTCGCTGATGGTGACCTGGGCCATCATCTTGGTGGCCGAGTGTGAGGCCCGCTGCTGGGCGAGCTGGCCGATCGCGATCTCAGCCAGGTCGGTCTGGGCCGTGGCCTGGGCCCAGCTGGTGTCCTGGGCCGAGGCGGTCGCGGTCCGAGCCTGAACGTGAGCCTGACCGGCCGAGGTGACGGTGGCCGCTCCCGCGGGCACCGCCCCCAGCAGGAGCCCGGAGCCCACGGTCAGGCCGGCCGCGGAAACCATCGCGGCCGTCGCGGCCCGATTCAGTGATTTCATGTCTTAACCTCCACGAAGTATTCGGTGACACCGCCTGCTTGCCTGGGCCGTAGAGGTTAAACAGAATTTTAGGGTTACTTATGCATCATGCATAGCTGTCTATAACTGGAAGGGTGGCCATGACGGGACCGGCTGACGGCATGACCATCGGTGAGCTGGCCGAACGCACCGGCGTTCCGGCCGCGACGCTGCGCAGCTGGGAGTCTCGCTACCACTTCCCCCGGCCCCAGCGGATGGATAGCGGGCATCGCCGGTATGCATCGGGCGACGTGGCGCTGATCGAAGAAGTACTGCGGCAGCGCGCCGCCGGGCTGAGCCTGCCCGCGGCCATCGCCCAGGCCGGCCGGCCCTCGCCCGCCGACCCGTCGGTGTTCGCGCTACTGCGCCGCCGTCATCCCGAACTGCAGACCCAGGTGCTGCGCAAGTCCACGCTGCTCGCCCTGACCCGGGCGATCGAGGACGAGTACTGCGCCCGGGCCGAGCACGCGGTCTTGTTCGCCAGCTTCCAGCAGGAGCGCTATTTCCGCCGGTCCGAAGATCGCTGGAACGAGCTGGCCCGGACGGCCGAGACGGTCACGGTCTTCGCGGATTTCACCGTGGCGGCCGGGGGCGGCGATGAGCCACGACAGGTTCCGGTCCCGGCCGGGGCTCCGCTGCGGCGGGAATGGATGCTCGTGTGCGAAGCTGCCGACTACCCGGCCTGCCTGACCGCCTGGGAGATTCCCGGCCAGCACGGGACCGCCGAAGCCAGCCGCCGGTTCGAGGCGCTGTGGACCCTTGATCCCCGCCCGGTGCGGGAGGCCGCGCACACCTGCGCCCGGCTGGCGGAGTCGTTCAGCCCCGGCCTCAGCCTGCTCGGCCGCCTGCCCGCCGAGCCCGCCCCGCCCGTATCGGCCGACCTGCAGCGCGCCACCGGGCTGCTGACCCGGATGGCCAGCTACCTCGACCACCACCCCACCTGACACGTTCCGCGATTCGGTCACGTTCCGCCGCCCGGTCACGTTCCGCGGGCGCCGGGCGTCATACCAGCGAGACGACCCAGGCCTGGCTGACGCCCCGCTAACCGGCGGGTCAGGCCGGCAGGAGGCCGACGCTGTAGTCCGCGAAGCGCTTATCCCGGGTGACAACGGTCAGGCCCTCGGCCAGCGCCTGCGCAATCAGCATGCGATCGAACGGGTCATCGTGATGGCGCGCAAGCTGGCCTGCGGCCACCCCGTGCGCGATGGTGACCGGCAAGGGCGTGAAGCCTCCGGCCTGTATTTGGTGCTCGAGATCATCCGGGGCGGCCAGCTTGCCCAGGGCCTTTTTGATGGAGATCTCCCAAGCACTCACCGCCGAGACGGCCACGAAATTGACCGGATCGGCGATGGCTTCCCGCGCTTGATCCGCCAGCCCATCGTCGGCCAGCCACCACAGCAGCGCGTTCGTGTCCAGCAGGAGTCTCACGGCTTCTCGCCACGGAATGCGGCTTCCACCTCGGCGGGCAATTCGTCGAAGTCGGCTCTAGTCGACCAACCTCATCTCACGGCAGTGGTGAAGCGCGGGCGGACCCGGCCTGGACGAGCCTGGCCTCGCGAGCGGATGTGACCCGACACACATCTGCGGCGGAAAGAAACGAGGGAGTGGCCTGCGTTTAGCCTTTTAGGTAAGCGCAGCTACTAACTTCGTTTTTCGTTGACCTCGTCCCAAGGTGAGCTCATGACAACACCGGACACATCGACCGCGCAGGTGGGGAACACCGCCGACGCTGACGTCGACCCGAACTACGCCCGGCGCTGGTGGATCCTGGCCGTCCTGGGCCTGGCCCAGCTCATGGTGGTGCTCGACGTCACGATCGTGAACATCGCGCTGCCGCATGCCCAGGCGTCGCTGGCCTTCTCCAACACCGACCGGCAGTGGATCGTCACCGGTTACTCGCTCGCCTTCGGCAGCCTGCTGCTGCTGGGCGGCCGGATTGCCGACAACTTCGGCCGCAAGCGGATCTTCCTCATCGGGATCGTCGGGTTCGCGGCGGCCTCGGCCTTCGGCGGCGCGGCCCTGAACTTCGACATGCTGCTGGCGGCCCGCGTGCTGCAGGGCGCGTTCGGCGCGCTGCTCGCGCCGGCCACGCTGTCCCTGCTGACCACGACGTTCACCGACCCCCAGGAACGCACCAAGGCGACCGGCATCTACGGCGGCATCGCCGGGGCCGGCGCGTCGGTCGGGCTGCTGCTCGGTGGCTTCCTGACCCAGTACCTGGACTGGCGCTGGGTCATGTACGTGAACGTGGTGCTGGCGGCGTTCGCGCTCGCGGGCGGCGGGATGCTGCTCAAGAACATCCCCTCACTGCACCGCCCCAAGCTGGACCTGGTGGGGACCGTGCTGGCCGCGGCCGGCCTGTTCTGCCTGGTGTTCGGGTTCTCGAACGCCTCCATGTCGACCGGCAGCTCGGGCTGGACCAAGCCGGGCACGCTGGGGACCCTGATCGGCGGCGTCGTCCTGCTCATCGCGTTCGTCCTGGCCGAGCAGCGGGTGGCGAACCCGCTGCTGCCGCTGCGCGTCGTCCTGGACCGCAACCGCGGCGGCGCCTACATGTCGATGTTCCTGGCCGCGATCGGCATGTTCGGCGTGTTCCTGTTCCTGACCTACTACCTGGAAGAGACCCTCCAGTGGAGCGCGGTCAAGACCGGTGTCGCCTTCCTGCCGCTGACCGTGATCCTGGTCGTGGTGGCCGCGGCCGGCAACACCATCTTGCTGACCCGGGTCAGCCCGCGGATCGCGGTCCCGATCGGCCTGGTGCTGGCCGGGGTGGCCATGGGACTGCTGACCCGCATCGGCCTGCACTCCAACTACGCGGCCGACGTGCTGCCCACACTGCTGCTGCTCGGAGTCGGGCTCGGCCTGGTGTTCGCGCCGGCGTTCACGCTCGGCACCCTGGGTGTCGACCGGGATGACGCGGGCGTGGCCTCGGCCTCGATCAATGTCGCCCAGCAGATCGGCGGCTCGATCGGCACCTCCCTGCTGAACACGATCGCGGCCACCGCCGCCACCGGGTACGCCACCGCACACGCCGCGTCGATCACCTCGTCGGCAAGCAAGCAGCTGGTCCAGGCCAACGCCCTGATCCACAGCTACCACGTCGTGTTCTGGGTTGCGGCGGGGGTCTTCACCGTGGCTTCGGTGCTGGCCGCCCTGGTGCTCCGCTCCGGCGTGGCCATCCCGCGCGAAGGCTCGGCGGCTCCGGCCGTACACGCCTGATGGCGATCTCCGCGGCGGACGTCGGCGCGCCGCGGCGGCTACGGGCGGACGCCGCCCGCAACCGTCAGCGCCTCATCGACGCCGCCGCGGAGGTGTTCGCCGCCCGGGGGCTCGACGCCACCCTGGACGAGATCGCCCGGCACGCCGGGGCCAAGGTGGCCACCGCCTACCGTCACTTCGCCAACAAGACCCATCTGGCCCACGTGTCGCGGGGGCTGTGCGTCTATTCGGCCGTCACCAGGGCCGAGGAGGCGGCGGCGCAACCCGACCCCTGGATCGGGCTGACCCAGTTCCTGGAGCGGTCGCTGGACATGATCTCCTCCAACCGCGCGCTGGTGGACGTGCTGACCCGCGCCTACGGTGCCGAGCACTTCGCGGAGATGCTGCAGCGGTCCTGGGGACCGCTGGAGGAGCTGCTGGCCCGGGGCCGGGCCGCGGGCGTGGTGCGGGCCGACGTCGGGGTGACCGACTTCCCGCCCATCCTGGAGATGCTGGGCTCGGTCACCGGCCACGGCCAGCCCAGCCTGCCGCACCGCTACATCGGCCTCATCCTGGCCGGGCTGCGCCCCGACCCGGAGCCGTTGCCCGGTGAGCCCATCACCCGGGAGCGGCTGCTCGAGATCGTGGCGGCCAAGGGCTGACCCGGCCGGGTTTGGTGCCGGGCCGGTTGGGCTGGGCGGCGCCGGCCCTAGCTCGCGTACTCCAGGATCTCCACCGGGTCCCCGATCCGGATCTGGCCCGGGGTGTCGGGGATGATGTTCTGCCCGAAGACCAGGCTCTGGCCGAAGCGGCGCTTGCGGGCCAGCATCCGCAACGGCTGGGAGCCGCGCGCGCCGGTGAACTGGTCGGTCGTGGTGACCACGCACCGGCCACAGGGCTTGGCCACGCGGAAGGTCACCGCACCGATCCGGACCCGGCGCCACCGGTCCTCGGCCCAGGGCCCGAAACCGGTCACCACCGCGTTGGGCCGGAACCGGTTCATCGGCACCGGCTGATCCCCGTCCGCGGCCAGCCAGTCGCCCAGCTCGCCCAGCGAGGACGTACTGGTCAGCAGCAGCGGATACCCGTCGGCGAAGCTGACCACGTCCCCGTCCCGGCCGAACTCCTGGTCGACCCCGCGCCGGGTGGGGTCATCGAGATAGACCAGCCGGACCGGCTGGTCCAGGTAGGCCGAGAACCAGGCGTCGGCCGTCGGCCCGGCCGGGGCGGCCAGCACGGTCGAGCTCCAGACGCTCACCTTGAGCAGCTCACCGGGCTCCGGGGCCGGTACCGACAGCGGCGGGCACCCCGGCGCGGTGACATCGATGCCGCCGGCTGACGCTGGCCCTGGCCCTGGCCCGACCACGACGCGCGCGAGTGCGGGTTGTTCCCGCTGGCTGACGAAGCGGGCGTCGGCGTCGACGATGAGCCACCGGCGATCGCCCGCCAGCCCCCACGGCTCGACGGCGGATTGGCGGAGGTCGATGCCCCGGCAGCCCTTCACGGGATAAATGTGTATCGATGCCAGCACCTTTCTATGATCGGCCACCGCGGAGAGTGCAAGGACTGCGGACCAGGGGTATGGAGGCTGGGTGGACGACACAAGCGGCCCGCTGGCCGGCTACACGGTGGGCATCACCGCGGAGCGCCGCCGGGAGGAGTTCGCGGCGGCACTGGAACGCCAGGGCGCGACGGTGATCTCGGGCCCGGCGATCCGGATCGTGCCGCTGGCGGACGACCGCGAGCTGCTGGCCGCGACGCGCCGGGCGCTGGCGGCGCCGCTCGACATCGTCGTCGGGACGACCGGAGTCGGGTTCCGCGGCTGGCTGGAGGCAGCTGGCCAGTGGGGCCTGGCCGAACCGCTGACCGCCGCCATCGGCCAGTCGGTGGTGCTGGCCCGTGGGCCCAAGGTCCGCGGGGCCATCCGGGCCGCGGGCCTGCGCGAAACCTGGTCGCCGGAATCGGAGTCGTCGGCCGAGGTCCTCGAGCACCTGCTGGCCGACTACGACCTGGCCGGGAAGCGCATCGCGGTGCAGCTGCACGGCGATCCGCTGACCGAGTTCATCGCGGCGCTGCGCCAGGCGGGCGCCGAGGTGATCGAGGTGCCGGTCTACCGCTGGGTGCCGCCGGAAGATCCGGAACCGCTGCACCGGCTGATCGAGGCCGTCGTGGCCGGCGCCGTCGACGCGGTCGCGTTCACCAGCGCACCCGCGGCGGCGAACTTCCTGGCCACGGCGACCGGTCAGGGCCAGGGCGAGGCGGTACGGGCCGCATTGGGTGGCCCGGTGCTGGCCGCCTGCGTCGGCCCGGTCACCGCCGCTCCCCTGGTCCAGGCGGGAATCCCGGTCATCCAGCCCACCCGGAGCCGCCTCGGCGCCCTGGTCAAGGAGATCGCGGAGCAACTCCCCCGCCGGGCGCAGTGCCTGGCTGAGCCCTCGGGACGCTGAAGCTCAGGTCAGCAGTTCCTGCATCGGTCCGGCGCGAGGCCGGCGTTACTTAATGGCCAGGGCGTTGGGCGGGGAGGCGATGCCGCCGCGGCCGTTCAGCGGGGCGCTGGTCAGCAGGCATTCGAAGACGCCGTCGTCGGCGCAGTCGGCGGCCAGGTCGCCGAGCGGCCACAACTCCCCCAGGGCCATCCCGAACTGGCCGATGAGCATCCGGTGCAGGAAGCCGAACGGGGCGGCTTCGGGGCGGCTGTCGGGCGGCCACACCTCGACCGCGAACGTGTCGGAGACGACGGCCATCGCGCCGCTGTTCCACAGGTAGCGGGCCATCTCCTCGGTGTGCTCGACGCCGGGGGCCCGCAGGTCACGGACCCAGTCGGCGCGGTCCTCGTAGGGCAGGGTCAGGTACCAGCCGAGGAAACCGGTGTGCAGCAGGATCACGCAGCCAGGTGAGTAGGACACTCCGGTCACGGCCCGGGCCAGCTCCAGGTCATTGACGCTGAACGCGGTGGCCAGGCCGGGCCGGTACTCGCGGCCGCTGGCGGGCAAGGCGCGGGCCACGTCCAGCACGACCGCCCGGGCGGCGATGCCCTTCCGGGCCCAGTAGTCGATCGTGTTGCGCCGGCCGGCCAGCACGTCGTCCTCGGTGACGCCGTTGTAGAAGACGCCGGGCGAGTAGGCCGCGTGGCCCAGCGAGTCCCACTGACTCGACTGCTGCGGGTTGAAGTTGTCGTACACATCGTCCAGGCCGGAAATGCCCGGGCCGGGCGGGTGGATCAGCCCGTGCCGGGGCTTGCCCCGCCGGGCCAGCAGCGGCGGGTCCAGCGCGTCCAGCTCGGCGTTCAGCGGGAACACCGCGCCCCGCCGGACCAGCCTGGTCGCGGCCAGCACCGACTCCGGGGTCTGCTGGTTCAGCAATCCGATCGAGTCGTCCGGGCCGAACAAGCCCCAGCCGCTGCGGCCACCCCGGTCGGCGACCGGGAGCTCGTCGTAGCGGGGCAGACGGTCATCAGCTTCAGTCACAGTGGTTCCTCCTGACCCAGGAATCGGCCCCCGTCCCAGGATTGCGCTAGCGGAAGGATTGCACCGGGGCCGACACCACCGAGGCCGTACCGGGCGCTTCCTTGGGCGCCGACGAGCCGCACGCGGTCAGCGCGGCGGCCAGGAACGCCGCGACCAGGATTAAGGCGCCCCCGCGCCGTGCGATCACGGTAGCCACGATACGCCCGGGGCGCTACCCGCCCTGGACCCGCGCGCTCCCGGAGCTCCGCACGCCCCTGGACTTTCGGATTTGCTTACATAATTATAATAAATATATGCGTATAGGTAACCGGCGACCATGGCTGATTCTGGCGATCTGCTGCATGAGCCTGCTGATCGTGGGGACCGACTCGACCATCGTCAACGTGGCGCTGCCCTCGATCCGGCGTGACCTGCACGCCTCGCTGAGCGGCCTGCAGTGGTCGGTCGACGCCTACACGCTGGTGATCGGCAGCCTGCTGATGGCCTCCGGCTCGATGGCCGACCGGTTCGGGCGGCGGCGGGTGTTCCAGATCGGGCTGGTCGTGTTCACCCTAAGCTCGCTGCTGTGCAGCCTGGCTCCGAACGTTGGCTTGCTGGTGGTGTTCCGCTGCCTGCAGGCGCTGGGCGGCTCGATGCTCAACCCGGTCGCGCTGTCCATCGTCAGCAACACGTTCACCGAGCGGAAGGCGCGGGCCCGGGCGCTGGGTATCTGGGGTGCGGTGTTCGGCGTGAGCCTGGCCCTGGGCCCGGTGCTCGGCGGCCTGCTGGTCACCGACGTCAGCTGGCGGGCGATCTTCTGGATCAACATCCCCATCGGGGTAGCCGCCATCATCTTGACTCAGCTGTTCGTGCCCGAGTCGAAGGCGGGCACGGCCCGCCGGTTCGACCCGTGGGGGCAGCTGCTGGTCATCGCGTTCCTGGCCACCCTGACCTACGGCGTCATCGAGGGACCGTCGGCCGGCTGGGGGTCGCCGCTGATCGTGGCCATGTTCGCGGTCGCGGTGGCCAGCGCGGTCACGCTGATCCTGGTCGAGTCCCGGCGCTTCCAGCCGCTGCTGGAGGTGCGGTTCTTCCGCAGCTTCCCGTTCAGCGGGGCCAGCATGATCGCGGTGCTGGCGTTCGGCGTGCTCGGCGGCTTCCTGTTCCTCAACACGCTCTACCTGCAGGACGCCCGGGGCTTCAGCGCGCTGCACGCCGGGCTGCTGACGCTGCCCATGGCCGTGCTGATCTTCATGTTCGCCCCGGTCTCCGGCCGGCTGGTGGGCAGCCGGGGCCCGCGCCTGCCGCTGGTGCTGGCCGGGCTGGCCATCATGGCCGCCGCGCTGCTGCTGCTCCGGCTCAGCGTCAGCACGCCGGTGCCGTACCTACTGGTGGCCTACGTCGTGTTCGGGCTCGGGTTCGGGCTGGTCAACGCGCCGATCTCCAACGCGGCCGTGTCGGGCATGCCGGACAGCCAGGCCGGGGTGGCCGCTTCGGTCGCGTCGGCCAGCCGCCAGGCCGGGTCGGCACTCGGGGTGGCGATTGCCGGTTCGCTGGTCGCGGGCGCGTCCAACGCCGGCCTGGCTTCGGCCAGCCACGCCGTGTGGGCCGTGCTCGCGGGCTGCGGGCTGGGCATCCTCGTGCTCGGCTGGACCTCGACCGGGCCGCGCGCCCGCGCCAGCGCGCAGCGGGTCCGTGAGATCCTGGCCAGCGAAGCCCCGGGCCCGGTGGCAGACGCAGCGGGAACGGCGGCCACGGCGGGTCCAGCGGGTCCAGACCGGGAGGAGGAGTCTCATGGCGCGGCCGTCGAAGGCTCGTGACGACCAGGGGGCTGGCGACCGGGCTGGTGACGATCAGGCCGCCCGGGTCTGGACGGTCATGCGCGACCTGGCGGCCAACTATCCGCCGCCGGACCTGTTGCGCGGCGCGCTGAACCTGGGCCGCGGCACGGGCCGGGTCTAGGCGCTGCTCCGGCTGGCCGGGGGGCCGCTGTCGGTGAGCGGCCTGGCCGAGGCGGTGTGGGTCGACGCCGCGTACGCCACCCTCATCGTCGACACCCTGGAGGAACGGGGCCTGGTCCAACGCCACTCAGACCCAGCCGACCGGCGGCGCAAACTGGTCGAGCTGACCCCGGCGGGCCGGGACGCGATCGGGCGGGTGGAGCGAATCCTGCGCGAGCCGCCCGAGGGCTTCGCCGACCTCAGCCCGCGCGAGCTGGATGTGCTGGAGGACCTGGTCACCCGGATCACAGCCCGTTCGGAGCCCGCTCCGTAGTTCGGAGCCCGCTCCGTAGGATGCGGGTATGCCGGACGCCCAGCCCCTGGAGACACTGCCCCGCCCCGAGCCGTTCGTGGCACCGGCCAGCGCGGCGGCGCTGGAGGATCTCCGGGCGCGGCTGCGGGCGACCCGCTGGCCGGACGCGCCCGGGGACGCGGGCTGGTCACTCGGCACCGACCTGGATTACCTGCGCGAGCTGGTCAGGTACTGGGCCGACGAGTTCGACTGGCCGGGCCCGGGGGCAGCCCAGGGGCGGCGCCCCCCTTTACGGGTGGCACTCGGTGACTTGAAGATCCACTTCGTGCACGCCCGGGCGGCGGGGACGCCGGTGTCCTCCAGGCCAGCACTGCCGCTGGTGCTGAGCCACGGCTGGCCGGATTCGTTCTGGCGCTACAGCAAGGTCATCCCGCTGCTGACCGACCCCGGTGCGCACGGCGCCGACCCGGCCGACGCCTTCGACGTGGTGGTACCGGACATGCCGGGTTACGGGTACTCCGATCACCCGGCTGGGCGGCCCCTCGACAGCATCGGTGTGGCCGGGCTGTGGGCCGAGCTGATGAGTGTCCTCGGCTACGAGCGGTTCGGCGCGGCGGGCGGGGACATCGGCAGCGGGGTGAGCCGTTACCTCGCGCTGGACCAGCCGGACCGGGTGGTGGCCGTGCACCGCATGGACGTGGGCTCGCCCGTGTTCACCGGCGACCCGGCCGGGCTGACCGACGGGGAGCGCGCCTTCCTCGACCGGACCGCGGCCTGGGGCGCGGCCGAGGGCGCCTACGCCGCCATGCACCGCACCAAGCCGCAGACGGCCGCGTTCGGCCTGACCGATTCCCCCGCCGGGCTGGCCGCGTGGATCGTGGAGAAGCTCCGGGCCTGGAGCGACTGCGGCGGCGACGTCGAGCGCAGCTTCAGCCGGGACGAGATCCTGACCAACGTCACGCTCTACTGGCTCACCGGCACGATCGGCTCGTCGATGCGCATGTACCACGTCAACGGCGCGATCCCGCTAGCCCAGCACGCCCGCCGGGTCGAGGCGCCGTCCGGGTTCTCGCTGTTCCCTGGCGACCTGGCTCAGCCGCCCCGGCCCTGGCTGGAACGCGTCGCCAACGTGGTCCGCGTGACCGAGCCGGCGCGCGGTGGCCACTTCGCGCCGATCGAGGAGCCCGAGCTGTACGCGGCCGAGCTGCGCGAGTTCTTCCGCCCTTACCGGGCCGCGGCGGCTGAGCCGTTGGCGGGCGGGCGCTTCCCCGCCTACCGGCCGCGCAGCTCGGCCGCGGCGGCTGAGCCAGCGCCACTCGTGTGACCGGTGTGAACCGGGTGGCGGGCGGGGTCTGGAGCTGGGCAGCTGGGTACCCGCGCGCTGCGCCAGCGCGCGGTGCGGGGCAGCCCGGGCCCATCCCGTCGCCGTCGTCTCGGGGGCCGGGGCAGCGGGCCGGGAGGGCCAGGCCGAAGGGTCATCCTCCATCCCGGAGCCTGAGCACCCCCGCCGGGGGCAAAAGGTGGTGGGCGGGGGTGTTCAAGGG
>CAXUJF010000149.1:0-11371 GCA_964250865.1 uncultured Streptosporangiaceae bacterium
CCCGGCACCGGCCGCACGACGCGGGCCCGGGAGCTGGCGGCCCTGCCGGTGAAGTTCCTCCGCCCGGCGGCGGCCCTGCTCGAGGGCGCGGCCGCGTGGGCCCAGGACTTCCGGGCCGCGATGCGCCGCACCGAAGGGTCGGTCTGCATCGACGGCATCGATCTGCTCGCGGACGGGCTGCTCGACCTGGTGACTCAGTACGTCGACTCGGCCGCGCGCCCGCAGCTGATCTTCATCTCCGGGCCGGTGGCTGGGCTGAAGGGCCGCGCGGCCACGCTGGCCGGTACGGCCAGCACCCGCGAGGAGCTGATGCCGCTGTCGTCCCGGCGGCCCGAGATCCCCGAGCTGGCCGCGTCCATACTGCGCTCGGTGGCGGCCAGCGACTCGGTCCACCTGACCCCGGGCGCGATCCAGGCCCTGACCGCGCACGAGTGGCCCGGCAACCTGCGCGAGCTCAAGGCGGTCATCGCGCACGCCGCGTCGCGCCGCTGCTCCGGCGGTATCGCCCTGTCTGACCTGCCGGAACAGTATCGCTGCACGGCGCCGGCGGTCCCGATGGCGGCCCTGGACCGGGCCGAGCGGGACGTGATCGTGCTGGCGCTGCGCAACGCCGACGGCAACAAGGTGCAGGCCGCCCGCGAGCTCGGCCTGTCCCGGACCACGCTCTACGCCCGGATCCGGCAGCTGCGCATCACCGCCTGGTAACCGTCCAGAAACTGAACACTGACCAGCGCGTTCGAGGCCCACCATCGAATCAACTGCCTATTTTGCAAGGAGTGTCCATGACCGTCACCGCTGACGCTGATACCGACCTGGACCGGACACGGTTCTTCATCGACGGCCAGTGGGTCGACCCACTCGGCTCCGACACGCACCGCGCGCTGGAGGCCGCCACCGAGCAGCCCCTCGGCACTGCCTCGCTGGGCACCGATGCGGACATCGACCGGGCCGTCAAGGCCGCCCGCCGCGCCCTGGACCATGGCCCCTGGGGCCGGACGACCGCGGCCGAGCGTGCGGACTACATGCACAAGTTCGCGGCCGCGCTCACCGCGCGGGCCGATGGCACGAGCAAGCTGGTCAGCCAGGAGAACGGCATGCCGATCGGGCTGTCGTCGGCCTTCAACGGCGCGGCCCCGGCCGGCCTGCTCCAGATGTACGCCGAGCTGGTCAAGCAGATGGCCCTTGAGGAAGTCCGGCCCAGCGCCTCAGGTTCCACGATCGTCCGGCGCGAGCCGGTCGGCGTGGTCGGGGCCATCGCGCCGTGGAACTACCCCCAGGTGCTGGCGATGATGAAGATCGCGCCCGCGCTCGCGGCGGGCTGCACGGTGGTGCTCAAGCCCTCGCCCGAGACCGCCCTGGACTCCTACGTCATGGGTGACGCGGCCCAGGAGGCCGGCCTGCCGCCCGGCGTGCTCAACATCGTCCTGGCCGACCGCGAAGCCGGCGCCGCCCTGGTCTCGCACCCGGACGTCGACAAGATCGCGTTCACCGGGTCGACCGCGACCGGCCGGATCATCGGCGCGGAGTGTGGCCGGCTGATCCGCCGGATGACCCTCGAGCTCGGCGGCAAATCCGCCGCCATCTTCCTCGACGACGGCGACATCGACACCTTCCTGGCCGGCATCGGGATGGCGTCGTTCATGAACAACGCGCAGACCTGTACCACCCAGTCACGCATCCTGGCCCCGCGCTCGCGCTACGACGAGGTGGTGGACGCGCTGGCCGGCTGGACGAACCAGCAGACCATCGGCAACCCGCTCGACCCCGCGGTCACCATGGGCCCGATGGCCAGCGAGAAGCACCTCCAGCGGGTGCTGGGCTACATCGACATCGCCAGGAACAGCGACGCCCGCCTGGTCAGCGGGGGCGGCCGGCCCAAGAGCCAGGAGCGCGGCTGGTTCGTCGAGCCCACCGTGTTCGCCGACGTGAAGAACGACGACCAGCTGGCCCGCGAGGAGGTCTTCGGCCCGGTCATGGCGGTGATCCCGTTCGACGACGACGAGGATGCCGTCCGGATCGCCAACGACAGCAACTACGGCCTCGGCGGCTCGGTCTGGAGCTCCGACGAGCAGCGCGGCCTGGACGTCGCCCGCCAGGTGCGCACGGGCACGATCGGGATCAACTACTACAACCTCGACCTCGGGGCGCCGTTCGGCGGCATGAAGGACAGCGGCATCGGCCGCGAGCTCGGTCCCGAGGCCATCAACCCCTACCTCGAGTACAAGTCCATCTACGCCAGCGCCGACCAGCTCAAGGGCTGATCCGCGCCGATCGGGCGGGCCGGCTCCAGACCCGGCCCGCCTGATCACTTGCCTCAGGGCTGCGCCGTTCCTTCCAGGCTGCTCTCTGCAGGGCTGCGCCGTGCCGTGACGAGAGCCGCGACCGTGCTGGCGCGGACGTGCAGGCCCCGGGCGACCAGGCCGCGCGTCAGCTGGCCGGTTCCGCATCCGACCTCGAGCACATGATCACCGCTCCCGATCCGGCGACCTGGCACGCATGGTCGAGGAGTTCGTCCGGATAAGCCGGACGCCGGCGGTCGTACTCGGCCGCGATCTCGTCAGAGACCTTGCCGTACCGACGTGCATGTCCTGCCCCAGCTGGGTCCATCGTCGCCCCCCGTGAGTCTTTTGTTAGGGATGGCCCGGGCCTTGTTAGGGGTCTGAGTGCGAACCCTGTCCTGACCGGCCGCCGGGCCTAACGTCGGTAGATGTTGCACCATCCACCTGGAGGCGTCATGAGCATCTGGCCGCTCACCGCTGAACCGGCTCTGTCGGTCGGCGGCGTCTGCCTGACTGAGATCGCCGAACGTTTCGGCACCCCCGCGTACGTGGTCGACGAGGAGCACGTGCGGGTTCGCTGCCGCGAGTACGCCAAGGCGATGGCCCCGCACGAGGTGGCCTACGCCGCGAAGGCGTTCTGGTGCCGGGCGATGGCCCGCTGGATCGCCGAGGAGGGCCTGTCGCTCGACCTCTGCTCCGAAGGGGAGCTGGCCGTGGCCCGGGCGGCTGGCTTCCCCGGCGAGCGCATTGCGCTGCACGGCGACGGCAAGACGGCCAGCGAGCTGTCGGCGGCACTGGATTACGGCGTCGGCCGCATCATCGTCGACTCTCACAGTGAGGTCCGGCAACTGGCCGCGCTGACCGCGGCGGCGCCGGTCCGCGGCCGGCAGAAGGTCCTGGTCCGGGTCACGCCGGGGGCCGCGGACGTCGCCCAGCGCGTCCTCGACCAGCCGACTCTGGAACTGGCCGGCGTGCGTGGCCAGATCGGGTCCCAGGTCGCCACCCTGGACGGCTTCGAGGCCGCCGCCCGTCACCTGGTCGCCTTCACGGCCGGGCTGGGAGGCCTGCCCGAGCTGAACCTGGGCGGTCACTCCGTGCCTTACCAGGCCAGCGAGGACGGCCTGGATATCGCCGCTTTCGCTGAGCGGATCACCAGCGTGGTCCACCAGGAATGCGCCGTTCACGGGATCGCGGTGCCGCGCCTCACCATCGAATCCGGCCGGGCGATCGTGGGCGGGGCGGGGGTGACGCTGTACCGGGTGCTCACCGTGAAACACGGCGCCCGGACCGTCGTGGTCGTAGACGGCGCCATGACCGGCAACCCGGGGCCGGTGCTGAACGGCAGCCGGTATCACGTTGAGCGCGCCGGACTCCTCCCGGCTGCGGGCACCGAACCGATGGTCGTGGTTGGCCGGCCGGGCGAGGCCGGCGACGTGCCCGTCCGTGACGCATGCCTGCCCGCCGGCATCCGCCCGGGCGACCTGCTGGCCGTGCCCTGCACCGGGGCCTACGATCACGCCATGGCATCCAACCTCGGCTGGCTCACCAGGCCGCCCGTCCTCGCCGTCCGTGAGAGTCGCGTCTGGCCATTGATCCGCCGCGAGACCGTGGAGGACATGCTGCGCCGCGACGTCGGCTAACCTCAGCCCGGCGGCGAGCGTTGACAACAGGGCAGGCCTGCGATGTCGATCCTGATCGGGATCTGGTTCGCGGTAGCGGGCGCGCTGGCCGGGCTGGCCGGGCTCTCGGGAATGCGCCGGGTGCGGCGCCTGCGCCGGGACGGCGTGACCACCTGGGCGGCGTTCGCCGAAACACCGGCGCCCGCCGACGAGGCGCCCGCCGACGAGGCGTCCGGCTCGCCGCGCCAGATCCTGATCCGGTACACGCTCCCGGATGGACGGGTGATCGAGCGGATCTGCCCCGCCGCAGCCAGGAAGGCAGCGTCCCGGGATCCGGGCCAGCAGGTGCTGGTCTGGTACGACCCCCGGGATCCGCAGGACGTGCTGGTCTACGGGCGGCAGAGGCGGTGGTCAGACGGGCTGTTCCTGGGCGCCGGACTGATGTTCATCCTCGCCGGCGCGGGTATCGCGATCGCCGCGTTACCGGCTGGCGCCCGGCTGGCCCGGGGTGGCCTGCGGCGGCGGCTGGGCTTACTGTCGTTCTGTGATAGCCGCTGGCGCGCTGGCCGGGAGCTGCCTGCTCATCCTCGCCGCTGGACTGGCCTGGACCGTACGACTGCTGCATGTCGGCACTCTGGACGCTCTGGCGCTGGCCGACAAGATCGGGACACCCCGGCCCGTCTCCGCGCTGGACTGGCCGGAGCTTCAGGTGCGTGCGGTGGTCTCCGAGGACATACCGGGCGGACCATCGCTGGTGGTGGTATCCGTTGAATGGCCTGCCCACCGCGAGCGGTCGGCGACACTGCTCATGGATCTCGGCCGCGCTGATCAGCAGTCCTTGCCGCTCCTGTCGCTGTGGTGCGCTACCCAGGCGTCGATCTCACCGACCAGGTGCGCAGACGGAGAACTGGAGCTTCGCCGCCGTACGAGCCTGGAGCGAGTCCGGGCGGTCCTGGTCGCGGAGGACCGGGTAACGCCCGTTTAGAACCGGGTAACGGCCGTCTAGAGCTGTCTGGACCCGCATCGAAGTCGTATGGATTCCCGGCCTAAGTGCCTGGATCGCGTCAGGAACCGGGCAGGCTGACTCCGGAATGGGTTCACTTAGGCAGTTACCCGGCCCTGACAGCGGGGAGGCACCGCGTGACTGACCGGCGAACAAGCAGATTCGGGCAGGCAGAACCCGCCACAACGGCTACCGAGCCCCGGGCGACGGCCTTCGCCGCCCTGACCCTGAGCGCGCTCGGCGTCGTCTTCGGCGATATCGGTACCAGCCCGCTGTACTCGATGAGCTCTATTTTCATGGTCCGGGGCGTCAAACCGAACGTGGCGGGCGTGGACGGGATTATCTCGCTGATCGTCTGGACGATCATCCTGGTGGTCATGGTCAAGTACGTGACCTTCGTCATGCGCGCCGACAACCACGGCGAGGGCGGGATCATGGCTCTGGTCGCGCTCGTCCAGGGCCTTTCGGTGAAGCGCCGGGCCGCGCAGGCGGCCCTCGTCCTGCTGGGGATCTTCGGAGTGGCGCTCTTCTTCGGCGACGGGACGATCACCCCGGCGATCAGCGTCATCTCCTCGGTCGAAGGGCTCCAGACGGCCGCGCCCGGACTGAAGGCCTTCGTGCTGCCGATCACGATCGCCCTGCTTACCGTGCTGTTCGCGGGCCAGCAGTTCGGGACGCGCGCCATCGGGCGGCTGTTCGGTCCGGCCATGGTGCTGTGGTTTGGCATCCTGGCCGCCTCCGGTCTGGCCAAGATAATCGGGAACCCGGTGATCCTGAAGGCGCTGTCGCCTAGCTACGGGTTCACCTTTTTCGTGGACCACCCTTTCATCGGTTTCCTCGCCCTCGGCGCGATCGTGCTCGTAGTCACCGGCGCCGAGGCGCTATACGCCGACCTGGGCCAGTTCAGCCGGCGATCGATCACCTTCGCCTCGATCTTTGTCGTCTTCCCCGCGCTCATCCTCAACTACCTGGGCCAGGGAGCGCTGATTCTCCGATCCCCCGCGATGACCGGCAACGCCTTCTTCGGGCTGTTTCCCAAGTGGGCACAGGTGCCGCTGGTCGTCGTGGCCGTGGCCGCGACGATGATCGCGTCGCAGGCGGTGATCACCGGGGCATTCTCGGTCACCCGGCAGGCGGTGCAGCTGGGTTTCCTGCCCCGGCTGAGAATCCGGCACAAGTCGGGATCGGAAGGACAGATCTATGTTCCCGCGGTGAACTGGTTGCTCTACGCGGCAGTGATCGGGCTCGTGGTCGGCTTCGGGTCCGCCGCTGCTCTGGCCTCCGCCTACGGCATCGCCGTCACCGGAACATTCGCAACGACCACGGTCCTGTTTTTCGTGGTCGTGCGGAAACTCTGGGAGAAGCCGCTGTGGATCGTCCTGCCGGGCGCGGCGGCCTTCATCACCGTGGACCTCGCGTTCTTCTCGGCCAACCTGACCAAGGTCGTGTCCGGCGGCTGGTTCCCGCTGGCGGTGGCCCTGATCATCCTCACCGTGCTCTCGACCTGGCAGCGCGGACGTGTCCTCGTGACGGAAAAGCGGTCCGAGGCCGAGGGCCGGCTGCACGACTTCGTCGAGGAGGTCCGGCACATGAATCCCCCGCTGCAGCGCGTGCCGGGGACGGCGGTCTTCCTGTCCGCGGGCAAGGAGACAACACCGCTCGCGCTGCGCGCGAACATCGACTACAACCACGTGGTGCACGAGAGCGTGGTCATCGTGTCGGTCGAGACCGAGCCCGTCCCGCACGTCGGCCGCTCCGAGCGGGTGGCGGTCGATGATCTCGGCTACACCAACGACGGCATCGTCCACCTGACGCTGCGGTACGGCTTCCAGGACGACCAGAGCGTGCCGGCGGCACTGCGGCAGGCGGCCGAGCAGGAGCTCACGGTCAAGGTAGATGCTGAGAACGTGACCTATTTTGTCTCCGAGATCACCATCGTCCTCGGTGACGACCCGCGCATGCGCACATGGCGCAAGAGGCTGTTCCTCTTGCTGGCGCGCACGTCCAAGAGCCCAGTCGACTTCTTCGGCCTGCCCGAACGCCGCATCGTGACCATGGGTTCCTACATTGAACTGTGATCGACAGCCGGGGCCTGCCGGCGTCCCTATCCATCAGGCTCCCGCAGGTGAACGAGGAAGCTGTCGACGAAGGCGCGTCAGTGGTGGTGGCCGTGTCGGCCGAGGGTCTGCACGGGCGTGGCGCCGGGGCGGGTCCACTGCGGCACGGGGCGGCCGGTCGGGCCCCAGGTGGCGTTCCCGTCTGAGTCCGACCGCCAGTACCAGCACGGGCCGTGCCCCTTGGGCCAGCCCTCGGGGTTGTCCTGCCAGGCCTCGCGGCGGCCGTAGGGCGTCATGTCGAGCAGGCTGAAGGCTCCCATAACCGGCTCGTTGCCGCGGCCCGTCGTGGAATAGGTGAGGAACGCGCGGTCGCCGTCACGCAGGAAGCAGGTGATAGACCCCATGTCGCCGCCGACCGGCTCAGCCAGGTCGCGCACGGAGTACCAGGGCTGGGTGTAGCCCATGAACTCGACGTAGGGGGCCACCTCGTCCCAGCGGCCCGTGGTCAGGATGGCGAACGAGACGCCGCGGGCGTTGAGGTAGACGGCGTCTTTCAGGACCCAGGCCGTGGTGGTGCAGCCTTCGCACTGCCCCTGGTGCGGCGCGCCGTCCCACCACATGTGCTTGTAGACCACGAGCTCGTCGCGGCCCTGGAACAGGTCCAGGAACGGGACCGGCCCGTCCGGGCCGGTGACCTCGACCGTCGGGTCGAACTCCACCATCGGCAGCCGGCGGCGGGCCGCGGCGATGGCGTCGCCTTCGCGGGTGTGGGCCTTCTCGCGGATTAGCAGCTCGTCACGGGCGGCCTGCCAGGTGGCCAGGTCAGCGACGGGCGGCCGGCCGGGCAGCTCAGTGGTCGGGTCGCTCGGTGCGGTCGGCATGGTGTCCTCCGTGGTGTGTCGTGCCGGGCCGCAGCGTTCGACGTCCCGGCTGCGGTTACCAGGGCAGACGCATGACCTGACCGGAACTCATCGCAGCAGCGGGCCGAGACACGTGCCAGGTGCGGTCCACGGGCTCGACCTGCTAGCGGTAGGCGAGACCGTCGATCATCAGGCCGATGGTGAAGTCGAAGCGGTCGTGGCTGCTTCCGGCGGTCAGTTCGGCGGCGTAGCGCTTGGTCTGCGGGAAGGCGTCGGGCAGGGCCGCGAACCGGCGCAGCATTTCGTCGCGGCTGATGACCCAGGCGTCGTCACCGGGGCTGAGCCGCTTAGGCACCAGGGAGACCTCGAGGCTGTAGGAGTTGACGTAGAGCACCAGTGAGTCGATCGTCCAGGCCGCGGTCTGCGGAGCGACGCCTCCGGCCAGCAGGATGGCCAGCATTCCCTCGCTGACGCGCAGGGTGTCCAGGTTGGACGGGGCGACGGCGAAGGCGGCCCGGGAGATGCCCGGGTAACGCAGGTACTGGTCACGCAGCTGGGCGCAGACGCTGAGGATCTGCTGCCGCCAGCTGGCGGGGTCCGGCTCGGGCAGGCTGACCTCGGCGCACAGGCGGCCGATGAGCAGCTCGTCCAGGTCCTCTTTGTTGACCACGTGGGCGTAGAGCGAGGAGGGGCCGGTCTCCAGCGCGGTCGCCACGCGCCGCATGGTCAGGGCTTCGTAGCCCTCTTCGGCCACGATGCCGAACGCGGTGCTGATGATGGCCTCGACCGTGATCGGCGGCTTGGTGCCGCCGGACGGCCCGCGCCGGCTGGCCACGCGGCCCGCGCCGGGGCCAGGCTGCTGGTGCCGCTCGGCGCGCCGCTGCTGCGGAGTAGGAGACATGGCAGCATATTAGCCGATGACGAACGGTGTTCTTCATCACTATGAACAGCGTTCGTATTGACCAGAACAATGCTCCGAGGTAGAACAGTGTTCGTGTCCATTGACCAGCGCCTGCCTGAGGCGCCCACCACCAGCACGCTGCCGTTGCGCAGCGCGTGGCTCGTCCTGATCGTCGCGGTCATCGCCGACATCATGGACCTCATCGACTCCAGCATCGCCAACCTGGCCGGCCCGTCTATTCGGTCTGAGCTCGGCGGTGGCCAGGTCACCGTGCAGTGGGTGCTGAGCGCCTACACCGCGGCCTTCGCCCTCGGCCTGATCACCTCGGCCCGGCTCGGGGACCTGCTCGGGCGCCGCCGCCTGTTCCTGCTCGGCCTGACCGGCTTCACCCTGGCCTCGCTGGCCTGCGGTCTCGCCCCCAACGTGGTCTTCCTGATCGTCGCCCGCACCCTGCAGGGCCTGCTCGGGTCGGTCATGATCCCGCAGGGCCTGGCCCTGATGAAGGTCGTGTTCCCGCCCGAGCACCTGCGTAAGGCGCTGACGCCGGTCGGCCCGCTCATGGGCGTGACCACCGTGGCCGGGCCCATCCTGGCCGGCTGGCTGCTCCACCTGGACCTGTTCGGCAGCCAGTGGCGCTCGATCTTCCTGATCAACGTCCCGATCGGCATCATCGCCCTCGCGCTCGGCTGGCGCGTCCTGCCCCGCCGCGGCGGGGAGGACTCGACCGCCCGCCTCGACCTCACCGGTGTCGGCCTGCTGACCGCGGCCTCGGCCCTGCTCATCATCCCGCTCATCCAGGGCCGCGAGCTCGGCTGGCCCGCCTGGACCTACGTCATGATGGCCGCCTCGGTCGTCCTGCTGGCCCTGTTCGTCGGCTCGGAACGGCGCAGCCGGCACCCGGTCATCACCCCGTCGCTGTTCCGTAAGCGCAGCTTCGTCGTCGGCCTGCTGATCGTGGCCGGCTTCTACGGCTCCCTGAGCGCGTTTGTCCTCGTCATCAACCTGCTGCTGCAGCAGGGCCTGCACTGGACACCGCTGCACACCGGCTTGTCGCTGATCCCCTGGGCCCTCGGCACCGCCATCGCCGTCCTGCTCGCCGGGGGCGTGCTGGCCCCGAAGCTGGGCCGCGCCAGCCTGCACCTGGGGCTGGCGCTCGCCGTCATCGGCCTGCTCGCCCTGGGGTGGACCATCGCCCACTTCGGCGCCGGCCTCACCGTCTGGACGCTGACCCCCGCGCTGCTGCTCACCGGCTTCGGCGCCGGCCTGGTGTTCGTCCCGCTGACCGACTTCATCATCGGCGACGTCACCACCGACGAGGTCGGCTCCAGCGTGGGCGTGCTCAACGCCGCCCAGCAGTTCGCCGGCGCCATCGGGGTCGCCGCCCTCGGCACGGTGTACTTCGCCCGGGTCGGGCTCCCGTCCATCCACTCCTACTTCGCCGCCGCCGAACTGGTCTTTGGCATCATCGCCGGCCTGTACTTCCTGACCCTGCTGCTGGTGGGCCTGCTGCCCAAGCACGCCCAGCAGGCCCACGGCTGAGCCTGAGATACTGGGCTCGGCGATACGCAGGACCAGCTCAGCCGAGGAGAATTTTGTGCGCCAAGCCGTCAAAGAGGCGTTTCTGGGCCTCATGGGCTACGTCAACAGGGCGGTATTTTTTGCCTCCCGTGGCCGAATGGTGCCGTACCGTTTTCACGGCACGAGTGCCGTGATCCTGACCATCACCGGCCCGGCCACGCCAGCCACCCAGACCGTGTGTGTCGGCTACCTTCCCGATGGCGCCGACTACGTGGTCCTGGCCGCCGAGACCGACGACCGCCTCGCCGCCGCACTGCGCGCCGCCACCTCGGCCACGATCGAATTGCCCGGCCAGGACATACCGGTCGACATCGTCATGCTGCCGCGCGACTCCGAACGCGCCGTGCTGCTCAAGCGGCTGCTTGAACAGGTGTCCATCCACGAACGGCACGAGGTGATCCGGCACCCCCGGGTGCCCGTAGCCCGCCTGAGACTGCACTACCAACCTGCGCCAGGCGGCTCGGTGGCCATCAGCGGAATCTGGACCGACTGACCGTCTTTGCCACGCGCAGCCGCCTGGCTCAGGGCGCCAGGTACTCGCGGAACCAGGCCAGCGCGGGTTCACTGGAGGCGTCGAAACCCTTGACGTAGGCGTCGAAGTGGCCGCCGGGCAGGATCACCAGCTTCTTGGGCTCGCGGGCCTGCTCGTAGGCGCCGATGGCGAACGCGGACGGGGTCAGCACGTCGTTGCGGGCCGGCAGCAGGAGCAGCGGGGTCGGGCTGATCTGGGCGATGTAATCACCCGGGTTGTACTCGCCCAGCATCTCGACCGTGCGCAGCGTGACCTCATTCTTCCAGTTTGGTGCCCGGTTCTTCCCAGTCTCGGTGAACCACTGCCAGGAATCGGGGGTGGGCAGCGCCGATGGGTCGAACGGGTTCTCGGCCACGACCGGAACCATGGCCGGTTCCTTGCCCTGGAAACGGGCCAGCCGGTCAGCGTCGAACTGCTCGCGGAACCCGTCGATGAAGTCCGACCGGACCAGCGCCCGCACGTTGTCGTAGCCGCTGATCAGCGGGACCTGGGCCACGGCCCCCCAGCACCCCCCGGCGCAGGGCCCCCCCCCCCCCCCCAAG
>CAXUJF010000150.1:0-10250 GCA_964250865.1 uncultured Streptosporangiaceae bacterium
CCCCGACGCGTGTTTACAAGTTTGTCCCGGCCTCCCCGGCGCCCCGCCGGGCCGCACGCGCCGCCGACTCGGCGCGCTCGCCGCTGCTCCCGCTAACGCTCCCGCAGCGACGGCGCCTAACGCCGGTCGGCTGGCGCGAACAGCGAAGTACGGACACGGGCCGCGGTTCCACTCCAGGCGTCCAGGGCCACGGCGGATTTGACAAGGGAACCCTCGCGGCGGCTCGTATCGGGCTGGAGCGGGCATGCCAGGAGGCAGCCCGATCGCGGGCAAGCGTATGAGCCGCCGCCCCTTATCAAATCCGCCGCTCTGTCCGCGTCCAAGTGAGCACTCACATCCTTACTGCCCGGGAGAGAAAGACAGCCCGACTGTCAAGAATTTGTTGACGGTCGCGGCTGCGCTCCGGTAGGACCAAGGGGTGACACGGCATGCAACGGGGGCGACCACGCAGAAAAGCAGTTTGGCCCTAGGCTCGGAAGGTATCTCTTGGCGATGAGCTACTGGCAGGGCTTCATGGCTGCATCCCGAGAAGTTGGCAACCACTGGTGGTGGAGGCTGTCATTTATCACGGTCGTGCCCGCTTACGGTGTTACACATCTTGTTCCGGCATTTAATGGCTGGCCACGGACAGTAACCGGATGGCTGTGGTTCGCCGTTATCCTTGTTCTGTGGGCGGATATGGCGATCTCCTACTACCGGTGCCAGCGTATGAGCTCAGCTAGTTCAGCGGACCGGAAACCCATCGAGAAGTCCGACTGGTAACAAGATGGCCGCCTGACGCTTAAGCGCCAATGCGGCGTAGTTCGTGGCAGCAGCAAACGGCAGCAACCACATTGCCCATAGGTGTCCATAGCCAACCATCACTGATCGCCTGACCTACTTCAATGACCCCTATCGACCTTCCTGCCACTAGTTCGCATCGAGAGGGTCACCTGCTAGCGAGAAAGGACGCGAGCACTGGCCAGGTGGAGCAGGCCCATCGCTCCAGGAGCCAAGGTCATGGCTAGGTTGCGTTGCCGGATACCGAGGGCGGAGTCGCCGAGCTGGACTAGTCCCGCGACGGTGAGCAGCTGCGGCGCGGGACGGCCGGTCAAGGCCAGGCCGCCGAGTAGGGGAATGGTGACGGCCCACGTGCGTACGGCCGAGGACGCTGCCCAGAATCCGGTCAGCGAGGTCGAGGTCGAGGACGCCCCGGCCTCTACGTAGCTGGGCTGGATGAGCCCTACTGCGGCAAAGATGGCAGCGGCGGCCGCGCCGGCTCCGTTCAGGGCGAGTAGGGTGGTCCGGCTTCTCACACGGCTTTCGTTCTTCGAATACGTCACAGCGCGATCGTATGTGCTGGGCATCGTGGTCACCGTTGGACCCGTGCTCTCCGGGCCGCTCTGGACGCCGCGCCTCGATAGAGTTACGTTCCGCAGTATGAAGCTTGTTACCCGGCTCTTAACCCGCTATTGGGGCTACTTAGCCGTCATCATCGCGGTCGCCGGATTCTTCCTTCACAGCATTGGGCTAGCCGTTGTCATCGCCCTGGCGCTGGCTGGGCTCGGGTACTTCCTGTTCCAGGCTCCCATCTGGTGCGGAGCAGAGACCCGGAAGAACGAGTGGTGCCGGAACAACTCGCATGGTCTGCTGCTCGGGTGCCACCTCCGTCAGCACAAGTTGCAGCGGGTTAGGCAGACCTTCACCCCGGCCGGAGGGCGAGCGCTCGTCAGGACGACCAGGTCTGTCAGCGGCGGACTGAGCGCGATCGGCGGTGTGGTCGCCGGGGTCCAGGTCCTCATCGCGGCCGGGGTGCTGATCTTCCATTAGCCGTCTGCGCTTAGGTTAAGTGCCAACTGCGGCCGGGGCACATCGCGCCGAGATCTGCTCAGAAGTAATGAGAACAGCCGAGATCTCAGCGCAGGTCAGACCGCTAACTAGATGAATCGGCCGAGGTCAGCGAAGCACCTGCACAAGACCCGGCCTACAGGCCGACTCGCCCGCCACCCACCGCCCTGACCTGCGGCTCGAGCTCAAAGGCGACTGGCAAGTGCTGAATAGGCCAGCGGAGCGCGAGGTCGTACCGGGGACGCATCGCGAGTTTCGCGGCCGCATATCCGGCACCTCCCGTCTGGAGCACGCCGGCACCAACGCCGAGTCCCACCGCGAGGGCTGCGCCCCTGTATGACGACGAGGCCGTATCGGTTACAAAGCGTAGACCTAAGGCTCAACCGTTGTAATAGTCCCGTCTGCTTGCCTGGCCCATTTGATCTCAGAGCTGGGCCTTCAGTTCGTCGATCTTGCCGATGTGCTCGCGGAGCTGGGTATAGGCGGGGCGCTCGCGGATGCGGGTCAGCGCCCAGCGGACGCCGTCGGCGCGGTTGGAGACGATCCCGGCGGTGATCAGGGCGTCGAGGACCTCAACGTCGCTGGGGTCGAGCCGTGCCATCACCGGGGTGAGGTTGCGGCCCGCGGCCGTGCGATCCGGCGGGCTGACCGACATCGAGATGACGGGATATCCGCGCTCCTTGGCCTGCGGGGGGAGCGCGAATTGCACGCGCCCGATGGAGGGCGTCTTCCGGGCCACCTTCTTACGCAGGTCCTCGATGGCCGCGCGATGCGCTTTCTCGAACGCGTGAAGCGTCTCTTCCTGATCTTCGCCTGTGGGGGTGAGGATCACCCGGACCATCGCCTGGCCGGGCTCGATCACGGGTTCGTCGCCGTATTGCAGCACCTCGACCCTTTGCACGGTCCC
Organism: uncultured Streptosporangiaceae bacterium; assembly: GCA_964250865.1. Classification (GTDB taxonomy): domain Bacteria; phylum Actinomycetota; class Actinomycetes; order Streptosporangiales; family Streptosporangiaceae; genus Bog-532. Next base: position 2,735 of record CAXUJF010000150.1, read on the forward strand.
GTCGCCGAACTGCCTGTTCAGCTCTTCTTCGGCCTCGCGCTCGAAACGTTCCTTCTCTTCCTGGTCCACGATCAGCTCCTTGATTGCTGGAACAATCACAGTAACTTCAGTAACTCATACATTCAACGAGTTTCCGCGACCCAGACGTGCAGCACGGCTCGATGCTCTACGGACCGCGGCAGGTCCCAGGACTACGGCGCGAGGAGGTCGCGGGCCATCGACGTCAGCCCCAGGTCCGCGATCACCGGACTCAGCCACCACAACGGCCGGCGCGCGGCGTGGGCCCAGTACCCGCACAGCTCGCGCGCGCGGCGCGGCGGACGTCATCGTCGGTCATCTCCGGCAGCACAGCGACCGGCGGTCGGCCCAGGGCGGCGGAGCCGTACCGAACGAGCTCGGCTCGCGTAATTCCCGACAGGCTGCGCTGGACCAGCGATCCGTGGGTCCACGTCGGGTGCCGCGCCCCAAGGTCGGTCAGGCGGCCCGAGTCCACGTACACGCAGCCCAGGTCCAGTCCCTGAGCGGCCCTCTGGTCCAGCTCCAGGTGCAAGCCGGCCAGGATCTCCTGCCGAGCCGGGCCGACCGGGCCCTCGGTCAGGGCGACCAGGTCGAGATCACTGACCCCGGGGCGTAATTTCCCGTGGCCAGGGATCCGGCCACCAGCAGCTCGGTGACCCAGCCGAGCTCGTCCAGCCGTTCGGCCAGGTCACGGACGGCCGGCGGAGTCACGGCGCCCCGGTCGTGGCCGACCATGGCCCGGGGGAGTGGGCGGGCACGGTCTCTTCGGTGGTGTCTTCGGCGTACACGACCAGCCAGCGAGCCTGATAGTTGGCCAGGGCGGCGGGGCCGTCGAGGGTGCAGGTGTGAACCCAGACGCGCGCGGTCGGCGGCAGGCCGGCCCGCTCGGGCAGGGACCAGGCGGCGGCGATGCCGTGCTCCAGCAGCCGCGCACCGAGGCCGCGGCCGATGGCCTGCGGCGCGAGGCCGAAGTAGCGGATCTCAACCTGCGTTCCGTCTGCCTGGACGACCGGCTGGAGCTGCACGTAGCCCATCGGGAGGCCTTCGCGGTAGATGATCCAGAACTCCGTGCCCGGGACGGCGAGCTCGTCGGCCCATTGCTGGCGGGTCCACCGGAGGCGGTCGGTCCAGTACCAGTCACCCCCGACCAGCCCGTACAGGAATCGGGCGTACTCGGGGGTGATGCCGGTGGCACGGTCAAGGCGAACGTCTTCGGGGAAGGGGCGTGGCGGCTGCGGAGCGGAACGGAGCATCTGCAGCGACCAGGTGGTGACCTTCATAGGGCCCATGCTGGCTTACTTGGCGATGTTCAGGACGTCGATGGTGCCGCTGGAGTTCGACCCCCGGCGGCTAGGCGGCTAGATAGCCGGCCGGTCTTCGCGGAGCCAGCGGCCGATCCGCTCGACGGCCTCGTCCGCCTCCGGCAGCAGGCCGGCGAACGCGTGCCAGACATGCGGCATTTCGGGCCAGATCTCAAGCGTTACGTCGACCCCCGCGGCTTGCGCCGCTGCGGCGAACCGGGTGGCATCGTCGCGCAGGATCTCGGCGTCGCCCGCCTGGATCAGCATCGGGGGCAGGCCGTGCAGGTCGGCGTAGAGCGGCGAGGCATACGGGTGGCGGGCGTCCTGGCCGGCCAGGTACCAATCCGCTGCCTCCCGTGCGCCCTCCGGTGTGAGCAGCACATCGATGTCGGCCCGGCTGCGCAGCGACTCGCCGGTCAGGTCCAGGTCGGTCCACGGCGACATGACGACGGCCGCGCCGGGCAGCGGGTCGCCCGCGTCGCGCAGGGCCACCAGTACCGCAAGGGCCAGTCCGCCGCCGGAGGAGTCGCCGCTGATGACGATCTGCCCGGCCGGTGTCCCGCTGGCGATGAGCCAGCGGTAGGCGGCCAGCCCGTCCTCGACCGCCGCCGGGAACGGGTTTTCGGGGGCCAGGCGGTATCCGACGCTGAGCACCCGCACCTGCGCCGCCGCCGACACCAGCGCGAGCAGCCCTCGCAGCCGGGCGGGCGAGCCCAGATGGTAAGCGCCACCGGGGAAGTGCAGCAGCACCCGCTCGGCCGTCACCCCGGCCGCGGCCACCCATTCGGCCGGTACGCCATTGGCGTCCACCAGATCGACCCGCGTGCCCGCGGGCGGCGGGCTGCCGGCCGAATCCATCAGCGCGCGGCGCTCCGGCAGCGTGAGGGTGCCCAGGTCAGCGCGGCCTACGAGCTCACGTATGGTCTCGAGCTGTTCACTAGCCATCCCGGCATCCTCCGTCGCGGTCCCCGCCGGAAGCCTGACACCCCGCAACAAACCCGGCAACCAAATAAAGTCAGACGCTGGCCTTGTCCAGGGCTTGGGCGAAGTCGCCGATCAGGTCTTCGGTCCCTTCGATGCCCGAGCTGATGCGGATCAGGTCCGAGGTGATGCCGAGGTGGTCGCGGTCCTCGCGGCTCATGCCCGCGTGCGAGGTGGTGGCCGGCCGGGTGATGAGCGACTCCACGCCGCCCAGGCTCGGCGCCGAGTAGGCCAGGGTCACCGCGTCGAGCAGGGTTTGCGCGGCCTGGTCGCCGCCGCGCAGCCGCAGGCTCAGCATGCCGCCGAAGCCGGACAGCAGCTTGGCCGCGTGCGCGTGGTCGGGATGCGAGGCCAGGCCCGGATAGTTAACCGCGGCCACCGCGGGGTGATTCTCCAGGAACTGAGCCAGCGCCAGCGCGTTGGCGTTCTGGGCCTGGACCCGCAGCGCTAGCGTCTTGATGCCCCGGGCCAGCAGGAAGCCCGCGTGCGGATCGAGCGAGCCTCCGAAGAGGTTGAGCGTCTTGCGCACGCGCTCGACCATCTCCGCGCGGCCCATGATCGCCCCGGCCACCAGGTCTGAGTGGCCACCCAGGTACTTGGTCGCGCTGTGGAACACCACGTCGAAGCCGGCATGCAGCGGGTGGAAGTTCACCGGCGACGCGAACGTGTTGTCGATGACCGTGACGATCCCCTCGCGCCGGCCAAACTCCGCCACCTGGTCCAGGAGCCCGACCCGCATCAGCGGGTTGGTGATCGTCTCGACCAGGAAGACCTTGGTCCGCTCGGTGTGCGCGGCGGCCCAGGTCTCCGGCCGGCCGGCGTCTACGAAACTGAACGACCAGCCCAGGTCGGCCGCGTGTTCGGTCAGGAAATCATGGGTCCCGCCGTACAGGCAGTCGCTGGCCAGCAGGTGGTCGCCGGCCTTCATGAGGCTGAGCAGGATCGTGGTCACCGCCGCCATCCCGGACGACGTGGCCACGGCGGCCTCGGCGCCTTCGATCGCCGCGAGCTTGTCGTGCAGGTAGTTCTGGGACGGCGTCGAGTTGAGCCGGATGTACTTGAGGTCGTGGTACTCGGTGCCCGGGTCGACCTCGTACACCGTGCTCTGGAAGATCGGGAAGACCACGGAGCCGTCCGGCCCGGGACGTCGTTCCCCGCCGTGGACCGCCAGGGTGTCCATTGATTCGCCGTTTCCGTCCACGTCACCCTCCGCTACGTTGCCGCCCCCGCGAATCACTACAACAGCGTCACGATCAATACGCAAACGGATTGGGCCCCAGCCCGGTGCTGACACACCTATGGCGGGGGCCCGGCAGATACCGCGTGCGGCCGCTACGGCCTACGGCCGCTACGGCCCACGGCCGATACTGCTCGAGGGCGCTACTGGCCGAGCGACAGTGGCTGACCGGTCAGCGCCTGGTAGTCGGCGGCCAGCTTGGCCTGGTTGATGCCCTGCTCGAACCCGGTCGTGCCGAGGTGCTCCGGCCAGATGACCACCCACGCCTCTTCGACCAGCGGGCTGCCCTGGACCACGCCGTTCCAGAACGACTTGGCGAACTCAGCCTCCTTGGCCCAGGTGATGAACTTGATGTCGCTGGTGGTGTAACCGCCGCCCAGGATGGCGTGGCCGCCGTCGATCGGAGAACCCTTAACGTCGGTCCAGGCCTTGCCCTTGCCGAACTCGTCCTGGTTAGCGTCCAGCACCTCGATGCCCAGCCACAGCCCGCCGAAGATGGACAGGGCCGCCTTCACCTCACCGAGGTTGGTGTGGTCGACCTGGGCAAACGCGACCGCCTTGACCCCGTCCGGGCCGCCGGTGCTGTGCAGGTACTCCAGCCCGGTCTGGACGTCCATGCCCTGGTCGTACTGGCTGCCCGGGCCGTCGGTGTCCTTGGTGCCCTTGGGGTCGAACTTGGGGTTCTGCGTCTGGTAGAACTGCCAGACCTGATCCTGGCTCGGGTAGTTCTCCGTGGTCAGCGTCGCGGTGACCAGGCGGCGCATGTTGGCCCAGGTGACCGCGTTGCAGTCGCCGGCGGCGTCGTTGCCCAGCATCTGCCAGTCGCTCAGCTTGGCCAGGTAGTCCTCGTGCGCCGGATAACTCGGGGCCGCGCTGGCCAGGAAGCTCCTGAACTTCAGCGCGGGGGCGTTCTTGGGTGCGCGGCGACCATACTTGTACGGCAAGGCACTTCTCCCATCGGCTCAACTGTGAAACGGCGTGCGGAGCCGTGGCTGGTTCCCGGCCCCCCGTAGCTCCCGGAGGAACCCGCCGCCGATCTGATACAGCGCGTTCGGAGAAGGTATCGCGTTCGCCCTCAGGTGACCGGCCGCTTCCACGGAACGGGGCGGCCGGTGAACGCGGCCAGCCGGTCGATGGCCGGGGCGCGGTCGCCGATCGGCTGGGAAACGGCGAACCGTCCGGCGCGCGGCTGACCGGGCAGCTGGGCCTGGGTGAACGTGAGCGCCTGCTCGGCGACATCGCTGGGCAGGTCAGCCGCCAGGCCGGTGGCCTGCTCCAGGTCCCAGCCGTGCGCGAGCAGATCCACCACGCGCCACTGCAGCCGATCGGCGCCGGTGGCCACGCCGATTCGCGTGGCCTGGCTCTGCTCCAGGACCCCGGGACGGGCGGTGGCGGCCTGCAGCGCGGCGGCGGAGCGGAGGAAGGCCCCGGCCGGATCGGCCCCGAGACGGTCGAGCCCGCGCTCGGGCATCGGGCCCTCCTCGAACATCGCCACCAGCAAGAGGTTCATCCCGACGAGATGGCCGACGACCTCGCGCACACTCCACTCCGTGCACGGGGTGGGCGCCCCCCACTGGTCCTCACCTATCCGGCCGATCAGATCGGCCACCACTGCAGACGTACGAGCGAAACCGTCGAAGATCCCCGGGTCTGTCACCCGGCGAGGTTACGGCCCGGCCGCCCCGAACCCCTACTTGTTTTCCGCCGGGGGCGGGCCGAGGCGGCCCTGCAGGGTGGCCAGCACCATGTTCGCGAAAAACCGCATGGCCGCGTCGACCTCGTCGTTGTCTCCCGTCGCGAGGACGTCGAGCAGCAGGCCGCGGCCCACGGCCACCCACAGCCGGGCGGCGGTGCGCGCCGTCTCGGGGTCGATACCCGCGGCCGCCAGCATCGCCGCGACCGGGCCGAGCCAGTTTTCCACGATGCCGTCCAGCAGCGGGCGCGCCCACGCGCGTCCTTGCAGCGCCTGGCCGTAGACCTCGAAGAACAGGCGTTCCTGGGGCGCTAGTTCCGGGCTGCGCAGGTGCTGCCACATGCGCATCTCCCGGGCCACCGGCTCTTCATCGAGATCGCCGGGATCGCCGGGGCCGGCGACCATCTCGGCCAGAACGGTGCGCTGACGTTCCTCCACCTCCCGGATGACCTCGACCAGCAGTCCCTCCCGCGAGCCGAAGTGGTGGATGAGCATGCGGTGGCTGGTCCCGGCCGCCTGGGCGATGGCGCGCAGGCTCTTATCCGAGATCCCTTCGGTCAGGGCCACGGTGACCACGGCCGCCAGCAGCCTCTGTTTTGAGGTCGCCGCAGGGGTTGCCTCATCCATGTACCAAATGGTACATCATTAGATATGGGACAACAGGTGAGTACTCATGCCGACGCGCCGCCAGACGATGTGTGGCGCCTGTTCGTAGCCGTGGAACGCTGGCCCGAGCTGACCGAGAGCCTGAGCGAGGTCCGCCGGCTGGACAGCGGGCCGCTGGCCGTGGGCAGCGAGGCCGCGGTCAAGCAGTCGTCCGGCCGCCAGGCCCGCTGGCGGGTGACGGAACTGGAGCCGGGCCGCTCCTTTACGTGGGAGTCAAAGGCCGGTCTGGTAACGATCATCGGCGTCCACGCCGTGGCGCCCGACGGCGAAGGGTCGACGATCACCTGCGGACTTGGCCTGCGGGGGCCCCTGTCCGGCGTGGTCGGCGCCCTGACCAGCCGCAGCACGGTGAAGAACATCACGATGGAGATGGAAGGCTTCCGCCGCGCGGCCGAGTCCTAACACGCCTAGAGGCGCGTCTCGTCGGCATATCCCGGCATCCGCAGAACAGGGGCTGGATCACCTGCATGATCCACTGCGCGCCGGGGAGGCCGTCGATGCCCTCCCGCTCATCACCGCTACCGTGGCGGCATGCTCGCCCTGCTGCTCGTGGCCGTGTCGCTGGGGCTGTCCAACTTCGCGGCGTCGGTCGGGCTCGGGGCCAGCGGGGTGGACCGCCGCACCCGGCTGCGGGTGGGCCTGGTGTTCGGGTTCTTCGAAACGGCCATGCCGATCATCGGACTGCTGGCCGGGCGCGGGGCGGCCGGGGTTCTGGGGCACGCCACCCGGTGGCTTGGCGCGGGCCTGCTCATCGCCACCGGCAGCTACAGCCTGATCCAGGCCCTCCGGCCCGCCCGCGACGTGGCCAGCGCCGGAACGCCGGACGAGCCACCGCCGGGCCAGCCACCGCCGGGCGAGCCGCAGCGGCTCGGGCGGCTGCTGGTCACCGGGCTGGCGCTCAGCATCGACAACCTCGCGGTCGGCTTCGCCCTCGGTGCGGTGCACGTCAGCCTGCCGGTAGCGGTCATCGTGATCGGCGCGGTCAGCGTCACCCTGTCCCTGCTCGGCCTGGAACTGGGCCACCGCCTGAGCATCCGGATCGGCGGGCGCGGGGAAATCCTCGGCGGCCTGGTCCTGATCGGGGTCGGTATCGCGGTCGCGGCCGGCGCGCTCTGACCGGCCCCCTGACCTACGCCGTGAACTACACCGTGCGCCAGGCCAGCTCAGGTGAGGAAAGGTAGACGACCGCCGCGTCGTCGTGCCGCTTGGCCCGGGGCCACCGGGCGCCGTCGGGATCGCCCGCCTCGGCCGCCCGGATCCGGTCGAACACGCCGCTGATCCCCGCGGTGCCGAGCAGTGCGAGCAGCTCGCGCCAGTCCCCGAGGGAGAACTCGACGAACCGGGTCGCCCCGTCCGACAGCAGCGTGACCGAGCGCAGCCCGTCCACGTCCTCCATCCCGGTGTAAGCCTGGCTGGCGGAACATCAGGCGGGCAACGGGCGGTCGTGCACGATGCGCTTCATGACCAGGGTGGAGGTCATGCGCTGGACGCCGGGCAGCGAGGTCAGCTGGTCGTCCTGCAGGCGCTGGTAGGCGGCCAGGTCGGCGGTGACGATCCGGAGCAGGTAGTCCGGATCGCCGAACAGCCGCTCGATCACCATGCAGCGGCGGAAATAGTGCC
>CAXUJF010000150.1:10260-11360 GCA_964250865.1 uncultured Streptosporangiaceae bacterium
GGCTGGTCGGCGGCCTGGGGGGGGGTCACCAGCCGGAGCTGTTTGCCGGGTGCGCCAAACCGCCGCGGCGCCTGCACGACCTGGGGAATGGCCGCTACCGCCTCCTCGAACGCCAGCAACGTCTCCCGGTCCTCCCGGCCCATGGTCACGAACACCAGCGCCTCGAACGACAGCCCAAGGGCATCGGCGTCCACCACGGCACGGTAACCCCGGATCGCCCCGCTGCGCTCGAGCTCGCGCAGCCGGCGATGGCACGGCGACACGCTCAGCCCGACCCGCCCGGCCAGCTCGGTGATGGTGAGCCGGCCGTCCTGCTGAAGGGCGGCAAGAATCTTGCGATCAACGGCATCCACCAGGTTGATTCTTCCAAAGACGAACCCATAACGGGAAATACTTAGCAACACTTTTGCGAGGGTTATCGATATTTTTTAATAAAGCAATTCGTCCCGGGGAGGTAGCCCGATGACCCTCGATTCCGTGCTGGCGTTCTGGGGAGTGTGTGCGCTGCTGATCGCCGTGCCCGGCGCGGACTGGGCCTTCGTGGTCGGCGCCGGGCTTCGCGGCCAGTCCGTGGTCCCCGCTGTGGCCGGCCTCGTCCTCGGCTACGCGGGCCTAACCGTGGTGGTCGCGCTGGGCGTCGGCGCCCTGGTGGCCCGCTCGCCAGGTGCGCTCACCGTGCTGACCCTCGTCGGCGGCAGCTACCTGATCTGGCGGGGTGTGATGAGCCTGGGCCGCCGGCCCGAGCCCAGCGCTCCCGCCACCCAGGCCACGGTGCTCCGGGGGCTGGGGGTGAGCGGCCTGAACCCGAAGGGGCTGCTGCTGTTCCTGGCCCTGCTCCCGCAGTTCGCCGACCGGCACGGAAGCTGGCCGCTACCGGGGCAGCTGGCTCTGCTCGGGGTGGTGTTCACCCTCAGCTGCGGCGCGTTCTACCTCGGCCTGGGCACCTTCGTGCAGTCGATCCTCGTCTCCCGCCCGTGGGCCACCCGTGCCCTGGCCCGCGTCTCCGGCGCCGCCATGATCGTCATCGGGGCCGTGCTGCTGGGCGAGCGCCTGCTGGCCTGACGCGCGGCCGTCCCTAAGCCGTGGGGCGGGCGCGCGTC
>CAXUJF010000151.1:0-11352 GCA_964250865.1 uncultured Streptosporangiaceae bacterium
AGCTTGCGCCCCCAACCGGCCCCAACCGGCCCCAACCGGAACCGGGCCCGAAGGTAACTATGGGCCCCTAAGAGGGGATCCGAAGTTACCTTTGGGCCCCACGTCCCAGGCCAGACCGCGGTGCCCCGGGGACTCAGGGGACTGGAGGGTCTGCATTAGCTCATTGAGCTCCGCCAACGGGAGGCCCAGGACGTTGCTGACGCTGCCGTGGATGCCGGCCACCAGCATGGCTCCGGCGCTTTGCAGGCCGTAACCGCCGGCCTTGTCGTAGGGCTCGTCGGTGCCGGTGTACCAGTCCAGGAACTCCTCGCTGGCCTTGACGAACGTGACCTCCGAGGTCACCGTCACGTCAGCGAACCCGGCGTCGGACAGCACCGCGACTCCGGTGTAGACCGTGTGGGTCCGGCCCGACAGGGTGCGCAGCGAGTCCAGCGCCTCCGCCCGGTCGGCCGGCTTGCCGATGATCCGGCCGTCGATGACCACCGTGGTGTCCGCGGCCACGACCACCTCGCCCGGCCGGGCCACCGCGGCGGCCTTGCCCCGGGCCAGCCGGGCCACATAAGCCCCCGGGTCTTCGCCGTCGTGCGGGGTCTCGTCGAGGTCAGCGGGGCGCACCTCGGGCTCGACACCGATCGAGCGCAACAGGTCCAGCCGCCGCGGCGACGAGGACGCCAGCACAACTGCCAACGGCCATCCGGGAGGTGGTGACACGCGGGTCAGGCTACCGGGTCGGCCGTCGCTACCGCTCAAGCCACCGGCCCGGCCGTCGCTACCGCTCAAGCCACCGGCCCGGCCGTCGCTACCGCTCACAGCCCGGCCGCCGCTGCCTTCAAGCCACCGGCCCGGCCGGCCCCGTCTCATCGACCGCTCTGGCCTCACCAGCCCCATAGGTCTCACCAGCCCCATAGGCCCCAGCAGTCTCAGGCGCCTCAGCCGTACCGTCAGCCTCAGCGCTCGCCGGGTCCTCCTGGACTCCGCGCCGCAGCCCGAAGCTGGCCACGATTGCGGCGACGGCCATGATCCCGGCCATCACGTACAGCACGGTCCGCGTCGAGTAGGCGAAGTCCAGCTGGTAGAAGTGCGGGATCGCCGAGGTGCTGCCGCTCCCGCTGCTGCTGCGTGACTGGGACAGCTGGGCCGCCAGCGTCTGCGCGCGGGCCTTCGGCAGGCCCTGGCCCTCCAGCGAAGTGGTGAGCCGGCCGCGCAGGTCGGTGACCGAGATCGTGCCCAGGATCGCCAGGCCCAGGCTGGCGGTGTAGTTCCGCACGGTCTGGGTGATGCCGGTGGCCTCGCCGTAGGACAGCCGGGACGCCCGGTTCACCGCGTCGGTGCTGGATGGGCCGAGCATGAACCCCATGCCGCCACCGGCCAGGATGATGTACCACTGCTGGCTGCCGAAGCTGAGCCCGGTGACCTTCCCCGCCCACAGGTAGAACCCGATCGCGGCCAGCACACACCCCAGCGTCACCGGCAGCTTGGCCCCGCGCTTGTCCAGCATCCGGCCGCCGATCTGCGCGGCGATCACGAAGCCGATGAAGAAGTAGAGCAGGAACACGCCGGCGTTGGAGGCGGTCTTGCCCAGCGAGATCTGCGCGTATTCGCTGGCGAAGAAGAACACCGGGATGAACACCAGCATCGAGATGCCGAGGACCAGGTTCTCGACCAGGAACGGCCGGATCCGGAAGATGCTCACCTGGATCAGCGGCGATTCCGTGCGCAGCTCGACCAGGTAGAACACGACCAGGAGGACCACGCCACCGATGATGCAGAGCCAGGTGCCCGGGTTGTGCCAGCCCCAGATGTTGGACTGCTGGAAGCCGAACACCGACAGCGCCACGCCCGCCGCGATCAGCACCACGCCCCGGTAGTCCATCCGGGGCCGGCCGGTGCTCGGTCACCGGCTTGGAGATGAAGATCAGCGCCAGCGCGATCAGCGCGACCGGAATGTTGACCCAGAAGATCGCCCGCCAGGTCCACTGGGTCAGGACCCCGCCCAGGATCGGGCCGATCGCGGTCAGCCCACCCGCGATGCCGAAGAACAGCGCCAGCGCCTTGCCCCGGTCCCGCAACGGAAACGTCTGCACTACGATGGCCAGCGCGGCTGGGAACATGATCGCGCCGCCCGCGCCCTGCACCACCCGGAAGGCCACGATCCACGCCTCGGCCAGGCTGCCCTTCGGGGTCAGCCCGCACAGCGCCGAGGCCGTCGCGAAGATGATCACGCCGATCGTGACCATCTTGGTGTGGCCGAGCGTGTCGGCCAGCCTGCCACCGAAGGCGAACAGCGCTGCCAGCGACAGCAGGTAGGCGTTGACCGCCCACTGCACCCCGGTGCTGGACAGTCCTAGTTCCCTCTGGATCTGCGGCACCGCAATGGACACGATGGTCTGGTCGATGAAGGTCATCGCGACAGCGAAGATCATCGCCGCCAGGATCAGATTTCTGGACCGGCCCCCCACTGCCCTGCCGCTTACCATGCTGCCTCCCCGGTTTTCAGGTGCCAGCCTCTCTTAATCGGCGAGTCAGGTCCAGCCTGATATGGACCAAGATCCACACTGTTGTGAGTCAGCATCTGGGCAAAGGGTTGCCCGTGCGAGGATGGCGCGGAAGAACAGTTGGCGAAGAGGAGCCCCAACAAGGGCCCGAGCCGGAAGGACCTGACCATGAGCCGCGTCGTCGTCATCGGAGCCACCGGGCACATCGGCACCTATCTGGTCCCGCGGCTGGTCCGCGCGGGCCACGACGTCACCGCGCTGAGCCGCGGCAAGCGCGAGCCCTACCACTCCAGCCCCGAGTGGAACAAGGTCACCAGCCTCACGGTGGACCGGGACGCCGAGGACGCCGACGGCACGTTCGGGAGAGGGATCGCCGAACTGGGCCCGGACGTGGTGATCGACCTGGTGTGCTTCACCGCGACCTCGGCCCGCCAGCTGGTCGACGCGCTTCGGCCGGCCCGGCCGCTGCTGGTGCACTGCGGGACGATCTGGGTGCACGGCCCGGCGCTGCGGGTGCCGGTCACCGAGGACGAGCCGCGCACCGCTTACGGCGAGTACGGCACCGGCAAGATGGAGATCGAGGCCCTGCTGCACCGGGAGACCCTGGCCGGCGGCGTGCCCTCGGTCATCCTGCACCCCGGGCACATCAGCGGCCCAGGCTGGCCCGTGATCACCCCGGCCGGCAACCTGGACCCGTCGGTGTGGACCACGCTGGCCACCGGCGCGCCACTGCCGCTGCCCGACCACGGCCTGGGCGTCCTCAACCACGTGCACGCCGACGACGTGGCCCAGGCCTTCGAACGGGCGCTGACCCGCCCGGAGGCCATCGGAGCCAGCTTCCACGTGGTGGCCGAACAGTCGATGACCCTGCGCGGCCTGGCCACCGGGGTGGCGGCCTGGTTCGGCCGCGAGCCCAGCCTGGACTTCGTGGACTGGCCCGAGTTCGAGCGCCGTGCCGGCACTGAGCACGCCGCCGCCACCCGGGATCACACCTTCCGCAACCTGACCGCCAGCATTGAACGGGCCCGGCACGTGCTCGGCTACGCACCCCGCTTCACCTCACTGGACGCCCTGCACGAGGCGGTGCGCTGGCTGGCCGCCCACGGCCAGGCCGACGTAGCCAACCAGGACTTCTAGCCGCTGCCACCTCCGCCGTTACCCTTGCGCGCGGACCAGCTATTTCGGAAATTGCGCGGCAATGTTTTGGCAAGCTCGGTACCTACGCTGATGAATGCAAGACGAATGTGCCTGGCATTCATTTTAACCAGCGAATCCCGCCCGGGAGGTACCAGTGACTCCTGCTCGCCCGCCCCGTCTCCTCCTGGGGGCGGCCGCCGTGACCGCCGTGCTGTTTGCCGTGGCTTGCGGCTCACCTAGTAAAACCACGTCAGCAGCCTCGTCGCCGTCAGCATCCTCGCCCGCCGCGGCCAGCGCCAAGCCGGAGAAAACCCGCATCACCGTGGGTACCCTGCCGATCGCGGATGCCGCCGATCTTTTCATCGCTATTAATAAAGGATATTTTCACCGGGTCGGCCTGACTGTGACACCGGAAATAATTCAGGCCACCTCGCAGACCACACCCGACCTGGTCTCAGGCAAGATGGATTTCTCGCTGCTCAATTACGTATCGACGATGGAAATAGAGCAGAACAGCAATATTAGATTTAAGTACGTCGCTCCGGGCACGGTCGCGGCCGCGAACGTCTCAGAAATACTGGTCCCCAAGGGCTCCCCGATCACCTCCCTGGCCGATCTGGCCGGCAAGAAGATCGGTTCGCCCCAGACCACCGGGGCCATCGGCAACCTGGCCGTCGACGCCACCCTCAAGGCCCACGGGGTCGATCCCCGGGACGTCACGTTCGTGGCCACCCCGTTCCCGGACGAGCAGGCCGCGCTGGCCCGCCATCAGGTCGACGCGGTGTGGGCGACCGAGCCGTTCGTCACGGTGATCAAGAAGACGCTGGGCGCGCACGCGCTGGCCGACACGATGGCCGGGACCATGTCCGGATTCCTGGTCGGCGGCTGGGGCACGCTGCAGGGTTACGCGCAGAAGTACCCCGGGACGGTGGCCGCGTTCCAGCGGGCCATGGCCCAGGCGCAGCAGGTCGCGGCCAGCGACCACGGGCTGGTGGTGCAGACCGTGCCCACCTACACCTCGACCAAGGCCGGCATCGCCTCGGTCATGTCGTTCGACACGTTCCCCACCGCGCTGACCACCACCCAGCTGCAGAACGCGGCCAACGTCATGCTCCACTCCGGCTTCCTGCACACCAAGCTCGACATCGCCCCGATGCTCCAGCCCGGCCCGGCCAGCTAGCCTCGCCAGCTGGTCCAGCCAGCTGGTCCAGCCAGCCAGCCCCGCCAGCTAACGTTAGTCCGGCCAGCTAGTCCTCGTAGTGGCCGGCGAACGTGACCCGGAGCTTGTACTTGAGCACCTTGCCCCCCACGGTCTCCGGCAAGGAGTCCACGAACACCACGCCCTTGGGGGTCTCGTAGCCGGCCAGGTTGGCCCGGCAGTAGGCGATCAGCTCGGCCTCGGTCGAGGTGTCACCCGGCTTTCGGATGACCACGGCGGTGACGGCCTCGCCCCAGTGCGGGTGCGGCAGCCCGATCACGGCCGACTTGGTCACCCCGGGGTGCTGCCCGAGGACGGCCTCCACCCGCAGGCTGGACACGTTCTCCCCGCCGGTCTTCACGATGTCCTTGTAGCGGTCGAGCATGACCCGCAAGCCCTGGTCGTCGTAGGCGCAGCTGTCGCCGGAGTGGAACCAGCCGAACCGGAACGCCTCCCGGGTGGCGGGCTCGTCCCGGTAGTACCCGGCCATCATCGACGGGGACCGGTACACCGCCTCACCGGCCACCCCGGGCGAGCCGGCCAGGTCCTGGCCCTCCGGATCCAGCACGGTCGAGGCCAGCAGCGGGCTCGGCACCCCGACGTAGTTATCCTGTGGCGCGGTCCGGGCGTACACCTCGGGCCACTTGTCGGGCCAGAACCGGTGGCAGGAGATCGACTCGGTCTGGCCGAAGATCTCGAACATCAGCAGGTCGTCCCCGCAGTGCTTCTTCATCGAGGCCAGCACCGCGGGCGGCAGCGCGGCCCAGCCGTAGACGATGACGGTGAGACTGTGCGCGTCCAGGTCCGGCCGGTCACCCAGCACCGTGTCGACCGCGCCGACCATGGCGGGCGAGCCGGCCCACAGCGCGGTCACCCTTTCGGCCGAGATCATCTCGGTGATCCGCACCGGGTCGGGCTTGCGCCCCATGATCATGGTGCCGCCGGACAGGAACACCGAGTAGCTGAACGGCTGGTCACCGACGTGGTACAGCATGGGCAGGAACGTGCCGACCCGCAGGTCGGACTCCAGCCGCAGTCCCCGGGTCAGTGACAGCGCGAAACCGTACGCGGCCAGGTAGCTGCAGGTGTGCGAGATCATCGCCGCCTTGGGCAGCGCGGTGGTGCCCGAGGTGAACAGGATCTCCCAGATGTCGTCGCCGTGGATCTCCACGTCCGGCTCGGTCGCGGGCTGGGCCCGGGCGAAGTCAAGTACGGACTGGCTACCCGGCACCGGCGGGCCGCCGATGGTGACGGTGATCGCGACCTCGAGCCCGGCCGCCGCGAACGGGCCCTGGGCCGCGGGCCACAGCTCCGCGTCGACCACGGCCAGCTTCGGCCGGACCAGCGCGATCATGGCCGCCACCATGTCCGGGGCCATCATCGGGTTGATCGGCGCGGCGACCAGCCCGGCCTTGGCCGCTGCGATCTTGATCAGGTAGCCCTCGATCGAGTTCTCGCAGAACATCATGATCACGTCGCCGTGCTGCAGCCCCCGGGCCAGCAGGCCGTTGGCGATCTGGTTGGCGAACTCGTCGGCCTGGGCGTAGCTGACGCGGTGGAAGGCCTCGTCGCCGTAGGCGCCGTCCTGGCCGACCAGGGCCTCGCGGTCGGGGAAGCTCCACGTCATCCGCTCGAACAGGTCGCCGACGCTGGTGCGTTCCCACCGGTGCGTGGCCCGCCGGTGATGCAGGCTGGTCACGTCGAGATCCGTTGTGGTCACGTCGAAGTTGACCGCCATGCTGCTACGTCCCCTCTGACGCCAATAGTGACTGCCTGTTCACTACAGTGGCCACTGTAGAGATCCGCGCAGCGCTGGTAAAGACATCGGGGGCTGGTAAAGGCCCAAGATCACCTCCTGGCGCGCTAAGTGAATGGCGGTTAACATCGCCATGCGGCTCACCCGCCGCCCGGCCGGGTCTCGGAGGCCGCCGGCCGCAACCCGGAGGAGGTCTGGTGCCCGTCCTGCGCTCGGCGGTGGACACCACCAGCGACGACTACCTGGCCAACCGGAAGGGCCAGCTGGCCGCCATCGCGGCCCTGAACGAGCAGCTGGAACTGGCCCGGGCCGGCGGTGGCCCGAAGTACTCCCAGCGCCACCACGACCGCGGCCGGCTGCTGGCCCGCGAGCGCCTCGAGCTGCTGGTGGACCGGGACTCGCCGCTGCTGGAGCTGTCCGGGCTGGCCGCCTGGGGCACCGGGTTCTCGGTCGGGGCCAGCATCGTGACCTGCGTCGGCGTGGTCTCTGGAGTCGAATGCGTGCTGATCGCGCACGACCCGACCGTGCGCGGCGGGTCGATGAACCCCTACACGCTGCGCAAGAACCTGCGCGCGCTGGAGATCGCCCGGCTCAACCGGCTGCCCGTGATCAACCTGGTCGAGTCGGGTGGCGCCGACCTGCCCACCCAGTCCGAGCTGTTCGTGGCCGCGGGCAAGATCTTCCACGACCTGACCGAGCTGTCGGCGATGGGCATTCCCACCGTCGCCCTGGTCTTCGGCAACTCCACCGCGGGCGGCGCCTACGTGCCGGGCATGTGCGACTATTCGGTCCTGGTCGATCAGCGGGCCAAGGTGTTCCTGGGTGGCCCGCCCCTGGTCAAGATGGCCACCGGCGAGGAGTCCGACGACGAGTCCCTGGGCGGCGCGGACATGCACTCCCGGGTCTCTGGCCTGGCCGACTACTTCGCCACCGACGAGCTGGACTGCATCCGGCTCGGCCGCCAGATCGTGTCCGACCTGCACTGGCGCAAGCTCGGGCCCAGCCCGACCGAGCCTCCGGACCTCCCGGCCTACGACCCGGATGAACTGCTCGGCATCGTCTCGGCGGACTTCCGCACCCCGTTCGACCCGCGCGAGGTGCTGGCCCGGGTCACCGACGGCTCCCGGTTCGACGAGTACAAGCCGCGCTACGGCACCAGCCTGGTCACCGGCTGGGCCTCAGTCCACGGCTACCCGGTCGGGGTGCTGGCCAACGCCCGCGGCGTCCTGTTCAGCGAGGAAGCCAAGAAGGCGACCGAATTCATCCTGCTGGCCAACCAGAGCGACACGCCCCTGGTCTTCCTGCAGAACACCACCGGTTACATGGTCGGGGCCCAGTACGAGCAGGGCGGCATCATCAAGGACGGCGCCAAGATGATCAACGCGGTGACCAACTCGGCCGTCCCGCACCTGACCATCAACATGGCCGCCTCGTTCGGGGCCGGCAACTACGGCATGTCCGGCCGGGCCTACGACCCGCGGTTCATGTTCGCCTGGGCCAACGCCAAGCTGGCCGTGATGGGGGCCCAGCAGCTGGCGGGCGTGATGTCGATCGTCGGCCGGGCCTCGGCTGAGGCGACCGGCCGCCCGTTCGACGCCGAGGCCGACGAGCAGCGCCGCCAGCAGATCGAAGCCCAGATCGAGGACGAGTCGAGCTCGTTCTTCGTCAGCGCGCGGCTCTACGACGACGGGGTCATCGACCCGCGCGACCCCCGTTCCGTGCTCGGCATGGCGCTGTCCGCGGTGCACTCCGGCCCGGTGGCCGGCCGCCGCGGCTTCGGCGTCTTCCGGATGTGAGGGGCCCGTGACCAAGGACGGCACCGTGACCAAGGAGAACCCAGCGATCACGCCCATCCGCAAACTGCTGATCGCCAACCGGGGCGAGATCGCGTCCCGGGTCATCCGCACCGCCCGGGCCCTGGACATCGGCACGGTCGCCGTGTTCTCCGACCCGGACGAGGGGCTGCCGTTCGTCTGTGACGCCGACGAGGCCGTCCGGCTGCCCGGCTCGGCCCCGGCCCAGACCTACCTGAACGTCGAGGCGCTGCTGGCCGCGGCCGCCGTCACCGGCGCCGACAGTGTGCACCCCGGCTACGGGTTCCTGTCCGAGAACGCGGGCTTCGCCCGGGCCTGCGCTGCGGCCGGGCTGACCTTCGTCGGCCCGACCCCGGACGCGATCGAGGCCATGGGGTCCAAGATCGGTGCCAAGGAGATCATGGCCGCGGCCGGGGTACCGGTGCTGCCCGGCGCGGTGTTCGACGACGGCAGCGACCCAGACCCGGCCGAGCTGGTCAAGGCGGCCGACGACATCGGCTACCCGGTGCTGGTCAAGGCGGCGTTCGGCGGCGGCGGCCGCGGCATGCGGATCGTCAACCAGCAGTCCGAAGTAGCCGAGGCGGTGGCCAGCGCCCGCCGCGAGGCCGCCTCCGCGTTCGGCAACGGCACGGTGTTCCTGGAGCGCTTCGTCGATTCGCCCCGGCACATCGAGGTCCAGATCTTCGGCGACCAGGCCGGCACGGTGGTGCACCTGTTCGAGCGTGAGTGCTCCATCCAGCGCCGCTACCAGAAGATCGTCGAGGAGGCGCCCTCGCCGGCCGTCGGCCCCGAGCTGCGCGAACAGCTGTGCCAGGCCGCGGTGGCCGCGGGCCAGGCCATCGGCTACGTCGGCGCGGGCACGGTGGAGTTCGTCCTGGACGCCTCGGGCCGGTTCTACTTCCTCGAGGTCAACACCCGGCTGCAGGTCGAGCACCCGGTCACCGAGCTGATCACCGGCCTGGACCTGGTCAAGGTGCAGCTCGAGGTGGCAGCGGGCGGGCCGCTGCCGCCGGAGGTCACCGGGGCCACCTTCTCCGGCCACGCCATCGAGGCCCGGCTGTACGCCGAGGACGTGCCCGCGGGCTACCTGCCGGTCAGCGGGGATGTGCACACGTTCGACATCCCGGCCCCTGACCTTAACGGCCCTGACTTGACCAGCACTGACCTGGCCAGCACTGACCTGGCCAGCACCGCGGGGCTGCGGGTCGACGCCGGCTTCGCGTCCGGCACCCGGGTCAGCACGTTCTACGACTCGATGCTGGCCAAGGTCATCGGGTACGGCCGGACCCGCGACGACGCCCGCCGGGTGCTGGCCGGTGCGCTGGCCCGGGCCCGGCTGCACGGCGTGGTCACCAACCGGGACCTGCTGGTGGGGATCTTGCGTGAACCGGAGTTCGGGGCCGGCGCCATCGACACCGGTTACCTGACCCGGCACCCGCCGGAGGAGCTGAGCCCGCCCGCGGCCGTGCCGCCGGAGCACGTACTCGCGGTGGCCCTGGCCGAACAGGGCCGCCGCCGCCGCGAGGCCCCCGTGCTGGCCACGATCCCGTCCGGCTGGCGCAACAACCCGAGCGCTCCGCAGCGGGCCAGCTACTCCGGCGACGGTAAAACGATCGAGGTCAGCTACGAGTTCGGCCACGACGGCCTGCAGGCCGAGGTGGACGGGACCGCTTACTCCGGTCTGCGGCTGGGCGAGGTCGCGGACGGCCGGGTCGACCTGGAGATCGGCGGCGTGCGCCGGGTCATCGGCGTCCTGCGGGCGGGTGACACGTTCTATCTGGACAGCGCGCTGGGCCACAGCGTGCTGACCGAGGTCGACCGGTTCCCGGACCCGTCCGCCGCGGCCCAGGCCGGCTCGCTGCTGGCGCCGATGCCCGGCACCGTGGTCCGGGTCGAGGTCGCGCTGGGCGACCACGTGCCCGCGGGCGCGGTGATCCTGGCCATCGAGGCCATGAAGATGGAGCACGCGATCCGCGCCCCGGCCGCCGGGGTCGTCGCCGACCTGCCCGTCGCGGTCGGTGCCCAGGTCGACAGCGGTTCCGTGCTGGCCGTCCTCGAAGACGAAGACGACGAGGGAGAAGCGAATGACTGACACGGACACGGCCCAGGCCCCGCCGGAGATGGTCCGGTACGAGCTGCGCAACGGCGTGGCCTGGCTGACCATCGACCGGCCCGAGGCCCGCAACGCGCTGAGCAAGGCCGTGCGCGACGGGCTGTTCGCCGGGGTGCGCCGGTTCAACGCCGACGACGAGGCCAAGGTGCTGGTGCTCACCGGGGCCGGCGACCGCGCGTTCTGCGCCGGCGGCGACCTGAAGGAGATGGCCGACACCGCGCTGGAGGTGCCGCCGCCCGACTTCCTGCCCCAGTTCGGCCGCAACATCGAGGTGGCCAAGCCGACCATCGCCGCGGTCAACGGGGTCGCCTACGCCGGCGGCTTCCTGCTGGCCCAGCAGTGTGACCTGTGCCTGGCGGCCGAATCGGCCCGGTTCGCGATCACTGAGGTCAAGGTGGGCCGCGGTTCCCCCTGGGCGGCGCCGCTGCCCCTGCTGATCCCGCCCCGGGCGGCGATGGAGATCCTCCTCACCGGCGACCCGGTGTCGGCCCAGCGGGCCTACGAGCTCGGGCTAGTCAACCAGGTCGTGCCCGACGCCGAACTGCCGAGCGCCACCCAGGCGCTGGCTGAGCGGATCGCGGCCAACGCCCCGCTGTCGGTCCTGGCCGCCAAGCGCACCGTCTACCTGACCGCCGAGCACCCGCTGAGCGAGGCCTACGCCGAAGCGGAGCGGATCTGGGACCCGGTGTACCGCAGCGCCGACGCTCAGGAGGGCCCGGCCGCGTTCCGCGACAAGCGGCGCCCGGCCTGGACCGGCCGCTGATGTCCGTCCCCGCCCGGCCGGCCGTGGCCACCGGGTCCGGCCGCTGATGCCGGCCGACCTCAAGCCGCTGCTCGGC
>CAXUJF010000152.1:0-2822 GCA_964250865.1 uncultured Streptosporangiaceae bacterium
AAGCCGGCGCCATGCCCGGCCTGCTCCCGGTCGGACGCCCGGTCAGCGACCCGGCCGCCCGGGCCGAGGTGGCGCGGGCCTGGGGCGTGGCCACCCTGCCCCCCGAGCCCGGCCGTGACACCAGCGCCATCCTGGCCGCGGCCGCCGCCGGTGAACTGGGCGCGCTGGTCGTGGCCGGCGTCGACCCGGCCGACCTGCCCGACCCGGTCGCCGCGCTGGCCGCGCTGGACGCCCCCCCGGTCATCGTCAGCCTGGAGATCCGGGTCAGCGCGGTGACCGACCGCGCCGACGTGGTGCTGCCGGTGGCTGCGGTCTCCGAGAAGGGCGGCACGTTCGTCAACTGGGAAGGGCGCGGTGGCACCTTCACCGAGATCTTGCCCGTGCCCGGGATCCGCGCCGAGCTGTACGCGCTGGGCGAGGTCGCGGACGAGATGGACGTGCACCTCGGCCTGCCCGACGCCGAGGCGGCCCGGGCCGAGATCGCCCGGATCGGCACCTGGCGGGGCGGCCGGGAGACCGTACCCGTCGTCCCGGCCGAGGTGCAGATGGCGCCGGAGCCCGGCCAGGCCGTCCTAGCCACCTGGAGCCTGCTGCTCGACAACGGGCGGCTGCAGGACGGCGAGCCGTACCTGGCCGGAACGGCCCAGACGGCCTGTGCGCGGATGTCAGCGGGGACCGCGGCTGAAGCCGGGGTGTCCGACGGCGATAAGGTCACCGTGGTCACCGAACGCGGAGCGCTCACGCTTCCCGTCGACGTGACCGACATGCCCGACCGGGTGGTGTGGCTGCCCGCCAACTCCGCCGGCTGCGCGGTCCGCGCGCAACTGGCTGCGGGGCACGGCACCCGGGTCACGCTGAGGAGCCCTGAATGAGCAAGCTGGCTGTGGGCGCGGTGTCCGCGGCGGATCCGACGCTGTCGAGCTTCACCCCGCTGGTCTGGTGGATCCTCATCATCAAGGTGCTGGTGATCTTCCTGTTCCTGCTGCTGTTCCAGATCCTGATGATCTGGGCCGAGCGGCGGATCATCGGGCGGATGCAGAACCGGCCCGGCCCGAACCGCTGGGGCCCGTTCGGGCTGCTGCAGCCGGTCGCGGACGCGCTCAAGCTGCCGCTCAAGGAAGACATCGTGCCGCGGCAGGTCGACAAGCTGCTGTTCACGCTGGCCCCGATCCTGTCCGCGGCCCCGGCCCTGGTCAGCTTCGCCATCATCCCGTGGGGCCCGGAGGTCTCGATCTTCGGCACCCGCACCCCGCTGCAGCTGACCGACCTCCCGGTCGCGGTGCTGCTGGTGCTGGCCATGAGCTCGATCGGCATCTACGGCATCGTGCTGGCCGGCTGGTCGTCAGAAGGGCCGTACTCGCTCCTCGGCGCGCTGCGGTCCTCGGCCCAGCTGATCAGCTACGAGATCGCGATGGGCTTGTCGTTCGTGGCCGTGTTCCTGTACGCGGGGACGCTGTCGACCACCGGCATCGTGAACGCCCAGGCGCACGGCTGGTACGTGTGGGAGCTGCTGCCCTCGTTCCTGATCTACGTGATCACCATGGTCGGGGAGACCAACCGGCTGCCGTTCGACCTGCCGGAAGGCGAAGGCGAACTGGTCGCCGGGTACCACACCGAGTACTCCTCGATGAAGTTCACGCTGTTCTACCTGGCCGAGTACGTGAACATGACCACGGTCTCCGCCCTGGCCACCACGCTGTTCCTGGGTGGCTGGCGGGCCCCGTGGCCGATCTCCCTGTGGGCCGGGTCCAACCACGGCTGGTACCCGATCATCTGGTTCCTGATCAAGATCGCGCTGTTCGAGTTCGGATTCATCTGGCTGCGCGGCTCGCTGCCCCGGGTCCGCTACGACCAGCTGATGGCGCTCGGCTGGAAGGTGCTGATCCCGATCTCGATCGTGTGGCTGCTGCTGATCGCCACCGTCCAGGCCTGGCGGCTCGACCATCACAGCGCGGCGATCTACGTGGCCGGCGGCATCGTGCTGGCCATCATCATCGTCATCGCGGTGTCCTGGGACATCGCCGCCGAACGGCGAGCCCGTGATACCGCGGCCGTCGAGTCCGGAGTGGACGAAGCCGAGCCCGAGCCCGGCGCCACCGCCATCGGTGTCGCCGGGACCCCACGGGTCCGCAGCCGCGCCACCTACCGGGTCCCCCCGATGGACCTGCCCCACTACCACGGCATCGGGCTTGCCGGCCCGGCCGGCGCCGTCCAGGCTCCGGCCGGCTCGGTGACCGAGGCCGGCGACGCGAACGGCGCCAAGGAGGTCACCGGTGCTTGACTTCCTCAACCCCGTCAAGGGGTTCGGGGTCACCTTCCATGAGATGTTCCGGAAGGTCGACACCGTCCAGTACCCGGAGGAGAAACGGCCCACCGCCCCGCGCTTCCACGGTCACCACCAGCTCAACCGGTGGCCCGACGGGCTGGAGAAGTGCATCGGCTGCGAGCTGTGTGCCTGGGCCTGCCCGGCCGACGCCATCTACGTCGAGGGCCGGGACAACGTGGCCGGGGAGCGCTACTCACCGGGCGAGCGGTACGGGCACGTCTACCAGATCAACTACCTGCGCTGCATTCTGTGCGGGATGTGCATCGAGGCCTGCCCGACCCGGGCGCTCACGATGACCAACGAGTACGAGCTGGCCGACGACAGCCGCGAGAACCTGATCTGGACCAAGGAGCAGCTGCTGGCCCCGCTCCAGTCCGGCATGGAGGCGCCGCCGCACCCGATGCGGCTCGGCGACGACGAGAAGGACTACTACCGGCTCGGCGCGGCCGGGATCGCCAGCACCGGAAATGCGGTTCCCGCGTCCGGGGCCCCGATG
>CAXUJF010000152.1:2832-11110 GCA_964250865.1 uncultured Streptosporangiaceae bacterium
ACGCCCAACACCGGCGCCGGGGGGCCCGGCAGCGCCCCCCCCGGGGCCCGGGGCCCCCCGCCCGGGGCCCCGCCCACCTCCCCGGCTGACCCCGGCGGCGAGACGGCCGGGGAAGCGGCCTCGGTCGGCGGCGGGATGACCCCGCTCAGCGTCCGGCCGGAGGACGACGAGGACGCCGCCAGCGTGCACCGCGGGGAGGAAGGATGACCCACGTCCTGGCCAGCTCCGGCTCCACCGCCGCCGCCACCAGCCAGTCGATCATCTTCTGGCTGCTCGCGGTGGTCTCAGTCGGCTCGGCCCTCGGCATGGTGCTCGCGCGCCGCGCCGTGCACTGCGCCCTGTTCCTGGCCGCGATCATGCTTTCGCTGGCCGTCTACTACGCCATGCAGAGCGCGCCGTTCCTGGCCTTCGTCCAGGTCATCGTCTACACCGGCGCCGTCCTCATGCTGTTCCTGTTCGTGATGATGCTGATCGGCGTCAGCTCCCGCGACTCGCTGGTGGAGACGATCCGGGGTCAGCGGCTGGCCGCGGCCATCGCCGGCATCGCCCTGGTGGTGCTGCTGATCGTGGGCATCGGCCACGCCGCCCTCGGCCCGGCCACCCAGAGCGTGGCCAACGGCAGCACCGGCAACATAACCGGGCTGGCCACGCTGATCTTCACCACGTACGTGTTCCCGTTCGAAGTGACCAGCGCCCTGCTCATCACCGCGGCGCTCGGCGCCATGGTGCTGGCCCACCGCGAGCGCCTGGTCCCCAAGCCGACCCAGCGCGACCTGGCCAAGCAGCGGGTGGCCAGCGGCCGGCCGACCCCGCTCCCGTCGCCGGGGGTGTTCGCCCTGCACAACGCGGTCGACATGCCGGCCCTGCTGCCCGACGGCAGCCCGTCCGAGCTGTCCGTCAGCTCCATGCTGACCCGCCGGGAGCTCGGCGACGACGGCACCCCGATGCTGCCGTCGGTCCCCGAAGAGTCCGGCGGCCCCGGGCCCGACTACGACAACCCGGCGGGCCGGCTCGCCGGTGACGGTGAGCCGGTCGAGGCGTCCACTCAGGGAAGGGCTGACGCATGAGCCCGTCAGCGTACGTGACGCTGTCTGTGATCCTGTTCGCCATCGGCGGGGTCGGCGTCCTGGTGCGGCGCAACGCCATCATCGTGTTCATGTGCATCGAGCTGATGCTGAACGCGGCCAACCTGGCCTTCGTGGCGTTCTCCCGTATGCACGGCAACCTGGATGGCCAGGTAATCGCGTTCTTCGTCATGGTGGTGGCCGCGGCTGAGGTCGTGGTCGGTCTGGCCATCCTGATGACGATCTTCCGGACCCGCAGGTCGACGTCGGTGGACGACGCCAGCCTGCTGAAGAACTAGAAGGGGTGGAGGGGTGACCAGCTCAGCGGCTGCTGGCGTGCACATGACCGCCGCGACCATGACCACCGTGCCCGCGGTCGGCTTCCAGCACTACGCCTGGCTGATGCTGGCGTTCCCGGTGTTCGGCGCTCTGGTGCTGATCTTCGGCGGCCGCCGCACCAACCGGTGGGGGCATCTGCTCGGCACCGCGATGCCGATCGGCTCGTTCGTGGTCGGCCTGATCTCGTTCTTCGACCTGCTCGGGTACACCGACCGCAGTCGTGACGTGCACATGTTCACCTGGCTCCCGGTGGGCGACTTCCACGTCAACGTGGGCCTGCTGCTGGACCCGCTGTCGATGACGTTCGTGCTGCTGATCACCGGGGTGGGCTCGCTCATCCACATCTACTCGATCGGCTACATGCAGCACGACGCCGACCGGCGCCGGTTCTTCGGCTACCTGAACCTGTTCGTGGCCTCGATGCTGCTGCTGGTGCTGGCGGACAACTACCTGGTGCTCTACGTCGGCTGGGAAGGTGTCGGCCTGGCCTCCTACCTGCTGATCGGGTTCTGGCAGTACAAGCCGTCCGCGGCGGTGGCGGCCAAGAAGGCGTTCATCGTGAACCGGGTCGGTGACGCCGGCCTGTCGATCGCGATCTTCCTGATGTTCTCCACGTTCGGCACGGTCACCTTCACCGGCGTGTTCAGCGGGACCAAGGCCGCGGGCACCGGCGTGGACACCGCGCTGGGCCTGCTGCTCCTGCTCGGGGCCTGCGGTAAGTCGGCCCAGTTGCCGCTGCAGTCCTGGCTGCTGGACGCGATGGAAGGCCCCACCCCGGTGTCGGCGCTGATCCACGCGGCCACCATGGTCACGGCCGGTGTCTACCTGCTGGTGCGGTCCAACCCGATCCTGTTCTACTCCTCGACCGCGCGGCTGGCGGTCACCGTGGTCGGCGCGGCCACCCTGCTGTTCGGCGCGATCATCGGCTGCGCCAAGGACGACATCAAGAAGTCCCTGGCCGGATCCACGATGAGCCAGATCGGGTACATGTTCCTCGGCGCGGGCCTCGGCCCGGTCGGCTACGTGTTCGCCATCGCCCACCTGGTCGCGCACGGCTTCTTCAAGGCCGACCTGTTCCTCGGCGCGGGGTCGATCATGCACGGCATGAACGACGAGGTGAACATGCGCCGGTACGGCGCGCTGCGGAAGTTCCTGCCCGCCACGTTCGGCTGCTTCCTGGTCGGTTACCTGGCCATCATCGGTATCCCGCCGTTCTCCGGGTTCTTCACCAAGGACGGCATCATCGAGGCGGCCTGGGACAAGGGCGGTACGTCGGGGGGCATCCTGGCCGCGGCCGCGCTGATCGGCGCCGGGCTGACCGCGTTCTACATGACGCGGATGGTGCTGATGACGTTCTTCGGCAAGGCCCGCTGGGAGGACGAGGTTCCGGCCGGCCGGCGCGAAACGCCGGAGACCGACACCGCCGGCCACGCGCCGCACCCGCACGAATCGCCCGCCGTGATGATCTGGCCGATCATCGTGCTGTCTCTGGGCTCGATCGTGACCGGCGGGTTCCTGGTCGTCAACGGCCGGTTCGCGCACTTCCTGGCCCCGGTGACCGGCGCGGCGCCCGACCGCAACGGCATCTTCACCACGCCCGGGATCATCGCCCTGGTCCTGGTGGTGGTGGGCGTGGCCATGGCCTGGCTGATGTACGGCCGGGCCGAGGTGCCCGCGGTCGCCCCGGCCGGCAGCCCGCTGACCAAGGCGGCCCGGCAGGACCTGTACGGCGACGCCTTCAACGAGTCGGTGCTGATGCGGCCGGGCCAGTGGCTGACCCGCCTCTCGGTGTACTTCGACAACCGCGGGGTGGACGGCCTGGTCAACACGGCGGCCGCGGTGGTCGGCGGCTCGTCCGGACGGCTCCGCCGGGTGCAGACCGGCTTTGTGCGTTCCTATGCCCTGTCGATGTTCTTCGGCGCCGCGCTACTGGTCGCGGCCCTCCTCGCGGTGAGGCTGTAGACGAATGAGTAGTGTTCCCTGGCTGACTGTCGCCGGCGCCATCCCGCTCGCCGGGGCGCTGGTCATCGCGGCCATCCCCAGCATGCCGGCCAACGGCGTCGAGGCCGACCGCGAGGCCCGCAACCTGCTGTCCAAGCGGCTCGCGCTCGGCTTCTCGGTCCTCACCCTGGCCTGGTTCATCGCCATGGCCGTGCAGTTCAAGCCGAACGGGCCGGACTTCCAGTTCAACGAGACCATCTCCTGGATCCCGCAGTTCGGGGTCCACTACGCGGTCGGGGTGGACGGGATCGCGCTGGTCCTGATCGGCATGTCGGTCGTGCTGATGCCGGCCGTCATCCTGGCCTCATGGCACGACGCCGAGGGCGGAGCCCGCAGCGTGAAGACGTACTTCGCGCTGATGCTGGTCCTGGAGACGATGATGATCGGCGTCTTCGCGGCGACCGACGTCTTCCTCTTCTACCTCTTCTTCGAAGCCATGCTGATCCCGATGTACTTCATGATCGGGAGTTACGGCGGCGGCAAGCGGCAGTACGCGGCGGTCAAGTTCCTGCTCTACAGCCTGGCCGGCGGCCTGCTCATGCTGGTCGCGGTCGTCGCGCTGTACGTGTACTCGGCCCAGAGCGCGGCCACCGGCCACCACGGCACGTTCCTGTTCAGCCAGCTGGTCCACGTCGGGTTCAGCCCGGACGCGCAGAAGTGGATGTTCCTCGGGTTCTTCATCGCGTTCGCGATCAAGGCGCCGCTGTTCCCGTTCCACACCTGGCTGCCCGACGCGGCCGCCTCGGCCCAGCCCGGCGGGGCGGTGCTGCTGGTCGGCGTGCTGGACAAGGTCGGCACGTTCGGCATGATCCGGTACTGCCTGGAGCTGTTCCCGTCCGCATCGAAGTACTTCACCCCGCTGGTCATCACGCTGGCGGTGATCGGCATCTTGTACGGCGCGATCGTGGCCATCGGCCAGGCCGACATCAAGCGGCTGATCGCCTACACCTCGGTGTCCCACTTCGGCTTCATCGCGCTGGGCATCTTCGCCATGACCACCCAGGGCCAGTCCGGGGCGACCTTCTACATGGTCAACCACGGGTTCGCCACCGGGGCGCTGTTCATCCTGGCCGGGTTCATGATCAGCCGGCGCGGCTCGTCCCGGATCGCCGACTACGGCGGCATGCAGCGGGTCGCCCCCGTGCTGGCCGGCCTGTTCCTGATCTCCGGTCTGGCCACACTCTCCCTGCCGGGCCTGTCCACCTTCGTCAGCGAGTTCCTGGTCCTGCTGGGCACGTTCAGCCGGTACAAGGTCCCGGCGATCATCGCCACCGTGGGCATCATCCTGGCCGCCATCTACATCCTGTGGATGTACCAGCGCGCGATGAACGGGCCCACCGCGCCCGAGGTCGAGAACCTGCCGGACCTGCGGCCGCGTGAGCTGTGGGCCGCGGTCCCGCTGGTCGCGCTGATCATCGCGATGGGGATCTACCCCAAGCCGGTGCTGGACGTGATCAACCCGGCCGTGCACCAGACCATGGTGCAGATCCACATGACCGATCCCACGCCGGCGCACCCGGCCACGGCGCATCTGACCAATGCGCAGAAGGGAACCACACCGTGACCGGCCTTACGAGCTCGGTGGGCCTCGCGAGCCACTCCGGCGTGCTGGCGGCTTCGACGATCAAGGCGCCGAGCATCGAGTACAGCCAGCTCGCGCCGATGCTGGTCGTGTTCGGGGCGGCGCTGGCCGGCGTGCTGGTCGAGGCGTTCGCGCCCCGGGCGGTCCGCCGCGGCCTGCACCTGGTGCTGACGCTGGGCGGCCTCGGTGCGGCCTTCGTCCTCACCATCATCATCGCCGCCTCCAGCAGCGCGTTCGACATGGGCAGCTCCGGCCACGTGGCGGCCATGGGCGCGGTCGCGGTGGACCGGCCCACCCTGTTCATCCAGGGCACGATCCTAATCCTGGCCCTGGTCAGCGTGCTGATCATCGCGGACAACTCGCACGGCCTGAGTCCGTTCGTGGCCCAGGCGGCCGTGGTCCCGGGCAGCTCGGAGGAGCGTGAGGTCCAGCTCCAGGGGGCCGCGCACACCGAGATCTACCCGCTCACCCTGTTCGCCATCGGCGGCATGCTGCTGTTCCCGGCGGCCAACGACCTGCTGACCATGTTCATCGCGCTGGAGACGCTGTCGCTGCCGCTGTACCTGCTGTGCGGCCTGGCCCGGCGCCGCCGCCTGCTGTCGCAGGAAGCGGCGATGAAGTACTTCCTGCTCGGCGCGTTCTCCTCGGCCTTCTTCCTGTTCGGCATCGCGCTGGTGTACGGGTTCACCGGCTCGGTCCGGCTGTCCGCCATCGCCACCGCCGTCTCGACCAACACGGCCAACGAGACCCTGCTGCTGGCCGGGATGGCCCTGATCGGGCTGGGCCTGCTGTTCAAGATCGGCGCGGTGCCGTTCCAGGGCTGGAAGCCCGACGTCTACCAGGGTGCGCCCACCCCGATCACCGCGCTGATGGCCTCCTGCACCCTGGTGTCCGCGTTCGGCGCGCTGCTGCGGGTGTTCTACGTGGCCTTCGGCGGGCTGACCTGGGACTGGCGCCCGGTGATGTGGGGCATCGCCATCGCCACCATGGTCGTCGGGGCGGTCATCGCCATCACCCAGACCGACGTGAAGCGGCTGCTGGCCTACTCCTCGATCACGCACGCGGGCTACATCCTGGTCGGCGTCATCGCGGCCACCACCCTGGGCCTGTCCAGCAGCCTGTTCTACCTGGTCACCTACGGCTTCAGCACGGTCGGGGCGTTTGCCCTGATCACGCTGGTCCGGGACCCGGGTGGCGAGGCCAGCCACCTGTCCCGCTGGGCCGGCCTGGGCAAGACGTCCCCAGTGATCGCGGGCACGTTCGCGTTTTTCCTGATCGCTTTCGCGGGTATCCCGTTCACCAGCGGGTTCACCGGGAAGTTCGCCGTGTTCCAGGCGGCTGAGGCCGGCGGTGCCACCCCGCTGGTCATCATCGGCGTGCTGAGCAGCGCGGTGGCCGCGTTCTTCTACGTCCGGATCATCGTGCTGATGTTCTTCAGCGACCCCGTTCCGGACGGCCCGGCCCTGGTCGTGCCCAGCGTGCTCACCGGTAGCGCGGTGGCCATCGGTGCTGCCGTGACCCTGTTCCTGGGTATCTATCCGGGGCCGATCTTGGACATGGCGAACCATGCCGCGACCCATTTGTTCGTTCGGTAGAGGCGCGGCTACGCACCGTCCGGCCGGGCCCGGGCGGAGTGTCGGCCGTAGTGATAACGGGCATACTCGGGAATCTCGGACGGGCCTGTCCGCCTTGACCATAGGAGGGACAGCGCACCGCCGAGGCCGGCCGATACTGGCAGCAGCACCCTCGCCTGGATCGGGTACCGAGAACTTGGAGCCTGCGTGACCACTGCCGTACCGCTCGACTTCCCCGACCCCGCCGTCGAGGCGGGCGTGGCCGAGGGGCTGACCCGCGTCGAGTCCGTCATTCGTGCGACCGCTCAGGCTCAGGAGTCCCTGCTCACCGAGGCGTCCCTGCATCTGGTCGACGCGGGGGGCAAGCGATTCCGGGCCATGCTGGTGCTGCTCTCGGCCCAGTTCGGCGACCCGGACAACGACCAGGTCATCCTGGCCGCGGCCGCCATCGAGCTGACCCACCTGGCCACGCTGTTCCACGACGACGTGATGGACGAGGCCGCTATCCGGCGCGGCTCGGAGTCGGCCAACTCGCGCTGGGACAACACGATCGCCATCCTGACCGGGGACTTCCTGTTCGCGCGGGCCTCCCGCATCCTGGCCGACCTGGGCCCGGAGGCGATCCGGATCCAGACCGAGACGTTCGCCCGCCTGGTCAGCGGCCAGGTGGCCGAGACCATCGGCCCGCGGCCGGGCGAGGACCCGCTGGACCACTACTGGCGGGTGGTGGCGGAGAAGACCGCGTCGCTGATCGCCACGTCGGGCCGGTTCGGCGCGATGTTCTCCGGCGCCCCGGACAAGATCGTGACCGCGATCGAGGTGGCCTGCGACGCCCTGGGCATGGCCTTCCAGATCTCCGACGACATCCTCGACATCTGCAGCGAGACCGGCGAGTCCGGCAAGACGCCCGGTACCGACCTGCGCGAGGGCGTGAAGTCGCTGCCGGTGCTGTACGCCCTGCGCTCCATCGACCCCGCCGACGAGCGGCTCCGGGCCCTGCTGAACTCCGGCCCGCTCACCGACGACGCCGAGCACGCCGAGGCGCTGGCCCTGCTGCGAGCCCACCCCGCGACCAAAGCCGCCCACGCTGAGCTGGCCCGCTGGGCCGAAAGGGCCCGCGAGCAGGTGCTGGCCCTCCCGGCCGGCGCCGCCCGGATCGCCTTCGAGGGACTCTGCGACTTCGTAGTCGAACGCACCGGCTGACCTGGCCCCAGCGGCGGTCACCCGGCGGTGACCCGGCCGTTACTCGGCCCGGAGGGTGACGGAGGGCTGGGTGCGGGCGGCCAGTGCCGCCGGGAGGGCCGCAAGCAGGTTCCCCGCCAGCACGAGCGCGGGCCAGCAGGCCCACGACCACGAGGACCGGGACCTCAGTCACCGGAGCCACGCCCAGCGATCCGGCGAACGCCCGCCAGGCCCACCGGCCCCCCATCACGCCCAGCGGACCGCCGATCACGGCCGCGATCACCAGCGTCAGCGTGGTCTGCCAGGCGATCACGCCCTGGACCTGGCCCCGGGTCATGCCCAGGGTCTTCAGCAGCGCCAGCTCGCGGCGGCGCCGGCGAACCAGGCCCAGCACGGTCAGCGCGAGCGAGACCGCGGCCGCTGCGGCGATGCCGAGCGCCAGCGGCTGGCCGCGCAGGTGACCGGCGTTGAGTACGGCTGAAGCCTGAGCCTCATCCCTGGTCAGCTGGTAGGTGTAGCCGGGGATCCCGGAGGGG
>CAXUJF010000152.1:11120-11347 GCA_964250865.1 uncultured Streptosporangiaceae bacterium
CGCCGGGAGGGCCGCAAGCAGGTTCCCCGGCCATCGAGGACAGCCACGGCACCCCGCTGAGCGACGACACCGACACGGTGACGCTGCGCCTGCGGCGCGATCCGGGTGGCGGGACGTTGAGCTGCATCAACGCGGGCGGCCTGACCGTCACCGTGGCCGCAGGTCGGGCCACGTTCAGCGGCTGCTCGATCAGCAAGCCCGGTACCGGCTATCAGCTCACCGCGTCC
>CAXUJF010000153.1:0-11343 GCA_964250865.1 uncultured Streptosporangiaceae bacterium
CAGCCCGACCCCGCGCCCGCCCGGCTCGCTGTGCCGGGTGGTCCGCTGCGGCATCCGGTGCTCGGCCTCGTTGCCGAACTCGATCGTGTACGCCACCAGCGCCTGGGACAGCAGCGTGAGCAGGGGGACCGGCATGCTCAGACCTTGTTTTCGGAGTCCGTGACCTCGTACACGGTGGCCCGTTTGCTGGTCACGCCCTCCAGCGCCACCGTGACCGGGATCTCGTACGTCTCCAGCGGCACGAAGCCCGCGGTGCGCAGGAACGCCCGGCCGGGATCGCCGACGAGAACCCGGGCCCCGGCCGCCCGGGCCCGGTGCAGGAAGGCCAGCACGCGCACGGCCAGCTCCTCCTCGTAGAAGGCGTCGGCGCACAGCACGACGCCGGCCCCGTCACCGTCCCCGTCCAGCAGGTCGGCCAGCACCGGCCGGACCCGGGCCCCGTTGGCCGCCGCGTTGACCGAGATGGCCTGGGCCGCCAGTTCGTCCACGTCCGCGGCCAGCACCGGCCCGGCCCCGCACCGGGCCGCGGCGATCGCCACCAGTCCGGATCCGGAGGCCACGTCCAGCACGTGCTGACCGGCGACCAGGTCCGGATGGTCGAGCAGGTAGCGGGCCAGCGCCTGGCCGCCGGCCCAGGCGAAGGCCCAGAACGGCGGGGGCAGCTCGGTCTGGTCCGCTGTGCTTTCGACCTGCTCCCACACCGTGAACGGGTCCTCCGCCTGCTGCAGCCAGATCTCCGGCACGTACGGCACCGTGACCAGCCGCGTTGTCTCAGTGACGACGTGGCGGGGTGCTGGGTCGGGCATGCCCAGGACGATACCCCGGCCAGGTGACAACCCCCTCAGGCGCGCAGGTGGAACGGGGTGGCGTGGTCGGCGATCCACCGGTCCACGTCGTCCGGCACGTGCTCACCGGGGAACGTCACGTCGATGGGGAAGGCGGCCTTCGACCCGACCACGTCGGCCGCGTAAGCGATCGCGCTCAGCACCTCCTGCTGGGCCAGCTGCCCGGCCGGGTCGTCCAGGGTGACCGAGATGATCAGGCCCTCGCCCGCGCCGGGCACGGACAGCCAGGCCCGCGCGGCGTACCGGACGGCCCGGATCGGCCGCAGCCCGGCCGAGATCTCCCGCAGCAGGCACTCCGGCTCGGTCGGCGGCTGGCCCAGCCGGATCCGGACGTCGCCCGCGGTCCACTCGGCCGCGGCCAGGTAGGTCACGCCCTCGGGGTAGATGGGCACGCTGGCCGCGGCACCCGGGTTGAGCGCGATCCCCACGCCGGGCGGCATCCGCCGGGCCAGTTCGGCCGTGGGCACGACCACGTGCGGCACCGTGTGCCGGGCCGGTGCGCCCGCGGCATGCCGCCCCGTGTTGGCCGGTACGGCCCCGGCCATGACCGTGCTGGCCATGACCGGGTTGGTCAGCGCCGGGTTAGTGCGGACTGGGCTGGCCTGCCGGGGCACCGCGGGCGGGGCGGCCCGCTGCGTGGTCCAGCCGCCGTAGGGCCCCGGGGCCTGCGTCCAGGCCCGGTCGGGCGCGGCGTCGGCCTGGTCTCGGCCGGTCCCGCTGCTGACTCCGGCGAAGCTGGCCAGCAGGTCGGCCGAGGTGAAGGCGGGCACGAACTCCGAGCCGAGGTAGATCACGGTCGGCAGCTGGACGGCCGAGCCGTCGGTTACCGGGCCGCCGTCGTCCGGCAGCGGCAGCCACAGCCGCCCCCGGCTCAGCTCGTCGAGCAGGTCGCTGATGCGGTCACTGTCCTTGACCGCGGCAGCCAGGGCGTGCGCCACCGCGTCGTCGTGGGTCGGGGTCATCTTCTTCCTTCGGTCTTGGCCCGCTCGGCTCCGGCTCGCTCATATGTTCGCTGGTACGGATAGTAAGGGGTTGGAGGCTCTGTGTAGTCGAGAACTGATGCACGGATGGCCCGGAAATAATCGGGCGGCCGAAACCCATGGGTCCGGTAAACTAAGTGCTGTGTTCCCTCTGCTTGCTTAACGGGTGAACCACGCCAGGAGCCCGCATCGACGCGGCCCGCGTGGACTATCGGCCCGTCTTATCGCGTTGAACGGCAGGGGAGAGGTTTCGCTGTGATTGTGGCCCATGGGATCGAACTGCGCGCGGGCGCGCGCCTGCTGCTGGATGACGCCAGCTTCCAGGTCGCGCCCGGTGACCGCGTCGGCTTGGTCGGCCGCAACGGCGCGGGCAAAACCACGCTGCTGAAGGTGCTGGCTGGTGAGGGTGCCCCTGCGGCCGGGACGGTCCGGCGCACCGGGGAGATCGGCTACCTGCCGCAGGACCCGCGCACCGGCGACCTGGACGTCACCACCGTGGACCGGGTGCTGTCCTCCCGTGGCCTGGACGTGCTGCGGGCCGAGCTGCGCGAGGCCGAAACGCAGATGTCCGACCCCAACCGCAACCGGGCCGACGCCGCGATCCGCCGGTACGGGCGGCTGGAAGAGCGGATGTCGGTGCTGGGCGGCTACGCGGCCGAGGCCGAGGCCGCCTCGATCGCGTCCAGCCTCGGGCTGCCCGACCGGGTGCTGCACCAGCCGCTGGGCACGCTGTCCGGCGGGCAGCGGCGCCGGGTGGAGCTGGCCCGGATCCTGTTCGGTGACTCCCAGACGCTGCTGCTGGACGAGCCGACCAACCACCTCGACGCCGACTCGATCGGCTGGCTGCGGGACCACCTGCGCAGCTACCGCGGCGGCCTGATGGTCATCAGCCACGATGTCACGCTGCTCGATGCGGTGGTCAACAAGGTCTTCTACCTCGACGCCACCCGGTCCGAGCTGGACTACTACAACCTGGGCTGGTCGGCTTACCTCAAGCAGCGGGAGACCGACGAGCGGCGGCGCAAGCGCGAGCGGGCCAACGCCGAGCGGCAGGCGGCCTCGCTGTCCGCGCAGGCGGACAAGATGCGGGCCAAGGCGACCAAGGCCAGGGCCGCCCAGGGCATGCAGCGCCGGGCCGAGCGGCTGCTGTCCGGGCTGGCCGAGGAGCGTAACGCGGACCGGGTGGCCAAGCTCCGCTTCCCGGTGCCGGTTCCGTGCGGCCGGACCCCGCTGACCGCTACCGGCCTGTCCAAGTCCTACGGCAGCCTCGAGGTCTTCGCCGACGTCGACGTGGCCGTGGACCGGGGCAGCCGGGTGGTCATCCTGGGCCTGAACGGCGCGGGCAAGACCACCCTGCTGCGGCTGCTGGCGGGGATCGAGACCCCCGACACCGGCACCGTCATCCCCGGGCACGGGCTGCGGCTCGGCTACTACGCCCAGGAGCACGAGACGCTGGACGTCGAGCGCTCGGTGCTGGAGAACATGCGCTCGGCCGCGCCCGGCCTGACCGAATCCGAGCAGCGCACGGTGCTGGGGTCGTTCCTGTTCTCCGGCGACGACGTGGCCAAGCCGGCCGGCGTGCTGTCCGGCGGGGAGAAGACCCGGCTGGCGCTGTCGCTGCTGGTGGTGTCCGGGGCCAACGTGCTGCTGCTGGACGAGCCGACCAACAACCTGGACCCGGCCAGCCGGGCCGAGATCCTGGCCGCGCTGCGTTCCTACGCCGGGGCCATCGTGCTGGTGACCCACGACGAGGAAGCAGTTGAAGCCCTTTCGCCAGAAAGAGTCATTTTGCTGCCGGATGGGGTAGAGGACGCCTGGAACGAAGATTTTGAGGATCTGGTGTCGCTTGCGTGAGCTTGCTGCCATCGGGCCCAGCTGGCGAAAATAATGATCGTTTTACCTCAATGCGGGTAGCTATTCCGGCTGCGGTGCCTGATCATGGCGAAGGGCGAGGTTACGCAGCGGTGACTCTACCTAACGGGAGGTAAACGTGGCCGACACGCTGAAGAAGGGCACCCGGGTCACGGGTGCGGACCGCTCCAAGTTGGCGGCCGATCTCAAGAGCAGGTACGACGCCGGGGAGAGTATCCGTTCGCTGGCCTCCTCCACCGGGCGTTCGTACGGTTTCGTGCACCGGATGCTGAGCGAGAGCGGGGTCAAGCTGCGCGGCCGGGGCGGCGCCACCCGCGGTAAGGCCTCGTCCAAGCGCTGACGCCGTAGTCTCCTTGAGAGAAGGTAGGGAGAGGAGACCACGATGGCCAGCAGCCTGGGCGTACTCGAACAGGCCGGACTGAAGCTCGACGTCGACGGGGCGATCGCGACCGTCACCCTGAACCGGCCCGAGCGGCGGAACGCGATGTCACCGTCCATGTGGCACGGGCTGGCCGCGATCGGGGACGCGCTGCCCACCTCGACCCGGGTCGTCATCGTCCGCGGTGCGGGGTCGTCATTTTCGGCCGGTATCGATCTGCGCCTGTTCAGCCCGGACGGCTTCCCGGGCGAGCAACTGGCCAGCCCGTCCGACCCCGGCTTCGAGGTCGCCGTGGCCAGCTATCAGGCCGGGTACCTGTGGCTGCGCCGCCCGGACATCGTCTCGATCGCGGCCGTGCACGGGTACGCGATCGGCGGCGGATTCCAGCTGGCGCTGGCCTGCGACCTTCGGGTCGCCGCCGACGACACCGTGTTCTGCATGAAGGAACCCGCGCTGGGCCTGGTCCCCGACCTGACCGGGACCAAGCCGCTGGTCGACCTGGTCGGCCTGCCGCGCGCCCTCGAGATCTGCCTCAGCGCCCGCAACATCGCCGCGCCCGAGGCCCGCGAGCTGGGCCTGGCCCAGCAGGTCGTGCCCGCCGGCGAGCTGGACGCCGCCGTGGCCCAACTGGCCGCCAACCTTTGCACGCCCGCAGCCGACACCGCCCAAGCCACCAAGGAGCTGCTGCTCGGGGCACCGGGCCGTACGCTGGAGGAACAGGCCGCGGCCGAGGTGGCCGTCCAGGCCAGACTGCAGCGATCGCGGGGCTCCTCCTCCCCCTGGTAGCGGGTTCGCTCGCGGCGGACGCGGTGGGGGAAGGCCCAGCGGCCAGACGGAGGTTGGGTAAGGCGTGTACAACGCCCGCGCGAGCATGACCATGATGCGGTCCATGCGGCAGGACCCGTCGATCACTCGTCAGAAGCTCAAGAAGGGGACCGTCCGCCGGATCCTCACCTACGCGCGCCCCTATCGCGGCGCGCTGGCCGCGTTCATGGTCACCACCGCGCTGGACGCGCTGATCACCGTGGTCAACCCGCTGCTGCTGCGGGAGGTCATCGACAAGGGCATCCTGACTCGCAATCAGGGCCTGGTCATCGGGATCGCGGCCGCGGTGGCCGGGGTGGCGCTGTTCGACGCGTTCCTGGGTGTGGTCAACCGGTGGTTCTCGGCCCGGATCGGCGAGAGCCTCATCTATGACCTGCGCACCCAGGTGTTCCGGCACGTGCAGCGGCAGCCGGTCGCGTTCTTCACCCGGGCCCAGACCGGTTCCCTGGTCAGCCGTCTCAACAGCGACGTCATCGGGGCCCAGCAGGCCATCACGTCCACCATGTCCTCGGTGCTGTCCAGCGTGCTGTCGCTGATCGCCATCCTGATCACCATGTTCTACCTGTCCTGGCTGGTCAGCGTCATCACCCTGGCCCTGATCCCGCTGTTCATCCTGCCGGCCCGGCGGGTCGGCCGCCGGATGCAGCGGCTCACCCGCGAGTCGATGCAGCTGGACGCCGAGATGGGCTCGACCATGACCGAGCGGTTCAACGTGGCCGGGGCCATGCTGGTCAAGCTGTTCGGCCGGCCCCGCGAGGAAGAAGAGGTGTTCGCCGGCCGGGCTGCCCGGGTGCGCGACATCGGCATCAGCACCGCCATGTACGGCCAGGTGTTCTTCATCGCGCTGACCCTGCTGGCCGCGCTGTCCACCGCCGTGGTGTACGGGCTGGGCGGCAGCCTCATCATTCGCGGGGTCTTCCAGCTCGGCACGCTGGTCGCGCTGACCACGCTGCTGGGCCGGGTCTACGCGCCGATCACTTCGCTGTCCAACGTGCAGGTCACCGTGATGACCGCGCTGGTCAGCTTCGACCGGGTGTTTGAGGTGCTGGACCTCAAGCCGCTGATCGAGGACAAGCCGGACGCGGCCCAGCTGCCGCGCACCGGCCCGGACGGGCGGGCACCGGACATCGAGTTCGGCGGCGTGACGTTCCGCTACCCGAGCGCGAGCGAGGTCTCCCTGGCCTCGCTGGAGTCGATCGCGCTGCCGGTGCCCGAGCGGCCCGAGGCCAACCGGGACGTGCTGCGCGAGGTCAGCTTCACCGCCCCATCCGGCCAGCTCACCGCGCTGGTCGGCCCGTCCGGCGGCGGCAAGACGACGATCACCAACCTAGCCGCCCGGCTGTACGACCCCGACACCGGGACGATCCGGATCGGCGGCCAGGACCTGCGCGACGTCACCCAGGACTCGCTGCACCAGGCCGTCGGCGTGGTCACCCAGGACGCGCACCTGTTCCACGACACGCTGCGGGCCAACCTGCTCTACGCCCGGCCCGGCGCGACCGAGGCCGAAGTGATCGAGGCCTGCCGGGCCGCGCAGATCTGGGAGCTGATCGAGACCCTGCCGGACGGGCTCGACACCGTGGTCGGTGACCGCGGTTACCGGCTGTCCGGCGGGGAGAAGCAGCGGGTCGCGCTGGCCCGGCTGCTGCTCAAGGCGCCCACCGTGGTCATCCTGGACGAGGCCACCGCGCACCTGGACTCGGAGTCCGAGGCCGCGGTGCAGCGGGCCCTGCAGACCGCGCTGGCGGGCCGGACTTCACTGGTCATCGCGCACCGGCTGTCCACCATCCGCGACGCCGACCAGATCCTGGTCATCGACAGCGGCCGGGTCGCCGAGCGTGGCACCCACGCCGAGCTGCTGGCCACCGGCGGCCTGTACGCCGAGCTCTACCACACCCAGTTCGCCGGCCAGGAACGGGCCGAGCCGGCCCCGTCCGCCTAGCGGGCTGCGGGGGCCCACTGAGCGGTGGCACTGAGCGGCGGCGCTCAGCGAGCGCCGGACACGCCGGACAGGGCGTAGCCGACCCGGCGCAGCTCCTCGCCCGCGACGTTCTCCACGTCGGCGGCCTGGTCGGGGGACAGGGCCCGCCGCCAGGTGCCCGCGCGCATCGACACCGGCAGCTTGGAGTCGACGATGGCCGCGGCCGGCAGCGACACCCCCGCGAACGCGGAGATGGCCGAGGCGGTGTAGGCCGGGCGCTCCAGCAGCGTCTCGTACCGGA
This sequence comes from uncultured Streptosporangiaceae bacterium, assembly GCA_964250865.1. GTDB lineage: Bacteria > Actinomycetota > Actinomycetes > Streptosporangiales > Streptosporangiaceae > Bog-532. The sequence goes on from CAXUJF010000153.1 coordinate 7,124, forward strand.
CGGTGATGAGCTGCTCGGCGGGCAGCTCACGGCGCAGCCGGGCCGCCAGCCGGACCGCGCCCCGCCACCGCAGCGCGCTCTTGCCCGCCAGGGACAAAGTGGGCCACCGATCCCTGTCCTCCTCGGTCTCCACGCCGAAGAACGGGTTGGGGAACTCGGTGTCCAGGTTGGCGAAGCTCGGCTTGAACCAGGACAGGATGGCCTGGTCCCGCAGCATGCACGCCACCACGTCCCGGCCGTCCCGGATGAACTGCACGATCCGCGCGTCCGGGAACGCGTCGGTGAGCGCCTCGGCACAGTAGGCCAGATCCGGGCTGGCGTCCCCGAAGATGCTCAGGCCCCGGTCGGTGGCACACGGGCCGACCGCGCCGGGGGCCAGCCCGGCCGCCTCCCGGCACTCAGGCACGCACTCCAGGCAGCCGTGCGGGGTGATGCGCCAGCCCTGCCCGAACGCGTCCCGCAGCACCGAGGCCGCCGCCTCGCCCCGGCCGTCGTGAATCGAGGGGCGCCGCGCGAAGGCGTAGATCACCCGCAGCACAGCGGCCTGGCCGATGGTCAGGTGCACGCCGTCGGACCGTTTCAGGGCCTGGGCCAGCAGATGCGTACCCGAGTGCGGCGCGCCGATGATGAAGACCGGTTGCCGCACCTTGCGGCCGTTGACGATGAGGATGTGGCGCGTTGATGGCATGGCGGCGGACGTGCCCCACTCAATAGTTCAGTAGTGTTGCGGTTTCCCTGCTGGCTACCGTACCGGTGTGCCGGCCTCGGCGGCCGGGTTTGCCGCCGGGCGCGGATAGGGTGAGACCCATGCGAGCACTACGCCGGGTAGTTGGTGTCCGTACCGCTGCCGTCGCCGCGGTCGGGGTGACCGTGCTGATCTTGTCCGGCTGTGGCAAGTTCGACGCCGCGATGAGCCAGCAGGAAGCGGTGGTCACGTTCACCGACGGCACCACCCAGGCCACGATGCTGAAGGTCCGCGACGCCTGCGGCAAGGTCCCGGGCGCCACCCCGGAAGCCATTCCGACCAGCATCAACAGCACCAGCGGGACCTATGACGTCCGGTTCCGGGTCGACCAGGCCTCGGACGCCAACATCGCCCAGCTGTCCAAGTGCCTGTCCCAGTTCAAGTCGGTCCAGGGCCTCAACCTGGAGCAGCAGGACGGCTCCTGACCCACCGGCCCGGTGCCTGCCCGCGACGCGACGGGTAATAGTTCACGGGTAACAAATGCCTGGCGAATTGCCCCTGCGGACCCCCTGTCACGCCCGGCTGAGGCTTAAGCCCTGTGTAGTACTATCCAGCTCATTACCTATAATCCAGATAGAAAAAGAGACTAATGCGCAGACCTTTGCTGGGCGCCAGCGTTGGCGCGGTCGTGGTGGGGGCGCTCCTCCTTGCGGGGTGCGGATCATCGTCGTCGTCGGGTACGTCCAGTTCCGCGAGCAGCAGTAGTAGCAGTGGCTCCGGCACTAGCAGCGCACCCGTGACCGTCCGTCTCGGCCTGCTCGCCAATATCACCCACGCCCCGGCCCTCATCGCCATTCAGAAGGGCTACTTCACCAAGGACCTGGGTTCGAACAAGCTCACCTCCACGGTCTACAACACCGGCACCCTGGAGACCACGGCCATCCTGGCCGGCCAGCTGGACGTGGCCTACGTGGGCCCGAACCCGGCCATCAACGCCTTCCAGAAGTCCGGCGGCACGGCCATCAAGATCATCTCCGGTGTGGCCACTGGGGGCGCCTCGATGGTGGTCAAGCCGAGCATCACCAGCGCCGCCGACCTCAAGGGCAAGACCATCGACACCCCGTCGCTGGGGAATACCCAGGATGTGGCCATTCGCTACTACCTGAAGCAGAACGGCCTGGCCACCACGACGACCGGCGGGGGAGACGTCACCATCAAGCCGACCACCCCCAACTCCAACGCGGTGCTGCAGTTCCAGTCCGGGCAGATCGCCGGAGCCTCGGAGCCGTCGCCCTACGACGTGGAGATGGTCAAGGCCGGCGGCAAGGTGCTGTTCGCCCAGCCCGGCGTGACCACCATCATGGTCGTGACCCAGAAGTTCCTGGCCGCGCACCCGGACGTGGTCAGCGACCTGCTCAGGGCCAACATCCAAGCTGAGGACTACATCAAGTCCAGCCCGAGCGACGCGCAGACCTCGGCCAACACCGAGCTGACCACGCTGTCGGGTAAGGGCATCAAGTCCAGTGTCCTGCCGGACGCATTCAAGGAGATCGTCTTCACCAACGACCCCGACGCGTCGTCGCTGACGACCGACGCCCAGCAGGCCAAGGCCGTGGGGTTGCTGACCAGCACCAACCTCAACGGCATCTTCGACCTCGGTCCGGTCAACAAGTTGCTGCAGGCGGCCGGAGAGTCGCAAGTCAAATCCTGAGGTGAGTACCTGATGAGCACCACCGGCCAGCGCAGTGGCCTGGACGGGCAGGCGCGGCCCGCGCCCGCCCAGGCCAGTACCACCCCGGACAGCACCGAAACCGCTGTCCGGATCACCGACGTGACCAAGACCTTCGGCCGAGGCAGTTCCGAGGTGATGGCGCTGGACGGCGTGTCGCTGTCCGTCGCATCCGGCGAGTTCGTCTGCTTGATCGGCGCGTCCGGCTGTGGCAAGAGCACCCTGCTGTCGCTGGTGGCCGGGCTGGAGGCACCCACCTCCGGCACCGTGTCCACCGGCGGCCGCCGGGTGGCGTTCATGTTCCAGGAGCCGGCGTTGTTCCCGTGGCTCACCGCGGTCCAGAACGTCGAACTGCCGCTGCGGGCCAACGGCGTGAGCCGGGCCGAGCGGCGGAAGCGCGCCCGCGAGCTGCTGGACTCGGTGCACCTGGCCGGGTTCGCGGACAAGCGGCCGCACGAGTTGTCCGGCGGTATGCGGCAGCGGGTGGCGCTGGCCCGGGCGCTGGCCCAGGACGCCGACGTGCTGCTGATGGACGAGCCGTTCGGCGCGCTGGACGCGATGACCCGCGACCTGCTGCACGAGCTGCTGGAGGGCATCTGGCGCCGGCAGGGATTCAGCGTGCTGTTCGTCACCCACGAGGTGCGCGAGGCCGTCCGGCTGGGCGACCGGGTCGTGCTGCTCAGCAGCCGGCCCGGCCGCGTGCTGGAGGATTTCGACGTGACCAGCGAGCGCCCTCGGAGCCTCGAATCCAGCGAGACGGTCGAGCGGGCGCTGGAGATCAAGGAGCGCCTGAACGAGGAGGTGATGCGGCATGTCAGCTGAAACCGAGGATGCCGCCGCCCTGGCCGGGCTGGACAACCTGGAGACGGGTGGCGCTCAGGGCAGCTCCCGGCCCAGCGCGGGCGAGATCGGGACCCGGGTCTGGCGCTCGCTGTGGCCGAAGGTGCTGGCCATCGTCCTGGCCGTGGCGATCTGGCAGATCGTCTACCTGCTGAACCTGAAACCACACGTGGTCCTGCCCGGCCCGGGCCAGGTCTTCCCCGACCTGTGGCACCAGCTGCAGCACGCTCAGCTGTGGAAGGCGATCGGCCTGACCCTGCGCCAGGCCGTGGAAGGATTCGCGCTGGCCCTGGTGGTCGGCACCGTGGTCGGGCTGGTCGTGGCCCGGGTCCCGCCGGTCCGAGCCGCAGTCGGCTCGCTGATCACGGGCTTGCAGACGATCCCGTCCGTGGTCTGGATCCCGTTCGCGATCATCCTGTTCGGCAACAACTCCACCGCCATCTTGTTCATGGTCATCGTCACCGCCTCCCCAGCGATCGCCAACGGCCTGATCACCGGGGTGGACTTCACCCCGCCGCTGCTGCTGCGGGCGGGCAAGACCATGGGCCTGCGCCGGGTCGAGCTGTACCGCAGCCTGATCCTGCCCGCTGCGCTGCCGTCCTTCGTGGCCGGTCTCAAGCAGGGCTGGGCCTTCGCCTGGCACGGCCTGCTGGCCGGTGAGCTCCTGGTCATCGTGCCGAACCTGGCCTCCATCGGCGTGCTCCTGACCGCCGACCAGGACCAGACCGACATGACGGGCGTGATCTCGATCATGATCGTGATCCTCGCCCTCGGGGTGCTGGTCGACGTCCTGTTCAATTCCCTCAACGAGTCGCTGCGCCGCCGTCGCGGCCTGGCCCAGGCCCCGAGCACGGCCAAAGGCTGGCGCCTGGCCGCCGGCATCGCCCGCTAACTCCTTACGAGGCGCGAACCCGGTGGCCCGCTCCACCACGCCGAACGCCCGCCCAGGCCCAACCTGGACGAGCG
>CAXUJF010000154.1:0-11312 GCA_964250865.1 uncultured Streptosporangiaceae bacterium
GCCGGGGTCTGGCCCGGGGCCGGGGCCGTCCTCGACGAGTACGGAACCTACCTCCGGTCCCGGGCCGTCCCCGTCTTCGTCTCCGTCGAGGATGCGGCCCAGGTCCCACAGGTAGACCCGGGGCTTGGCGTCCCACAGGTCATTAGGCATGCTCTCTGCGGCCCGCAGGTATCCGGTCGCGGCCAGGCGGTCACGGAGGTCCTGGGGGGAGGGCAGGGTCCATCCGTCTTCGGTGATCACGCGGCGCGAGATCAGGTCGTAGACCTCCTGGAAGCGGGTGGCACGCATACGCAGCACGACGGGCCGCCACGGCGGCCTGCCGCCGTCGCTGCCGTCGTTGACCGCGACCGCTCCAAGGGGATCGCCCTTGCCTGCCGGGGTGAGGGTCTCCCCGAACTGGCGCCAGCCGAGGGCGGGTGCCCCGTGGCCGGGTATGACGGGCGGGAGGTAGTGGCCTTCCGCTTCCGAGCGGGACGCGGCGGCGGCCCAGTACGGGTCTCCGGCGATGGCCTGGCGGAAGTGCTTGATGAACAGGCCCACGGGGTCACGGGCCATGTCGCGGCCCTGGCGCATGCCGGACCGGCGGGTCTGATCGAGGGCGGCTTTCTCCAGGAGCTGGACGGCGTCGGCCACGAACGGCTCGGGGTCCAGGCCGATGACGTCGCGGAGCTGGTGGCCCAGCAGGGCCGCGCCTGCCAGCAGGCGGGCATAGCCGTAGGTGACGCGGCTGTGCCCGCCGTGGTCCCATCCTTCGGCGGTCTTGCGGCCCCACTCCAGTGCGGCATAGACGCGGTCCACGTTGCCCAAGCTGGCCTGGATGAGCGCGGCGTGGGCGCGGGACAGGGCGCGGGCGGTGCCCTGCATCTCGGTCAGCACGTCGAGGTTGACCTCGCTGCGCAGCTCCAGGGCGACGTACCGGGCGGTTTCGCTGGCGTGCTTGGCCTCGTCGGGGAACCGCTCAGCGGTGGCCAGGATGCAGCACCGGGGGTAAACCGACTTGGCGATGGTTCCGCGGCCGTTGCGGTAGCCGCCCCGGGTGCCTCCCGCTCCGGTGGCGACGTTGTCGCCCATCAGGGACAGGCGCTTCCAGGCCTCGGAGATCTCCTTCTCGGTCATCCGGCCCGCGAACCAGTCGTCCACCGTGGCGAGCATTCCGGATAGCGGGTGCAGGAGCTGGTCAACGCCGAACACGGTGGACTGGTTGCCGCGCATCTTGACTGTGACGGGCACCTCGACGCCCTTGCCTCCGGCGAAGCTGGTGGACTGCGCAGCCACCAGGAGGCCGGTCAGCGCGGTTTTGCGGCTGCCGGTGTCTCCGGCCAGCGCGACCGCGACCCTGCCGAGGTCGGGAACCGGGGCCAGCGGGGACCATGCCAGCTGCGACAGCAGGGCGAGGGGAATCTCCGGCTGGCCCGGGACCAGGTCCAGGAAACGCAGCAGGGCACCCAGGTCGTCCGCGGCGGTGGCCGGGGCCGAGGGGTCATCGACGTCGAGGACCTTGACGCCGTGGACGCTGCCGACGCCGCGGGGAAGCTCGGTGGTCAGCTTGGGGTCGGTGCCGGTGGCCAGGAGCGCGGGCTTGCCGGGTCGCAGCCAGGCCCAGCCGCCTTCTGGCAGCCGGAGCGGGCCGGTACAGGCGTAGCCGTAGGCCCAGCCCTCGTCGCGCTCCAGGGTCGCGGCCATCGCGCGGAGCGCGTTGCCGATGGTCTCCAGGGACCGCTTGGCCGCGCGAGCTCGGATGCCGAGCATGTCGGGCCACTGCGGCTCGCGGGCGTCCATGTCGCTGACCGACACCGGGACATGGAGGACGTCGCCCGTGCCGGGTCGGGACTCGTAGGTGATGGTGAAGACGGTGTCGGTCAGCTCGGATTCGGGCAGCCGGGCCGCGTCGAGGTCGCGGAGCTGCGTGGCCTGTGCCACGCCCAGGCTGCCCGCTAGGAGCTGGTAGGCCTCGCCTTCCCTGGTCATGGCCTTGAGAACGTGCGGGTATTGCAGGAACCTCCGGCCGTTGAGGTCGTGAACGCGGTACTCGACCTCGGACGCATCGCGCAGGCCCGGGCGCGGGCCGTCCTGGGGGCCGGGGGCGGCCGACTCGGGGACCGGAGCCGCGGTCATCGGATCGCCACCCAGCGGAGCAGCGGAACCAGGACGACACGACGGGGATACGGCTGGAGTTCACCCAGGGAAGTCACGTAGACTCCTGCACACACACGTAGCGGTGAACGCCTCAGGCCTCGGATTCCGAATCGGTTACCAGCCGATTCCCGGGGCCTTTGGCGTTCCTGATGACTGCTGAGCGTACGCGCGGCAGACGCGGCGCGGATGGTATGGCGAGCGTGTGTCGCCGTTTCGTCCGTCGGCATTCGCATCAAGGGCCTGAGCGCCTGTGTGCCAGGCCGGGGGGAAGTCCGGTCCGGCACACAGGCGCTTAGTCGGCTCACTAGCCCGCCACGTACCACGGGTCATCAGCCGGGCCTGGCGGCGCTTCGGGTGTTTCGAGGTAGCAGACGGGCTTGCCCGTCGCGGCGGCGTAGGCAATCTCTGAGCGGGTGGACTCGCCGATATAGCCGCCGATATTGAGGACGAGCACGTAGTCGGCCAAGTCGATCTTCCGCTTGTGCAGTTCATCGAGGCAGGCCTTAAGCGCGGGGTCAGCATGCTGGGGGTCTGCGCCACGGGCCTGGGTGGTCACGATCTCGATGGACAACACGATCTGTCCCGCGTAGGTGAGGGTCTTGCGTTGCCGGTTGAACTCCTCTACGAACCGGGTGGAGCCGCACAGGCAGACGACGGGCGGGAAGCTCTCGTGGTCTGCGGCCAGTGCGGCGTATGCCTTCGGCGTGAGGGTGAACGGGACTGGCCTGTCAGGGTCGGGGGCGGTGTCGTGCAGGATGCTGGTCACGGGGATGGTTCCTTCCTCGGCTTTCGGGTGCATTCGGATGGCTCAGGCTGCCCGGGGGGCCGGTGTCGTGGCGGCCTGGGCAGCGAGGCAGCGCAGGAGGGCGGCCCGCATGGCGGCCCTGGTGAGCGCTTCGTCTTCCGCGGCCGGGGCCGTGGGGAGCATGTCGGCGGCGGTGTCCCAGTCGGTGGGCTTCTCTGTGGACCGGCGGGGCCGGTAGTAGTCGATCGCGGCGCGGCGGGTGATGGTGGCCAGCCAGGCCCAGGCGTGATCGTCATCGGCGCGCAGGGTCGGTATCCACGCGGCGGCCCGCGTCCACGTCTCCGAGGCGACGTCCTCGGCGGCGTGGAAGTCGCGGGTGCGGGCCTGGGCAACCCGGGCGACGCGGGCGGCGTAGCGGAGGTACAGGCCCTCCAGGCGAGCCGATTCGGCGGCGGTGAGGCGCGGCCTGGCGGCCTCGGCGGGGGCTATCATGGCAGGCATTGGTCTCTCTTTTCGATGCGGGATCAGGGGTTCGCGCGGCGGCTTTGGCAGGTAGCCGCGCGAACCCTCTTGCTTTTCACCCCGGGGTGCTTGAATGGGTTCAGGACGCTCCGGCGCGGGGTGCCTGAGAGCGCCATTCCTTCAGATCCAGGGGCATCCATGCGGGCTGTTCGCCGTATCGGGTCTTCTCGCGGCGCTCGCCCCGGATGGGCCGATTTTTGCGCGCGGAAAGGAAGGCTGCCTCTGTCATCTGCAAAAACGCGGCGGCTTCCTTGTTCCCGATGATCAGGTTTCCGGATGTGTTCTCGCCGGGGCCGGGGGGCGTGGCTTCTTCGTCGTTTGCCTGCCCGGTTTTCCGGTCGATCGGGACGACATTCGGATAGCCGGAACCGGCGGGCACGGTTCCGGGGTTGCTGACCCTGGTGTCCTCGTCTGACCCTGGGGTACTCTCGGGGATCTCCGCAGAGGGGGTACGGTCCGTCGCGGGCACTAGGGCGGCAGGCTCGGACCGCGCGATAAGCTCCCGCAGGCGCTGATTCCGGAGCTCGTTTTCCTGTTCGGCAATGCTCGCGCCATTTTCCGCGAGGGCGCGGGCGTCCTCATCGGATATCCGGGCGAGAGTGATTTCCTCGACGTCATCGACTCCGATTCCCAGATAGGCGCGGCCCTTTTTGCTGATGGACTTCTTGGCCACCCCGGAAAACAGCATGAACCACGATGAGCGGGTCTGCGGGCCGGAGGCAATACGCCACATACGCTGATCCCGGCCGTCTGAATCCAGGAATACGCTCAGGTTCGCCTGCTGGCACAAATCGACCACGTACATAGCGGCGGCCCGGCCCTGCCAGAGGATCTTTTTCTCCTGCCGCAGCGGAAGGGGAAGGCCCTTATCGGTTTTTGCTTCGGGGCGGGATTTCCACCAGTCCTTCAGGTCCGCGATGTAGGAACCGCGCTCATCGTTGAGCAGGAACCACGGCTGGAAGTACAGCTCCGGGTTCTCCTTGATCTCCGGGTAGGCCTCGATGAGCTCGTAGCGGCTCTCCATCTCATCGAGGAACGCCGCGACCGTGTCGGCCCAGCCATCCGCCGTGGTGCGGATGATGACGTACTCCAGGCCGTTGAACAGGGTGTATCCGACCCGCTTGGGGTCGTTGATGAACACCTTGCCGCCGTGCCCGGCCGTGTGCGCGACGTACACGTTCGCCGTGGTGGTCTTGCACCATCCGGTGGTCGCGGACATGACCCCGTGCGGGGTCAGAGCCTTGAGCGGCAGGGTGGCCCACGCACCTCCGGCCTTCTGCCCGATCGGGACGTTGTCGATCGCGTACAAGGTCGCGACCGCGTCGTACCAGCACTGGGCCGGGGGCCGCTTGGGGTGCTTGAACTCCAGGGTGAGCTCCTTCTGGTGGTGCTCGTGCTCCCAGGGGCCTTCTTCGAGGCGGGCCGCGCCCAGCCGGGCCAGCTCCTGGACGCGCCGCTCGTCGGTCAGCGCGGCGTCCAGGTGGATCAGGACCTGCGCCTCGTCCTCGTGCAGGGGGATACGGATGGCCGGTATGCCCAGGTGGCCCAGGACCCGCTCCAGGCGGGGGCCGATGACCCAGATCCGGCGGGCCGCGCGGGTGACGGCGGGCGGGGCCGCGATGGGCAGCCAGACCAGCCGGAGCCGGGGGAAAGCGATGAAGGTGGCCGGGTCAGGGGCGTTCTCGCCGTGCTGGCCCAGGGTCGCGACCACGCCCGCGATGAACACCCCGGCCGTGCGCTGGAAGACCATGTCCTGGACGACGTGCCAGGCCTTCCGGCCAGCGATGCCGACGCCCACGGCGAAGGTGAGGGCCAGCACCGGGACCGGCCAGTGCCACAGCAGGTAGCCGTACCCGGCCGCGAGCCAGCGGTATGTCATCCGCTGGTAGCCGGGGATCTTCGCCCACCAGGTGCGCGGGTAGCGCTCGCCCCGGTAGTTGGCCCGGTTGACCGGCCGTTCGGGCGCAGCCCGGTCGAAGCTCGCATCCCAGGGGCCGGGGGTGACGAGGACCAGGCCGCCAGTGAGCAGCCGCCAGAACGGGGCGACGATCTTGCGCATGGTGGCGGAGAAGATGCAGAGCAGGAGCAGGAGGACCGCGGCCAGCACGATCCGGCCCGCGGCGGTGGCGAACAGGACGTGCAGGACCGCCAGCAGGGGGGGGGGGTGGCGGGAAACCGAGACCGGGACGGACGGCGGGGGGGCGGGGTGGGGCCTCCCCTCCCGGCCGTCCAGTGTCAAGATGAGCATGGGGTTTGTCCTTTGCTGTGGGCTTACCTTGTGCGGGGCGGGCGGTGGTCAGAGACCGCTCGCCCCGACCTGATTACGGGTGCTGCTGTGGGCGAATCGTGGGTGCTAGCTAGAAAGCGAGCGCGCTTGCTTTCTAGCTAGCTATCTCGGGAAGCTGCCGCTCGGTCCTCATCTGCCGGGCGACGTCGTATGCGTAGCTGCGGTCTATGACCAGGCCCCGCTCCGCGAGCCAGTCCAGGGCGGGCATGACCTTGCCACCGGTAGCGGTCAGAGCCGCGCGGGCGGCCTCGGCCTTGGTCATGCTGCCGAGGTCACTCAGGGCCGCGACGCGCTGAGCCTCGGCCCTGGCGTCCTCGCCCTTCCACACGTAAGCGAGCGCGTCGGCTGGAGCCGTGTAACCGTTGCGCAGGGCCGCCGACCAGGCCGCGAAGGTCTCCCCGGGGTACCGCAGCCAGCGCAGGATGCGGAACCGGGCCAGCGGGTTCTCGATCGCCCCGATGTTGCGGAGCGCGTGACGGCGGAGCTGGCGGAGGATCAGGTCGAACATGGCCAGCGCCCCGATGCTCATACCGGCGAAGAACACCGCCGCGTTCGTGTTGTGGAACGCCTGCTGAGCATGGTGGTAGTTGAACCAGGCCGACGCCGCGGTGAACGCCGCGACCATCAGCCGGGGGCCAGCGGCGGAGTCCGACCTGATCACCGACCGGAGCGCCAGGAACGCCGCAGCCATCGAGGCCCCGTCCAGGGACACCGGGACCATGTACTGCCAGCCCTCGTGAAGGTGCAGGGTCGCGGTGGCGAACCCCACCAGGCCCGTCCACGACATGGCCGCGACACAGAGCTGCACCAGACCGAGCAGCACGTAGCCCGCCACGGTGATCGTCCGGTCCTGCCAGACCGGCCCCTGACCTGCGGGCGCTGACTGAGGCAGCGCCCTCACACTCTGAACCCCTTCCATCGGGGCCACCCTCTTTCTGCTACTGGGGATCTTTGGGCTATCCCATAATCCCTCTAGGGCTATCCCAAGTCAACCCACAACACGGATGCTGTTTCGACCTAAGTTGCCCGGTATCGTGCCTGGTCAGAAGGTGGCACGCCGGGGTCAGATCAGTTGCCCCCTGGTTGCCACCCTCCGCAAACAGGGCAAACTCAGAAGCATGGTCCGCATGGATACGTCCGCATCCGCACAGCGATTGCGGAGCGAGCGCGAAGCTCGGGGCTGGACTCAGCGCGAAGCCATACGACGGTTGCGGCAGTTGGCCGCCACCGAGTTGCCGTCCGACGAGAGCCTGATTCGGAATTGGAAGAAGTGGGAGGCGGGCAATCACCAACCCGACGACTTCTACCGACCTCTGATCGCGAAGCTTTTCGGAACAGCCACCAGCACGTTGTTCCCCGTGTCGCCGCGCCGAGCAGTCCATACAGGGCTAGAGGACGAAGAGATCATCGTCCCTTGCCGGACCCTCGACGGAAGGATCACCTGGGTGTCTATCCCACGCCGCACATTCCTACTTGGCGGGCTCGGAGCCATCGGGGTGGCCGCTGGCATTCCGGCTAGGCCAGGAGGTCCAGCCGGAACAGTCAACCCCACCACAGCGAAGCTACAGGCCGCACTGGGCAGAGCAGCCGAGATGAGCCCCGTGGAACACCTACAGCAGGTGCGACGAATCCTTATCGACTCTGACAACCTTCTAGGACCACGACACGTCATCCCAGCCGTCCACGATCAGATTCAGCTAATCCAACAGCTCCGTGCAAGCCGCAAGGGGGCCGACCGACAAGCGCTACTGGTCATGCAGGCTGAATACGCCGAATTTGCCGGTTGGCTCCATCAGGATTCCAGCGATTTTCGTGGAGCTCAATTCTGGCTAGATCGCGCACTGGAATGGTCCCACGGGGCCGGAGATCACGAATTGGCCACTTATGTGATGGTTCGTAAGAGCCAGCTTGCGGGAGACATGCGTGACGGAACCAGTGCCACCGACATAGCTGAAGCCGCGAGCAACATGGCACGGAGGGGCAGCAGACTTGAGGCAACGGCGGCCACCTATGGTGCGCACGGATATGCCCTTAGCGGTGAAAACACAGCATGCTTGCGTGCCATCGACAACGCCCGCGAGATGGCTAACCGTCTTAACGACGATCCCGAATCTCCCTGGGCCACGTGGCTAGATGACGCCTACATTGAAGTTCAACGAGGCCGCTGCCTATCTATTCTCGGCAACCACAAGCAGGCTGTTTCAGTATTTCAACAAGCAATCGAAGAACTCCCCCCGGCATTCCACCGGGATCGCGGCGTATACCTTGCGCGGGAAGCACTAGCTCACGCCGGAGCACGGAATCCTGAGCAAGCTGCCGATGTCGGCATGAAAGCGCTAGCCATCGCGCACGATACACAGTCCGGTCGGATAATTGACGAACTTGCCCGAGTGGACTCTGATCTAGCACCGTGGGCAACATTGCCCGCAGTAACCGACTTCCGGGACGCACTGACCAGCGTCATCCCCAGTGAAAGGGCATGCTGAGATGGGAAATCGTCCGTACGTACTTCTGAGTTGCGCAATGTCGATCGACGGCTTCATTGATGACACGACCGCAGAGCGGTTGCTGCTGTCTAATGATGCAGATTTCGATCGCGTAGATGCAGAGCGCGCGGAATGTGATGCAATCCTGATCGGCGCTGTCACGCTCCGCCGCGACAATCCGCGGCTACTGGTCAAGTCTCCCGAGCGCCGCGCTGAGCGAGAAGCGCGCGGCCTACCGCCCTACCCGTTGAAGGTAACCATGACTGCCAACGGAGACCTCGATCCTGATCTGAAGTTCTGGCACCACGGCGGAGCGAAGCTCGTGTATGCCCCCTACTCCACCGCAGGCAAGATACGAAACCGCCTCGGGGATCTCGCGGAGGTAGCGAGCGTAGGCGAGACACTAAGCTTTTCTGCCCTCCTGGACGATCTCGGAGCGCGCGGAATCCGCAAGCTAATGGTCGAAGGTGGCAGCAACGTCCATACACAGTTCCTCGCGGCCGGGCTCGTTGATGAGATTCAATTGGCAGTCGCTCCGTTTTTTATTGGCGACCCAAAAGCGCCAAGGTTCGTTAACCCTGCCGTCTTCCCAGATGGCCCAAGTCGTCGCATGACACTAGCCGACGTACAAGCTGTCGGAGATATAGCGGTTCTTCGCTATCTGCCGAGCAAGCAATCTGCCTATGAACCAGCGCTGGTCGGTAGTCACTCAGCCGACTAGCGCTCATAACAGATCCAGTCTCACCACTACAACGGCAGAGCCAATCGGGATATCAAGGTCTTCCGCGACTCGCTCCGTTGCTATGGCAACATCCGCCGAAGTCACGCGCACAGCCGGGCCGAGGCCGCCTATCGCGACCGTCACGACCTGGGCCTGGCTCCTGACGTCCACGACTGTCCCTGTGCTGCCCTTACCTGTACGCACAAGGCCGTCCGTACGGAGCTGGTTGATAGCACGATCGACTGTCGCCTTCGCGACTCCCCAGGTCTCCGCGATTTCGCGGATAGCCGGAAGCCGGTCCCCCTGCTTCAGTTCTCCCCGCTCTATCTGGTCGCGGAAATGGTCGGCAATCTGGGCATATGTAGCAGCCAACGGAACCTCGCTCTCCCCTTCTAGCTCGCTCGCTTGCTAGCTAGAAAGCGAGCGAGCCGTCTCATCTGGATATGCGAGCTCAAGCGCGTGCTCGATAACTGCCCGCTTGGTCCAGCCACGTTCTTCCGCCACGGCGTTAACCACGTCATCCATCTCTGGCGACACGCGGGTGTTGAGCTGCACCGTTGGAACCGCGCCGCGTCGGCCTGACGGGCGTGGCGCGGCAGACCGTGCAGGAGCTGGCGCCTGAACCGGCGGGGCAGAGGCGGAGAGGATGGGGTCCGTTCCCTCATCAGGAGCGGGCCGCGGGCGGGACCGGGGGGCCGGTCTCTCATCGCGTGCGGCGTTCACCGGATCACCTTCTTCGCCAGCTCCTGATAGGCCTCGAACGTCGGCCGACCGCCGGTGTAGTCGCCGTAGAAGGTGCCCGCGGCCCGCGACTCCGAGACGGTCACCCGATCGGGCACATAGGGCTCCAGGACCATGCCGGGGTAGGCGGCCTGGAGCTCCTCGATCGCGCGAAGCGCGTCCCGGGTCCAGACGGCTCCCTTCACCGCGGCCCCGATGATGATGCCAGCCTCATCGAGACGCACGGCCTGGCCCAGGGCCTCCCTGTGGGCCTTGAACCGGCGGACCGTCAGTGCAGCCCCCTCAACGCCGTCCAGGCCGTCTTCGTTGGGCCTGGCCGCGTACACGATGGTGTCGGCGGCGGTGAGCGCGTTCTGCGTGATGGTGCCGCCTTGCCGGTTCGGGCAGTCGAGGACCACGAGTTCCGCGGCGGCCTCCTTCAACGCGAGGCGGAGCCGGATGTCCGCGTGATCATCGACACCCTTCTCCCGGTTGGCTACCTCCCGGTCGCTCGGGATGACCATGAGGTTGTCCGACCACTGCGGACCGGAGGCCACCGCCAGCTCGTTAGCCCAGCCCGCCGGGTCCTCGTTTCCCAGGATCGCGCCGACGTGAAGGCCCTTGCCCACGGGCGATACGTTGATCCATTTCGTGGCGGCCCCGCGGGGATCGAGGTCCACCAAGAGCACGCGCTTACCGGCGCGGGCCGCAGCTATAGCCAGGCTGACGGCGGTCGTGGTCTTGGTGACACCGCCGCTCTCGGAGTAGACCGCGAGGGTTTGTCCTGCTGTCATGGCGCGCATCTTACAGCGCGCTCGCTCGCTTTCTAGCGAGCTAGCTAGCAACAAAGCGAGCGAGTCGCTCTGAAGCTTCCGGAGGTTTCCTACAGCGCGGCCCGCTCGGGGGTTTTCAACGCTGCGGGCAGGGGTTTCCTACAGGTTTTCAACGTTCGGCGGCCGGACATCTTCGCAGCTCAGAGGGGTTTTCAACGTTCTCTACGTTTCCTACGTGCGTTTTGATGCACAGACTAAGCCACCCTCCGAGAGGTTGAAAACCCCTGACCTGCGGGTACTTGACATGCCTGTTACGCTCGCTACAGAGCTGCGAAGCATGCGGCCCGCGAGACATAGACAGTCAGGAGCCCTCCCAGTCGGCCGACTGGGAGGGCTCCTGACTGTCACGGGTTAGAGGCCAGCCTTTGACCGGAGGGTCTGACGTACCCACTCAGCCAGCGGGAGGCCATCGGCGGCGGCGGCGTTCATGAAGGCCGCGCGTTCGGAGGCCGGAACCCTGACGTTGAGCTGCACCATGTTCTTGGACGCTGCCGTGAGCTCCTCCCAGGCGATGGAGACGGCGTCCGTCGCCGTGTACTCCTTGGGGAGATGCGGCTCGCCCAGGACCCGCCTGTTGCCCATGAAAACCCCGCGCTCGGAGAAGTCCGCGACATACTTGGACCCCTTCAGGGCCTCGATGACCTCAACCGTCTTCGCACCCTCGGGTACCCCCTCGACCCAGGCCTCCACGACGTTGCGCCGGTCCCGGGCGCTCATGTGGATCGTGTAGAGAACTGCGAACCTCGCCATGTTCCGATCTCCTCTTTTGGTCGCGCTGCTTGTGTGCGCAACAGGTCTTGCTTGAAGCCTTCACTTGCTAGCATAACATGCTAGCGCTAGCTAGACAAGCTAGCAGATTAGA
>CAXUJF010000155.1:0-11306 GCA_964250865.1 uncultured Streptosporangiaceae bacterium
CGGCAACAGGGCAGCACCGACTGCGACGGGTCCCCACCCCATCGCTGTATGTACCAGCGCAGGGACCGCGAACAGCGCGGCATAGTAGGCGGCGAACACGGTCAGCCCGGTGGCACCTGCGCTGAGGAAGCCCGGGGCGGTGACCACCCTGCGGGGCACGAAACCGTCGGGGACAGCGCGCACATGACGGATCAGCAGCACGGCCGCCGTGACTCCGGCCACGACCAGGACGGCGATAACGGGCATGCCTAGATGCATGGAGGCGGCCTGCAGAAGTACAACGACCGCGACCGCGGCCGCCGTTACCAGCACCGCCCCGGTTATGTCGATACGTCTTGCCCGGTCACGTTCGGTGCCCGCGAGCGCCGCCGCGAACGGGCAGATCAGCAGGGCGGCGGCCGGGAGGGCGACCACGACCCGCCAGCTGGCCGCCGCGGTCACCGCGCCGCCGATCAGCGCGCCGCATCCGGAGGCGGCCGCTCCGGTGGCGGCCACTATGCCCAACGCCCTGGACTTGTCCCAGCTGCCGAGCTGGGCGGCGACCGCCGCGTAAACGGTCACCACGAGTGCGCCTGCGCCCGCGCCACCGACCGCACGCCCGGCGATGACGACGAGCAGGCCCGGTGCCGCCGCTGCGGTCATCGAGCCGGCCGCCATGAGAGCGCTGCCGGCCAGGACGCATGCACGCAGGCCCAGCCGGCCTGCCAGCGTGCCGAACACGGGCATCGCCACCGCGGACATCAGCGCCCACGCCGTCAACACCCAGGAGGTCTCCGCAAAGGGCACATGCAGACCCGACGCCAGTTCCGGCAGCGCCACCGTCGGGGCACCCAGCGCGATGAACTGCGGGGTCAGCAGCGCTCCGAAGACGACACCCAGCCGCACGGGTGACCGTTTACCACTCATCCGGGCAGCACCGCGTTCAAAAGCTCCGCGGAAGCCTCATGGGGCCTCCATCGGGGTGCAAGCGGCGCTGTCGCCGCCCCGAGTCCGGCGATGAGTCCTGCGACGCTGCGCGCCTGGGCCGCGGCGTTGCAGACGCCGGCGATGCCGGGCACGCGCTTACCCGGCTCGCCGGAGCCACGCAGGCCCGGCAGGACGACCGCGACGCCGTCGGTAACCAGGGCGGTGACATGTTGCCGGCTGTCCCGGGTACCCGGCCATCCGTGCTGCAGGACGACCACCGCGCCATCGCTGCGGAAGCGGCGCAAGGCCGCCAGCGGCTCCCCCAGGAGCCTCTTGGCTGACCCCGCCCCCCGGGTTATCGGCAGAGAACTGAAGACCACGGCTCATGCAACCATGTGCGGCGCCCGGTTATCGATGGGCAATGACCAACCGGTCGTTCAGCCCGATCAAACGATGAAGCGCCTCGTTTGCCATCCGACGGCTGGTGGATACTCTCACCGTGGTGGATGGCCGGGACCTCACGTACTTCGTCACGCTCGCCGAGGAGTTGCACTTCGGCCGGGCAGCGGCGCGTCTGCACATCTCGCCCGCGTCGGTGACCCAGCGTATCCAGGACCTTGAGGCCGAGCTGTCCGTCCGTCTGTTCGACCGCAGCAGCCGCAGGGTCACCCTGACACCGGCCGGCCGGCAGCTGCTGCCGGCAGCCCGCAATGGGTTGCAGGGTCTCACCGCGGTGACCGAGCTCGCCCGCTCACTGGCGCTGGGCGCTACCGGCCACGCGCGCATCGGCCTGGCGCCGAACCTCGGTGACATAGGGGCCCGGCTCATCGATGAACTGGTCGTGGCGCTGCCAGGACTGGAGACAGTGGGCGCGTCCATGTGGAGCGCCGAGGCAGAGGACGCGCTGCTCGCCGGGGACATCGAGGTAGCCGTGGTGCGAGGGCCGGCCAGCAGGCCCGGGATCCGCTCAGCACTCATCGGCGAGCATCACGATGGTTACGTCGCCGTCGCGGTCGGCGACGAGCTCGCCCGCCTTGATCAGGTACCCCTCTCCGCGTTCCAGGAGCGGCCCTTCCTGATCACCGAACGCGCGGTGGCCCCGCACGTCCACGACCAGACCGTCAGGTTTTTTGCCGCACACGGCGTCGCACCGGTGTGGCGGCACCACCGGCTTCTCGGCTACGACCAGATCGGCCCCTTCGTCGCCGCCGGCTACGCGTCCACGCTCGTGCATTCCACGGTCAGCGCGCAGCCCCTGCCCGGAGTTCGCATGCTCCCGCTGGCCGAGGCCGCACCGAGCTATGAGATCCGGGTGGCGTGGCGCGCCGACGATGACTCGGCGCTCGCGCGCCTGCTGGCAGCACGCGCGTAACCGCCGGCCCGAGACGGCATCGTCATCGGCCACGTCCACCACGCTGCTGCGCAGCCCGATTCGCCGGGACAGCGTCCCGAACAGCGGCATCGCGACCGCCGACATCAGCGCCCACGCGGTCAGCACCCACGCGGTCTCCCCGAATGGCACCCGCAGGCTCGTCGCGACCACCGGCAGGGCAACCGAGGGCGCGCCCAGCGCGCTGAAGGACGAACCAGCAGCGCCCCGAGGACAACCCCGACTCTCACGGCGGATGGCTCGTCGCTCACCCCGGCAGGACCTCAGCGATCAACGCGGCGAACGCCGCGGGAGCCTCCAGCGGGGTGAAGTGGCCGGCGCCGTCGGCGGCGGTGACGGTGACGTCGGTGAAGAACAGTCCCAGCCGGTCCGCGAAGCGGCGCGGGAAGGTGGGATCGAACTCCTGCCAGAGCACCCGGACCGGTACCGTGAGGCGCTGACCAGGGTCAGGCGGGCGTTCGGCGAGGGAGGCGGCGACCAGGCCGCCACCTTCCTTGTACCAGGCGATCGAGGCAGCGAAGGCGCCCGGTGCGCTGTAGCGGTCCACGAGGTGCTCCAGGTCGGCTGGTGGCAGCTCGAAACCCGGGCCCGACCAGTGCTCCCAGCGATCGCGCAGGTAGTCCCGCACACGGTCACGGTCACCGTCGAGCAGGCGCTCAGCCAGACCTGAACGGTGAAACCCGTAGTACCACAGCTCCTGGGCCACGTCCGGGTCGAGGATCCGCTCACCCGCACCGGGCAGCGGAGGCGAGAGCACCAGCGCTGCCACCAGGTCCGGCCGGGCGTGCGCGAGGGTCTGCGCGGTCCGGCTGCCGATGTCGTAGCCGCCCACGACGACCGGGCCGAGGCCGAGCTCGTCGATCAGCCCGGCCACGCTGCGGGCCTGGGCGGCGGCGTCGTAGTGGCCGCCGGGATCCCGCCGGTGCTTGTCGGATGCCCCGAACCCGCGCAGATCCGGGGCGACGACTGCGACGTCTTCGGGCAGCAGCGGGAGGACGCGCCGCCAGTCAGTGCGGTCCCCGGGCCACCCGTGCAACAGCACCACCGATGTGCCCTTCCCGGGGCGGTGGTCATAGGCGAGGCTGAAGCCTTCGACCGGCGCGCTCCTGCGCATCTCGTCCTCCCTTAGTCCAGCTCGGCTCGTCTCGGGCCATCCCAGCACCGCCGCAGGCACCGGAACAAGGAGCAAACGCGCACCTGTCGTTCACCGGGGGTGAATGATCGCTGCAGCCGGCCAGTAGGGTGGTGGCCGCTGCGGACGAGGGGAAGTGCCGTAATGGTGGACTCACGTGACCTGACGTTCTTCGTCGCCGCCGCCGAGGAACTGCATTTCGCGTGAGCCGCCGCCCGGCTGCATATCGTGCCGGCAGCGGTGACCCAGCGGATTCAGGAACTGGAGGCGGAACTCGGTGTCCGGCTGTTCGAGCGCACCAGCCGGAGAGGTGCCCTGACCCCCGCCGGCCGTCACTTGCTCAGCCCGGCCCGCAACACCTTGCAGAGCCTGGCCGCGGTCTCAGACCTGGCGAGGTCGCTGGCCCGCGGGGCGACCGGCCACGTCCGGGTCAGCCTGGCGCCCAACCTCGGCCGGATCGGGCGCAACTGGTCGCTGAGCTGGTCTCGGCGCTGCCCGGGCTGGAGTCGTCGGCACGTCCGCCTGGAGCACTGACGGCCGCCACGCCCTGATGCCGGTGACGTTGACACCGCGGCCGTCCGCGGCCCGGCCCAGCAGCCCGGCCTGGCCTCGTCGCTCATCGGCGACTACCACGACGGTTACGTCGCGGTGTCCGCGCAAGACCCCCTCGCCGGGCAGGACTCAGTCTCCCTCGCCGCCTTAAAGAGCCGGCCGTTCCTCATCACCGAACGAGCCCTCGCCCCGGCCGTGCACGACGGTACCGTCGGGTACTTTAGCTCCCTTCGTCGCCGCAGGATACGTCGCCACGCTGATCCACTCCCATCTGAGCACAGCGGAGCTGCCTGGGATCCGTGTACGGCCACTGGCTGAGGCGGCACCGGCCTACAACGTCAGGGTCACCTGGCGCGCCGCCGACCAATCGGCCCTGGCTCGCTACCTCGCCGGGCGTCACTCCGCCCAGAGTCCCGGGGGCTGGTCAATCCTGATGGAAGAGGGAGCCGACTGGTGGGCCGAGATGAGCAGCGGATGATAGCTGCCCGGCCATGCTGATCGTGGCCGGGACATCAGGTCGCGGCCGTGAATGACGGCCGGGCGCAGGTGTTGAGCGTGGCCGGTGAGGCGAACGTAACCAGTGGCCATCTGCCGGGCGTGCTGGACAACGCGGTCGTCGCCGTGCCTGCGCCGCCGGTCGCGGGAATGGGACGGCCGCCAGACCGGCAGCCCGGTTGCGCAACTCGCCGAGGCCGATGCCAGCTTGCGGTTTAGAGCTCGAGCGTTGGGCGGCTGTCGGTGCTGGCTGCGATCAGGTCGGTGATCAGGCTAAGGGGCCAGTTGCTTTCGGCTGCGAGGCCTGCGGCATCGGTCTGCGCGCTGTTGACGGCGAGCGACAGCAGGCGCGGTGATTCTGGTGCCCCGAGGTCACCCGGCTCGCTTACGCGCCAGCCGCGTGCCCCTGCTGTTCGCATGGCCTGCGTGTATGCCGGGTCGTCCATCACGCCGAGGTCGCGGGCGCGGCGCAGCAGCGCGCTCAGGGAGACCTGCCACTGCTGCTTCAGGGCCAGCAGGCGGAGCCAGTCGGGGTGCTTGGGCAGCTGGTCACGGATCTGGTCTGCGGGAAGCAGGAAGGCCGAGGCGAACCTGTTGGCCTGTGCTTCGGTCGCTTTGGAGGCAAGGGTGCTGCCGGCCTCGTGCATGACGAGGTGACCGATTTCGTGGCTGATGCTGAAGCGGTCACGGTCGCGCTTGGCCCCGTCGCGGTGGAGGATGACGACGGGCCGTTCCGGGAACGGGACGCTGTACGCGGACACGGCCGGAGCCGGCACCTGGTGGCGTGCGGTGACAATCCCGTGCCTTTCGGCCAGCTGGATGACGTCTGCTACGGGTCCTGGCGGCACACCCCACTCGCGCCGTACGGCAGCTGCGTGTTCTTCTACTGACGCCAGCTCGGACGCGCCTGCGGGGAGCCAAGGCACGGCGGGGTCGGGGGGGCGGACGTGGCGCGACAGCACGTCAACCAGGTCCCGTACGAGCTGGGTCACCGACAGCGCCTGGCGCCGCTGGCTGGCGGTGACCGACCTTAGCGACCGGAAGTGGCCGTAGCCGTCCAGGCCGTCCGGGTTCGCGTCCGGCCGGCTTGACGGCAGGGAGCCGGCGGCGAAAAAGCCGGCGGGGAACGAGAGCGCCTCGGCGAGAAGGGCGACGGTCAGGGCGCTCGGCCTGGCGTCGGCCTTCTCGAACTGTGACACCGCCGCCGCCGATATTCCGGTCCGGCGGCTCAGCTCCGTCTGCGTCAGGCCGGCCGCCTCCCGGGCAAGCCGCAGCCGCTGCGGGGAGAACAGCGTCGCGACGCCGGCAGCCGCGCCTGCATCGCTCACAGATCCCACCCCGCGTTCATCGTAGATCGACAGTACAAGGTTCCTCCGTGCCGCGGAGAACCGGGCATCTCAAGGCCAGCTGCTGCCCTCTGCATCTCCATGAAGTCAGTATGCTAAATTGTGTAAGGATTTAAAGTAAGAGTAGCATCAAGGTGCGGATCAATTAAGAACGGGCTGGGCTGCGGCGCCACCGCGGTTTACACCAGCAACCTGGGTGCCACTGGCGGCAAATCGGATCACGCGCGCGCCGGCACAACATGTTGTGCCGACTCGGCGCGGGAAGTGCAAAATGTGGGATGCAGCGGAGATGATGGCTTCATGAGCAAAACCCTGGCACTGCCCGGCCCGCTGGGTTTCGTCGCCTCTGAGCAGTCGCTGTGCAGCGAGCTGGACGTCGCTGCCGCCCACTGCGCTGCCGAGGGACTGGTCCTGGCCGTCAGCTCTGCTGCGGCAGTCCGGGAGTGCACCAGGCTCCGTGCCGCCCACCGGCGGCTGCGCATGATCACGGACACCTGCTTCTGGTCAACGCATGTCGCAAGCGCGGATGAGCCGTCGGCGGTAAGCGGGCAGCTGCTGGACCTGGACTCGTGGGCACAGGTCACGCTCAGCGTGTCGGGCGCGGAGTCCGTGCTGGCGCCCTCGGGCTATATCCGGCTCGGCGACACCGCCGCGCTCGAAGCCGTCCTGGCCGAGTTCAGCCAGGTCGGCCACCCCGGCCTGGTCCCGTTCCTGGCCGTGGACGCCGCAACACTGAACCCGCGCCATCTTCCCGGTTTCATCGATGCCGTTAAGCGGGTTCCGCTGGACCGGCTGGCGTTCCTGTTCGCCGGCAAGCCGAAAACGATGGCTAACTACGCGCGGCTGAAAGGCCTCAGGGACCTGCTGAAGCACTTCCCGGGCAGTCAGGTCCACGGGGTAGACGTCCTGACGGGGACCGACGCGGTAGCGCACGGTGCCGGCTGGGTCGGCATCGGGGCCTCTAGCGGCCGCCGGTGGCCCCGGCGGCCAGGTGACCCGGGCGGTGGCCCTCTCGCTGAAGGCTACGTGCCCGGCACTTTCCTGCGCGAGCTGCTTGAGATGCGCAGCCCGGTCATCTACGGCGACTGGTACGCCAACAGTCCCTCGCCGTTCTGCGCCAGGTGCGCGCGGTCGCTCGACTCCTACCGGGCGACGGCGGCTGATAAGGCGCTCGTCATCGAGCACAACATGCACGCCATCGACGACTTTGCCCGGGAACTGACCGATCAGCCCGCCTACACGCAGGCGGCCTGGCTCAACGAAGCGAGGATCGAGGCGTTCACCCGCCACAGCCAGCTCACCTCGACGGCCGCAGCGGTTAACGCCGACCTGGCGCTGCGGAGGCTGTGCGAGCTAGACGACCCCCAGATGCGGGAGACCACCCCGGCCGGGGGCTGGGCCTGAGCGAGGCCGCGTAGGCACGCTCAGCGAACCTCCAGCCGGCCGGCTTCCAGTAGCGCTGCCTGAACGGCTCCGGCGGGCACAGCTCAGCCAGCCTGCCGTCCCGGAAGGTCCACACGCCGACTCCGGCGACTTGCGCCTCCCACGCCAGGTGCTGCGGAGGCGTCTCGTCCAAGACGAGCACGCGCTGCGCGAACGGCGTGAACTGCCCGGCCCGCTGCAGCGGGCGCCGCCACCCGTGACCGCACACCACGGCGCCGACCACGGTCAGCGGCGGCCGGAGAAGACGTGTGACCCACCCGCCGTCAACCGACACCACTCCCCGCGGCGCGGCGCTGATACAGCACCAGGCATCGTCAGACAGGTCCGCCTTCCGGACGGGAGCGCCCGCCGGCAGGGTCATGAGCGCGTCCAGGAGCCACAAAGACGTGACCGCGCCCAGGCCGGCCTGGCGCCGGCGATCCTGTTCCTCGTGATCACCGGCAATCACCGCGTCTCCGACGGTCCCGGCTGTCACAGCCCCGCGAGGTATCACGTCCAGTGCCCCCGACTCGACTTCGCCCGGGTCCAGGTGCACGCGCCACGGGAGCGGGTGACCCGCCGACACCCGGCTCGCTGGGCTCTCTCCGGCCGGCGTCTCCGTCTGGCAGGAGATGTCTGGCCAGTCTGCAGCTGAGCCGGGCCCTGCCAGCTCGCAGGGAGAGCTAGGCACGGCAGCCGGGCACGGCTTCGGGCGGCTAACGTTCCTCGCGCCGACTTTTTCAGGACTTTCGCCAGTATTACGCTCCCCAGGCACTGCCCCAGCATACGACGCGCGTCGGTAACCTATAAAGGCTGACATCGGATCTTTATCAGTGTGCTGCTTCACACAGCACTGACTTTCGCGGCACTTTCAGTTTGGAGGAGACATGGCCGAGCGGCTGGCGGACATCAGGCTGCTGCCCGCTCGTCAGCCCAGTCTGGGCACTTTGCACCGGGCGTGCAAGCGGCCCCGGTGCAGTAACGAGATCGAACCGCCTGCGGGGCGATCCCGCCCCCGCGAGTTCTGCAGCAACGCCTGCCGGACCCTGTACCAGCGAGAGCGCGACCAAGCCAGGGCCCATCTCCTCGAGGCACACCGGATAGCCGCTCAGTATGAGGTCGACGACACCGCCGGAGTTGCAGCTGCGGCCCCTGAAGACCAGCCGCAGCAGACCGCAGCAGATGCGGGCGACATGCCCCCGGCCACGGCAAGCTATCTCGCCCTCGCGCTGGTCGCTCAGACCCTGGAGTCAATCAGGGTTGAGATGCAAGACGGGCGCCCAGTAGGAACAGACGAGGCTATGGATCGCCTCACGCGGGCAAAAGAACAGGGCGACCGGCTCCTGGGACTCCACGTCCGCAATCCACCTACCGCATAGCACCTGCCGCGGCCTGATCCGGCTGCCTACCGCGAAGCGCCGACGTCCGCGTCCACCTGCGCTGTGGCGGCAGTCTCGAGCCGCTGCGCCGGGCAGCAGACATCGTCCTTAGAACAGGGCGGTGCAGCTGCTAGGTGGTGCTGAGCGCGTGCTGGGTGATGTGCTCGGCGCAGCCCCAGCACAGCGTGACGCCCGAGCCGCCGTGCCCGTAATTGTGCAGGACGCGCACGTCCGCGACCGGGGGCCCTTCTTCCAGGCGGACCTGCGGCCGACCGGGCCGCAGGCCGGCCAGGTGCTCCAGCACGCTGGCCCCGGCCAGGCGGGGGACGATCTGGGTGCACCGCTCGATGATGGCCCGGGCGGCAGCCGGGTCGGGCTCGGTGTCCCACCGCCCCTCCTCCAGGGTCCCGCCCAGGATGCAGTCGGCGGTCCGCGGGTGCACGTAGGCCCGCCCGCCCGGGTGGAACTCATCGCGTACCGACATCGTCAGCCCGGGGTTGGTCACGCGGACGAGCTGGCCGCGGACCGGGTACACCGACCGGTCGCCGGCCAGCTCGCGGGCGGCCAGGCCGGAACAGTGCACCAGCATCTGCGGCCAGCCGTCACACAGTTCCCCCAGTGAGCTGACCCGCTGCCGGCGAATCAGCCCGCCCCGCTCCTGCACCTGGTCCGCGAGCCAGGGCAGGTACCGCGCCATCTCGACCAGCGGCACGGCGTACCGCAGCCCGTAACGGTAACCGGGCGGCAGCTCCGACGCGGCGGCAGGCCGCACGTCTCCGACTGCCGCGACCCAGTCCGGCTGGCCGGGCGGCTGCCGGTACACCGAAAGCGATTCCCGCATGATGACACCCGGCACCCCCGCGCCAGCCTGGCCGGTGAGTACTTCCAGCGTGCGGCGCCCCCAGACCGCGACCCAGTCCGGCGGCCCCGCGTGAGTCGGGAACCAGACCGCGGCAGCGATGAAAGACGTCGTGGCCTCGGCTGGCGCAGCAGTGACCACGCGCACCTGGCAGCCGGCCTCCAGCAGCCGCACCGCGGTGGTCAGCCCCACCACGCCCGCCCCCAGCACCGTCACCCGCATCCGCCCATCATGCGCTGCGGCTGCAGCGCCGGAATCGCCCGGGTCGTGCAAGCACCAGTTCTGGCAGCCCAGCCTCAGTCCCCTGGCACCGCCCCCCGCACCAGCGGGAGGCAGCGCGCCGCGCCTGGCACGCGGGTCGTCTACGTCGACCACGACCGGTGGTCACCCATGGCCGGGCCCTGCTCGCCAGCCCGGAGGGCACTACTGAGATCGTCCAGGCTGACCTGCGCGACACCGAGACGATCATCGCCGCGGCCCGCCGGACGCTGGACTTCAGCGAGCCGGTGGCCGTGCTGCTGATCGCGGTCCTGCACTTCATCCCGGATGCTGACGACCCGTACGGGCTCGTCGCCCGGCTCATGGATTCCCTGCTGGCTGGCAGTTACCTGGTGATCGGCCACGGGGCCAGTGACATCGAGCCGGCCGCAGCGGCCGAGCTGAGCCGCCGGTACAACGAGCGCAGCCCGGTCAAGATCAGGCTTCGCAGCCGGGCGGAGGTTCTGCCGTTCTTTGCCGGGACGGAGCTGACCGGGCGCGGGCTCGTCCCGCTCAGCCAGTGGTGGAACACGGGCCCGGTCGATACCAGCACAGCCTCCGGCCTGGTCGGCCATGTGGCATCGCCCGCAAGAGCTGACCGCCCGGACTCAGCTCTTGGCGCCCTGGTCGTCACATGACTGGTACCCCTGACTGAAGCCAACCGTCACCAGTGCCAGGACAAAGAGGGGACCCGCGAGCGGCTTACCGCCCGCGGGCCGTTCCACCCCTACGATGCCTGCTCGCCGTCGTCGTCGCCTTCGTCAGCAGGGTCGGGCTGGAAGCTGCCGGCGCCGAGGGCGTCGTTGATCCGCTTGTTGGCCTCGGTGGCCTGCCCGTCGATGCAGTGCGCGTAGACCTTCAGCAGGACCGCGACGCCGTGCCCGGCGCGGCGGGCGACCTCGGTCGCGGGCACCCCGGAGTTGAGCCACAGCGACACCGCCGCGTGCCGCAGGTCGTAGGGACGGCGGCCGAGCGGGGAGCGGTACTGCGCCTCCGTTAGCGCTTCCTTCCTTGCCTGCGCCCAGACAGCGCTGTAGGCGGAGTCCTGGATGATGCCGCCCCGGGCGGTCTGGAAGACGCGCCCGTCCGGGGTGGTGCCGTAGCGGCTGACGTGGGCGCGCAGCAGCTGGACCAGCTCGGGCGGGATGGGGATGGTGCGGGTCTCGTGGGCGGCGCGGTGCTTGAGGCCGCGTTCCTGGCGGGCGGTGCCGGCATCGGTCCAGCTGCGCCCGGCGCGGGAGGCGGAGGCGGCCAGCACGATCCGGCCCCACCCCTGCCGGGGCAGGTGCAGGTCGCTGCGGCGGAGCATGACCGCCTCCGAGGGGCGCAGCGCGGCGTAGTACAGGCAGCCGTAGAACGCCTCCAGGTGCGCGCCCCGCTCACTGAGCCCGCGCACGGCGGCCAGCAGGCTGCGGGCCTGGGCGGGGCTGACCACGACCCGGCGGTCGACGCTCGCGGCGACGGCGGGGGTGGTCCACTGGATGCGGTCGACCGGGTTAGAGGCCAGGTGGCCCTGCTCGACGGCGTAGCCGAGCGCGTTGTAGAACACCGACCGCTTGCGCCGCTG
>CAXUJF010000156.1:0-11262 GCA_964250865.1 uncultured Streptosporangiaceae bacterium
CGCTGGAGCTGCTTGGCCGGCCGGGTGGCGGCGTGCGCGGCCCGCTGCTGCCGGCCAGCGAGGCCGAGCGGCGCCAGCTCGTCACCGACTTGACCGCGGGCGGCCTCACGCTGCCCGAGAACATTGCCAACGGAGCAGCCCTGTAATGAGTCACCCGCACCCCGATCTGAAGCCCCCGGCGCCCCTGCAGAGCAACGACTTGCGTGTTGTCGCGCTGGGCGGCCTCGGCGAGATCGGCCGCAACATGACCGTGTTCGAGTACCTCGGCCGGCTGCTGATCGTCGACTGCGGGGTGCTGTTCCCCGAGCCCGACCAGCCCGGGGTCGACTTGATCCTGCCCGACTTCCGCTACCTCGAAGACCGGCTGGACGACGTCGAGGCGCTGGTGCTCACCCACGGGCACGAGGACCACATCGGCGCGGTGCCCTACCTGCTGCGCGAGCGCCGCGACATCCCGCTGGTCGGCTCGAAGCTGACGCTGGCGCTGATGCGGTCCAAGCTGCAGGAGCACCGGCTGACGCCGGAGACAATCGAGGTGAAGGAGGGGAACCAGCACACGTTCGGTCCCTTCGAACTCGAGTTTTTCGCCGTCAACCACTCGATTCCGGACGCCCTGGCGGTGGCGATCAAGACCGCGGCCGGCACCGTGCTGCACACCGGCGACTTCAAGATGGACCAGCTGCCACTCGACAACCGCCTGACCGACCTGGCCGGGTTCGCCCGGCTTGGCGCCGAGGGCGTCGACCTGCTGCTGGCCGACTCCACCAACGCCGAGGTGCCCGGCATCGTGCGCTCCGAGCGGGACATCGCGCCGGTCCTCGACGAGGTGTTCGCGCACGCGGACCAGCGCATCATCGTCGCCTGCTTCGCCTCCCACGTGCACCGCGTCCAGCAGGTGCTGAACACGGCGGCCAAGCACCGCCGCAAGGTCGCCTTCGTCGGGCGGTCGATGGTGCGCAACATGGGCGTGGCCCGCGCCCGGGGGGGCCGGCCCGGGCCCGGCGCGGGCCGCCGGACCGCTTCGCGGCCGTGGCCCGGCAGCTCGCGGCCGCGGGCCATGCGGTGCGGGTCACCGGCTCGGAGGCCGAACGGGGATTGGCGTCGCGGGTCGTTGAGCTAGCCGGGCTGCCGGAGCGGTGTGTGCTGGCCGGGCGCACGTCGCTGGCTGAGCTGGCGGCCTTGGTCGCGTCGGCCCGGCTGGTGGTGGCCGGGGATACCGGGATGTCGCACCTGGCCACGGCGTTCGCGCGGCCCTCGGTGACGCTGTTCGGGCCGGTGCCGCCGGACGAGTGGGGACCGCCGCGGCGCCCACGGCACCAGGTCCTATGGGCAGGCCAGCCCGGGTATCACGGCGATCCGCACGGCGTTGACCTGGACCCGGCGCTGGCCGCGATCACCGCGGATCAGGTTGTCCGGGCGGTCAACCGGGCCAGTTTGGCGTAGTCGTAGGCGTCGTCGGGGTGGGCCCGGACGTACTGGTCCAGGCCGTGGGCGTCCTGGCCGACCAGGATGCGCCAGGCGCCGGACCGGACGCCGTCCAGGATGACGGTCGCGGCGCCGGCCGCGCTGAGCGGGGCGCTGTCGTGGAAGCCCTGGCTGGCGGCGAAGGCCTCGGCCTCGGGCACCCCGAAGGCCAGCATCGAGTTCCCGACGATGTTGGTGGCGATATGGCCAGGCATCACCACGGCCACCCGGACGTGCGGGGCGTGCACGCGCAGGTCCTCGATGAGCGCCTCGGAGAACCCTTTCACCGCGAACTTGGCCGCGGAGTAGGCGGTATGCGGCACGCCGGGGCCGAGTGAGGCCCAGAAGCCGTTGACGCTGCTGGTGTTGACCAGAACGCCCTCGGGGCTGCGGATGAGCAGCGGCAGGAACGCCCGGGCGCAGTGGTAGACGCCCCAGAAGTCGATCGCGAACACCCGCTCCCACTGCTCGCGCGGGTCGGCGATGAAGCTACCGCCGCCGCCGATGCCGGCGTTGGCGAACACCAGGTCGACGTGACCGGTGGCGTGCGCGGCCAGCACCTCGTCGCGGAAGCCCAGCACCTGCTGCTCGTCGGCCACGTCGCAGGTGTGGCTGGTGACGGTGGTGCCGGCCGGTGCCTCGGTCCGGGCCAGCTCCGCCGTCTGCGCGACGGTGTCCTGGTACACGTCGCAGGCCGCGACCGAGCAGCCCGCCGCCGCGAGCTGCCGGACCAGTTCGCGTCCGATCCCTGAGCCGCCCCCGGTGACCACGGCGATCTTGCCCGTGAACGATTCCATCGCGCCCTCCTGCTTCCTTGCGGCCGGCGTTGTGGGCCGTCCTACCCGTTCAATCCTGCCCCGTCCCGGGGACCAGGCCCGCGTTCCTGGACCCGACGTCCGGTGGCTGGCTCAGCGGGCGCGGGAGCCACGGATGGCTACGAGCACAGGAATCACTTCTCAGGTCACGAGCAGGCCGTTCAATGCAGACCCTCGGCCAGCGGGCCGAGGGAGAGGGCGGGCAGGAAGGTCAGGAAGACCAGGACGAGCGCGACGCCCACGGCCAGGGTCACGAACAGCGGGCCGTCGGTACGCAGGGTGCCCGCGGTGACCGCGACCTGGCGCTGGCGGGCCAGACTGCCGGCCAGCCCGAGCACGAAGATCATCGGCACGTAGCGGCCCGCCAGCATGACCAGGGCGAGGACCAGGTTGTAGAAGGTCGTATTGCCGGACAGCCCGGCGAAGGCGGAGCCGTTGGAGTTGGCCGCGCTGGTGAAGGCGTAGACGACTTCGGACAGGCCGTGTGGGTCAGCGTTGCTGATCGAGGCTCGGCCGGCCGGGAGGGCGATGGCCACGCTGACCGCGGCCAGCAGCGGCAGCGGGGTGGCCAGGTAGTACAGGGAGACCATTTTCATCTCGCTGGCCCGGATCCGTTTTCGCAGGTATTCAGGGGTGCGGCTGACCATCAAGCCGCCGAGGAACACCGCGATCAGGGCCACCATGAGCAGGCCATACAGGCCACTGCCCACGCCGCCGGGGCTGATCTCGCCCAGCATCATGGACGACATCAGCAGGCCCCCGCCCAGCGCGGTGAAGCTGTCGTAGCTGGCGTCGGCCGCCCCGTCCGCGGTCGAGGTGGCCACGGCCCCGAACAGCGCGCTGCCCGGCACACCGAACGCGGTCTCCTTGCCTTCCATGGCCGCCCCGGCTGCCGCGGGCGCACCCGCGGGGTGATCCAGTTCGGCGGCGCTGGTCAGGCCAATCCAGCTGACCAGCAGCACGCCCGCGATGGCCAGCAGGGCCCAGCCCTGGCGGCGGCTCCCCACCATCCGGCCGTACATGCGGATGACCGCCGCCGGGATCAGCAGCATCAGGCCGATCTCGATCGCGTTGGTCAGCGGGCCAGGGTTCTCGAACGGGTGGGCGCTGTTGGCGTTGAAGAACCCGCCGCCGTCGCCGGACATCAGTTTGATCGGTTCCCAGGACGCGACCAGCCCACCCGGGATCAGCGGCCGGCCGCCGGCCAGCGCGGCGACGATCTGGCCGCCGGACAGGTTCTGTACCACCCCGAGACCGGCCAGTATGACCGCGAACACGGCGGCCAGCGGCAGCAGGACCCGGACGACCGTACGGACCAGGTCGGCCCAGAAGTTACCGATCCCGGTGGCCTGGGCGCGGGTCAGGCCGCGGATCAGGGCCAGCGCCGCGCACAGCCCGACGGCCGCGGACAGGAACGCCTCCGTGCCCAGGCCGGCGGCCTGGGCAACGTCGCCGAGAGCCGATTCGCCCGCATAGTTCTGCCAGCTGGTGTTGGTGGTGAAGCTGACCGCGGTATCCAGGGCGAGCGCAGGGCTCATACCGGGATGGCCGAACGACAGCGGCAGCACGGCCTGGATCCGCAACAGCAGGTAGAGCAGCAGCACACCGGCGCCGGACACGGCCAGCAGGGCGGTCGCGTAGTGCGTCCAGTGCTGATCCTGGTCAGGGTCGATGCCGCAGACCCGGTAGATCGCGGTCTCGGTGCGCCAGTGCCGGGCCGAGGTGAAGGCATGCGCCATGTAATTACCCAGCGGCACGTGCAGCACCGCCACGAGCCCAGCCACCACCACGGCCTGCAGCCAGCCCGCCATCGCTTCCTCCAGGCTCAGAAACCACCCTCTTGACCAGCACTTTCTTGACGAGCACACCATGGATCGGCCCGGCCGGAGCTGCTCCTAACACCATCCAGACGCAGGGACGCACATTGCATGCGGCATCCTTGCGGCACGAGGCCAGACCGTCCGGCACTACGGTCTGGTCAGCGCAGTCTGGCCAGCATTGCCTGGTCAGCGGGCCCGGGTGCCGGTGGGCTGGCCGCTGGCCAGGATGGCGGTGGTGAGCGCCTCGGCCGGTTCGCTGACCGGACGGGAGCTGGTCAGCAGCATGAGGTCGATCTCGCCCAGGTCGGGTAGGCCAGCCGAGACGGGCAGCTCGACCAGGCCGTCGGGGATCAGGCTGCGGGCGAAGATGGCCAGCCCGAGGCCGGCCCGGGCCGCGGCCACCACACCCAGCACGCCGCGGACGGTGCAGGTGACCCGGTAGGGCAGCCCGGCCTGTTCCAGGGCCCGGACCCCGTTGGACCGGCTGATGCTGGGGGCCTGGTAGACGACCAGCGCCACTCGCTGGCCGGGAGTCAGCCGGGTGCCGGGCGGCGCGGCCCAGACCAGGCGGTCGCGCCGGACCAGCCGGCCGTACCCCTCCCCCGGCGCCTGCTTGACGAAGGCCACGTCCAGATGGCCCGACTCCACCCGGCGCTGCAACGCGTTGCTCTGGGAGACGGTCAGCTCCAGGTCGATCCGGGGATAGAGCTGCCGGAAGTCCCGCAGGATGCTGGGAACCGGGGTGAGGGCCAGGTCGTCGGTGACCCCGAAGCGGATCCGGCCGCTGATCCCGGAGCCGGTGAAGTAGCCGACCGCCTGCTCGTGCGCGGCCAGGATGGAGCGAGCGAAACCAGCCATCGCCTCCCCGTCCACCGTCAGCGTGACGCTGCGGGTGTCGCGCACGAACAACGGCCGCCCGACCGCGTCCTCCAGCTTGCGGACGTGCTGGCTGACGGTCGGCTGCCCCAGCCCGAGGCTGGCCGCGGCACGGGTGAAGCTGAGCGACTGGGCCACGGCCAGGAACGTCCGGAGCAGCTCGGGGTCGTACACGGTCACACCTTTCATTGCGATATGCAATAACAGTAATTGCACTAATTAACTTTCATAATAATAGCCGGATGACGAGAATGGGGACGTACCAGACGAGCGACGATTTGGATGTCCTTGACTGCCCCCGCAAGCACCGACCGCCCCTGCTCCCCGCATACAGATTCAGACCTCCACGGCATCTTCAGCTCGTTGCGGACCCGGAATTTCCGGCTGTTCGCGACCGGGCAGCTGTTCTCGAACACCGGCACCTGGGTGCAGCGGATCGCCCAGGACTGGCTGGTGCTCAGCCTGACCGGCAGCGCCACCGCGGTCGGCATCACGACCGCCCTGCAGTTTCTGCCCACGCTCCTGTTCGGCCTGTTCGGCGGGCTGATCGCGGACCGCTACCCCAAGCGCGCCGTGCTGCTGGTGACCCAGACGGCGCTGGGCCTGGTGGCCGGCGTGCTCGCCTTTTTGACTCTGGCTCACCTGGTCCAGGCCTGGCAGGTGTACGTGGTCGCGTTCGCCCTCGGAGTGGTCACCGCGGTCGATAACCCGACCCGGCAGGCGTTCGCCAACGAAATGGTCGGCCCGGCCCAGCTGTCCAATGCGATCAGCATCAATTCGTCGGTATTTCAGCTCGGCGGCCTCATCGGGCCGGCCATTAGCGGCGCACTTATCAGTGCGGTCGGGCCCGGTTATTCATTCCTTATCAACGCGGTCTCCTTCGCCGCACCGCTGGCCGCGCTGCTGCGCATGCGCCCGGCTGAGCTGCGCACCGTCACCCGGGACAGCGGCGGGGCCGGCCAGCTCCGGGACGGGCTGCGCTACGCCCTGGCCGAGCCCAGCGTGCGCTGGCCGACCATCCTGGCCGGGGTGTTCGGCCTGTTCACCGCCAACCTGGCCGTGACGCTGGCGGCCTACGCGCACTCGGTGTTCCACTCCGGCCCGGGCGGTTACGGCCTGCTCAGTGCGACCGTGGCGGTCGGCTCGGTAGCGGGCGCGCTGATCTGCGCCCGGCTGCCCCGGCCCCGGCTGCGGGTGCTGCTCGGTTACGGCGCGGCGCTGGCCGTCCTGGACATGGTGTCGGCGGCCGCGCCCGGGCAGCTGTGGTTCGGTATCGCGCTGGTCCCGATCGGCGCGTGCACGCTGCTGCTGCTCACGTCGACCAACTCCCTGGTCCAGTCCACCGCGCACGACACGATCCGGGGCCGGGTCATGGGCATTTACCTGCTGGTCTTCATCGGCGCCGCCGCCGCCGGCGGCCCGCTGCTGGGCTTCGTCGACGAGCACGCCGGGCCCCGGGCCGGCATGCTGCTGGCCGGCGCGGTCCCGGCCGTGGCCATCACGCTGATCGCGGCCCGGCTGGCCCACGGCCGTACCGGCCGGTTCCGGTCCGGGCACCGGCACTGGCCGCGCCTGGTCTGAGTCAGCCGGTGTGAGTCAGCCGGGTAGCAGCACGAGCTTCCCGCGCACGTGACCGGTCTCGCTGACGCGGTGCGCCTGCGCCACCTCGGCCAGCGGGAACGTCTGGATGGCCGGGAGGGTGAAGCGCCCGGCCTCGATCAGCCCACCGATCTCGCCCAGCACGTGGATCGCGCGGCCAGCGTCTCCGCTGCTGAACCTCACCCCGTACTCCTTGGCCCCGGCGAAGTCGGCGATCGTCACCACATGTTCCGCGCCGCCCGCGAGCTCGATCAGCTCGGGCAGGACGCCGCTCCCGGCGACGTCGAGAGCCAGGTCGACGCGGCCGGGCGCGAGCGCGCGAACCCGATCGGCCAGGCCCTCGCCGTAGGCGACGGGCTCGGCCCCGAGCGAGCGCAGGTAGTCGTGGTTGGCCGGGCTGGCGGTCCCGATCACGCGCGCGCCGCGGGCCACGGCGAGCTGAACCGCGGCGCCGCCGACGCTGCCGGAGGCACCGTTGATCAGCACCGTGCTGCCGCTGGCCACGCCGAGCTGGTCCAGCGCGCGGGTGGCCGTCTCGACGGCGGCCGGCCGCGCGGCCGCCGCGGCAAAGTCGAGCGCCGCCGGGATCGGCGGGGAGCAGGGCCGCCCCGCCCGCTCGGGCTGAGCCGCCCCCTCCGCGGCCAAGCCCAACACCCGATCCCCGACGGTCACGGCGGTCACACCCTCGCCGATCTCGTCGACGACGCCCGCCGCTTCGTAGCCCAGAGTCTGCGGCAGCTCCTCATCCATCAGCCCTTCGCGCTTCTTCCAGTCACTGGTGTTGACGCCCGCCGCCCGCACCGTAATCCGGACCTGCCCGGGCCCCGCCTGCGGATCAGGCAGATCGACGATCTCCAGGACCTCCGGCCCCCCGAACTGGCTGAAACGAACTGCCTTCATCCATCGCTCCGATCTGGGCTGGCTGCGGCTCGCCAGTCTGCCAGACCCGCACCGGGCCCAGCCCCGGGAGTCATCGGGGCGGATGTGACTCATGAGGCTGGGCGCCAGGCCTGGCCGCGTCGGCCGCCGGTACGTTGGCGGCATCGGTCCGGCCATCACCGGCACGCTGGCGCCATCGATCCGGCTGGGGGCCAGCGCCGCCCGGGGGCAGCGGGCATCTCGGGGCCGGCGTGACGCCGGAGTCGGCCGGGCGCGCCGCGTCAGCAACCTGCGGGCCATGACGGTGAGAGCTTCCGGGCAGGACAGGGCGCGGCCGACCTAACTGGCGGGACGCCAGAGAGGCTCCCGTGACTGGTGTGACTGGGCGGGCGGCGACTCGGGGCGACGGTGCCGCTCGAGGCAAGCGGGCGCGGCCAGCGCACAGGCGGCCCAGCCTGGCCCATCCCGTCGCCGTCGTCCCGCCAGCCGATCAAGCGGGCCGAGTGGGACGGGTCAAGCGGCACGCCCTTCCGCCGCCTGAGGCGGCCCGGGAGGTCTGCTCGGCTGACGGGCGGACGACGGCGCCCGGGAGGGATCAAGGCCTTACGGTCTTCATCCATCCCGGAGCCAGAAGCGCCCCCACCGGAGGCCTGCTTCGCTCAGTCCTGGCTCAGCCCCGGGAGGAGGTCGAAGTTGGAGGGCGGGTCGTCGGAGCCGGGATCTGCGTCGTCGCCCTCAGCGTCATGGTGGCGGAAGTAGCGCCACGGAGTGGTGGCGACCAGGAGCAGGATCAGGCCGAGGACGACCAAGGCGACGGGGCCGAGCACGCTGATCGTGGTGATGTTGGCCGCGTTCTTGTTGGCCTGCTTGGCCAGGGACTGGCGGCTGGCCTGGTCCATGCGCAGGTCCAGGCTGACCGCCGTGAGCTTGCCCTGGCCGCTGGTGTCCTGAAGGTAGGACTGGCCCTTGACCTCCTCGTCAACCACGACGCCGGTGCGCGGGTCGACCCAGAACGTGTTGGTCGCCTCCCAGTAGCGGTTAGCCACCACATTCTTGGACGGACCGGAGATGCCCAGCAGCGAGGTCGGGACGCCGGTCATGACGTCCACCTTGGTCGCCGGGACGGACTGGGTGAACTCATACGTCTGCACGCCGGTGTCCTTGACCTGCCCGACGTAGGTGGCGGGCCAGGCCTTCATGCTGTTGTTGTCGAAGACCTGATACGTCTGCTTCTTGGTGCCGATCGGCCAGAACAGCCCGATGCCCGACGGCCGGATCTGGGTGCTGTCGTTGATCGAGGCGCCACAGCAATTACTCAGCTGGCCGGTCCGGCGGTTGAACGCATAACGCTGGGAGACGGTGTTGACGACGTTGTGGCGGCGGGGATCGGCCAGCGAGGCGAACGAGTCCCACACCCCGGTGGTGTTGGTGCTGGCGCGCTGGTCGCCGCGGATGGTCAGGGTGTAGGTCAGGCGGACGTTGTGCCGGGTCACCAGGGCGCCCTCGTCGAAGTACGAGGCCTGCGGCGACACCAGCACGTCCTGCTCGTAGACGCTGGTGGGCGCGGCGATCAGCTGCGGCGCGGCGTAGAACCGCAGCAGCAGGCCGGCCACCAGCAGGAACGCCCCGACGCCGGCCAGCACCACGCGCAATCGGCCAGCGCGCTCGGTGCCGGGCTCGGCCGCAGGCGCGGGCGGCGGCCTGTTCACGGCGTCGTCCGCATCCGGATGGCCATCCCCGGGGCCCGCGCCGGTGCGGGTGAAGACGTTACGCACACTCACTCCGAACCCTAGGCCGCATCCTCGCCGGAATCGTCCTTGTCACCGGCCTGACCCGGGTGGCCGCGCAGTTCGTCCAGGTAGGGCAGCAGCGCGTCGCGCAGCGGCACCCGCAAGGTGGCCTGGGCCCCGTCGGCCGCGGCCCGGCGCAGCAGGTCCTGATGCCGCTCGCCGGTCACCGTCTCACCCCGGTCGGCCAGCAGCACGGGGATGTCGTCGCGGACGTGGTAGAGGCGGCGCAGCCTCGGGTTGTACAGGAGACCCTCTTCGTCCAGATACAGCAGGGCCTGCTTGTCGATCGGGCAGGCCAGCAGGTCCAGCAGCAGCGGATCCAGGCTCATGACAGGAGGCCTTTCGGTAAGGGGGAACGAGCCGGTAGCCGGCTCGGGTCCGAGGACAGGCCGCTGGCGGGGGCCAGCCCGCTCGGCGGTGACGGTGAGGACGACCGGGACGAACACGGCGGCGATGCCGCCGATGAGCCGCAGGGACAGCAGCACCGGACTGGCCGGCAGCCGCTCGTGGAACAGCCACGAGCCGATGACGATCAGGTAGCCGGTGCTGATGATGGCGCCGACCGGGACCACGATCGAGGCCGGGCTGCGCTGCAGCGCGCTCTGGAACAGGCACAGCCCGGCGGCCATACAGGCCAGCGCCACATAGAGATAAGGAGACAGGGCGGCCGCGACCAGCAGCGAGTGGGTGCGCCCGCCGGAGAACAACGAGGCCGACAGCGCCTTGAGGGCGAGCCCGGCCACCCCGTACATCAGGCCGGCGCACAGCCCGTAGCTGATCCCGGACTCCCCGGCCTGGTGCCGGTGCCGGGCCGCGCGCTGGGCCGACCAGTAGATGACCAGGCTGACGACGAAGCCGGGCAACGCGGCCAAGGTGACGGCGAGACCATCGGCGTGGGTGCCCGCGGCCGACCCGTGACCGCTGGACAGGCTGAGCAGCACCACCGAGATGACGAGCACCGCGACGCAGACCAGCTCGGTCCGCCCGAGCCGTTCCCGCAGCACCAGCCGGGACAGCACGATCGTCACCACCACGCCCGAGGCCTGCAGCGGCTGGGCCACGGTCAGCGGCTCCAGCGACAGCACGACCAGCTGGAGCACCATCCCGATCAGGATCAGTGCGAACCCGGCCAGCCAGCCGCGCGCGGTGAACAGCGTGCGCAGCAGCGACCAGATGCGGTGCGCGTCGATGACCGGCAGGTAGGTCAGCGCCCGCTTCTCCAGTACGAAGCCGACGTTGTAGATGGTGGTGGCGACCAGGGCGATCGCGATTCCGGCGTGCGTCATAACGGCGCCTCCGGCGGGCCCGTCGATCCGGGGCGGGTCAGCTCGCCGAGCGCAGCGCGGAAGCAGGCCGTGAAGTCGTCGGCCGCGGCCCGGTCCAGCAGCACGAGCCGGTACCGGACCGACAGGTAGAGCCGCCCGGCCACGCTGACCGCGCCGAGCGCCAGCCCTTTGGGCATCGGGCACAGCGGGGCCAGCCACACCGACTCGGTGCCGCTGCCGTCGAACGTCGGTGCCTCCGGCAGCAGGCCCAGGTTGCTGACCAGGGAGGTATCGGTGAGCAACGGCGCGGCCAGGCCGCGGACCAGGCGCGCGACCCGCTGTTTGACCACCATCGGGGCCCAGCCGGTGGCCAGCAGCCGGCTCATCGTGTCGGTCCGGTGGGTGCGGCCCCGTTCCCGGGCCATCCGGGTCTGCGTGGCCACGTGGCGCAGCAGCAGGCCCGGGTCGGCCCGGTGCGAAGGGCCGGTGACCACCCGGGTCAGCCAGGACAGGTTGCCGTCACCCTGCCAGCGCTGGGCGGCGGCCCGGCCGTTTACCGGGACCGTCACGCTGATCTGGCCGCTGACCTGGCCCCGGGCCGTGTTCCACCGATCGATGGTCAGGCACAACGCGGCCACCAGCAGGTCGTTCACGGTTGGCCGCGGCCCGTCGCCGTCGGACGCGGGCCTGGGCACCGGGACCTCCGCGAGCACGAACCCGTAGCCGGGCCGGCCGGCTTGGCCGCCCTGCGGGG
>CAXUJF010000157.1:0-11240 GCA_964250865.1 uncultured Streptosporangiaceae bacterium
GCCGCGGACGGCCCTGCGGCTGACCCGCTGGCGACCGGCCCACTGGCGATCGGCCAGCTGGCGGCCGATCCCCTAGCTGGCGAGCCGCCGTCGGGCGAGCCGTCGACTGCTCAGCCCGCGTCCGATACCAGCTCGGAGTAGAGCGCCGCGGTCTGCTCGGCCACCGTCCGCCAGCCGAACTCGGACACGGCCCGGTCCCGGCCGGCCTGGCCCATGGACGTGGCCAGCGACGGCTGGGTCAGCACCGTGTTCAGCGCCGACGCCAGCGCGGCCGGGTCGTCCGGGGACACCAGCAGCCCGGTCACGCCGTCCGCGACGACCTCGGGGATGCCGCCGACCCGGGACCCGACCACGGCGGTGGCGCAGGCCATGGCCTCCAGGTTCACGATGCCCAGCGGCTCGTACAGCGACGGGCAGGCGAACACCGCGGCGTGGGTCAGCAGCTGGATCACGTCCTGCTTGGGCAGCATCTCCGGGATCCAGATCACCCCGGACCGGGTGGCCTTGAGCCCGTCGACCAGCTGGGTCACCTCGTCCAGCAGCTCCGGGGTGTCGGCCTGCCCGGCGCAGAGCACCAGCTGGGCCGACGGGTCCAGCTCGGCCGCGGCCCGCAGCAGCACCGGCACGCCCTTCTGCCGGGTGATCCGCCCGACGAAGATCACGTACGGCCGGGCCGGGTCGATGCCGTAGCGTTCCACGACATCCGTCCTGGGGTCCGGGGAGTATTCACTCGTGTCGATCCCATTACGGATGACCCGGACTTTACTTTGTTCAATATCGGGATACGCGGCCATGATGTCGGCCCGCATGCCGTCAGATACGGCGATCACCGCCGCGGCGGCGGTGGCCGACACCCGCTCGCACCAGGACGAGATCGCGTACCCCCCGCCCAGCTGCTCGGCCTTCCACGGGCGGAGCGGTTCCAGCGAGTGCATGGTGACCACGTGCGGGATGCCGTACAGCAGCGAGGCCAGGTGACCGCCGAGGTTGGCGTACCAGGTGTGCGAGTGCACCAGGTCGGCGCCCTCGGCCCCGGCGGTCATGGCCAGGTCGGTGGACACCGTCTGGAGCGCCTGATTGGTGCCGGACAGCAGGTCCCAGGGCCGGTGCGCCACCGCGTCCGGCCGGTCCTTGCCCTGGCAGTGCACGGTCAGGTCAACCAGGCCAGCCAGCTCGCGGGCCAGGTAGGTGACGTGCACGCCGGCGCCCCCGTAGACCTCGGGCGGGTACTCCCGGGTCAGCAGGGCCACCTTGAGCAGCTCGCTCGCGCTCGCTCCGGCCGCGGTCACGGGGCCGGTCACCGGGTCACCGGCTGGCCCTTGCCGACCACGGTCACGCCGCCGGGCGAGACCACGAAGCCGCGGGCCCGGTCGTGCTCTTTGTCCACGCCGACCATGACGCCCTCGGGTATCTCCACGTTCTTGTCCAGGATCGCGTTCCGGACCACCGCGTGGCGGCCGATGCGGGTGTTGTCCATGACCACCGCCCGCTCCACCGCGGCCCAGCTGTTGATCCGCACGCCCGGGGACAGCACCGACTCGCGGACCAGGCCACCGGAGACGATGACCCCGTTACTGACCAGGCTGTTCACGGCCCGGCCGACCCGGTCACCGGATTCGTGCACGAACTTGGCCGGCGGCAGCGAGGGCACGTAGGTCAGGATCGGCCAGCGGTTGTTGTACAGGTTGAACAGCGGCTGGACCGCGCACAGGTCCATGTGCGCGTCGAAGTAGGAGTCCAGCGTCCCGACGTCCCGCCAGTAGGGAACGTCGCCTTTCTTGGCCCCGGGGATCGAGTTGGTGAGGAAGTCGTAGGCCTGCGCGCCACCGTCCTTGACCAGCATGGGCAGGATGTTGCCGCCCATGTCGTGGCGGCTGGAGTCGTCGGCGGCGTCCTTGCGCAGCGCGTCAACCAGCACGTTGGTGTCGAACACGTAGTTGCCCATGGAGGCGTAGGCCACGTCCGGCTGGCCGGGGATCGCGGGCGGGTCAGCCGGCTTCTCCAGGAACTCGGTGACCGTGCGGCCGTCCTGGCCCACACCGACCACGCCGAAGTCGGTCGCCTCTTCCCGCGGCACCGGGATGCAGGCCACGGTGACCCCGGCCCCGTGCTCGACGTGCTGCGCGATCATCTGCGCCGGGTCCATGCGGTACACGTGATCGGCGCCGAACACGATGACGTGGTCCGGCTGCTCGTCGTTGATCAGGTTCATGGACTGGTAGATGGCGTCGGCCGAGCCGGTGTACCACTGGGGGCCCAGCCGCTGCTGGGCGGGCACCGGGGTGACGTAGTTGCCCAGCAGCGAGCTCATCCGCCAGGTGGTGGAGATGTGCCGGTCCAGGCTGTGGCTCTTGTACTGGGTCAGCACACAGATCTTCCTGATGCCGCCGTTGGCCAGGTTCGACAGGGCGAAGTCGATCAGGCGGTACAGGCCACCGAACGGGACGGCGGGCTTGGCGCGGTCGGCGGTCAGCGGGCTGAGGCGGGTGCCTGCGCCCCCGGCGAGAACGATTCCGAGGACGCTCGGGTCGGGCATGTCGGGCCCTCCTTTCAGCACGGCAGCGGGCAGCTTTGTCCACTGTGTACCGCCATGCTCTCCCTGGGATGCCCAGCCAGGGAAGATTTCAACGGTTAACAGCAAAAGAAGCCGCCGGTAGAACCGTCGCACACGTCACACGAGTTACACGAGCCGCCCTGCCGTTGAGCGGAGCCACTGGCCCTGAAGCGCACGCTCGGCCATCCCCGGCCGGTGGCGCTCAACCAGGGCGACCTGGCCCGGCACGAGCCGACTTCACTCAGGCCGCGAGCTGTCCTGGTCGGGCACTGTCCATCGGCCAGCCCGCGTCACGTGCTGTCCCGCCCCTCTAGCGTGTCCATCAGGTGTGTCAGCGAGGGATCAGCGATGATGTGCGCCCCGTTCGTGACGGTCTCTTCAGCGATGAAATGCGACCCACCGTCGACCGAGCGAATAGACCAATCCTCGTGCTGTTGCTGCCAGCGTTGGGCTCGGACCAGTTGCTCGTACGGGTAATTGCCTGCCACTGGCCTTGACCACCTATCGCCCTGAGTAACGTTCACACCCAGCCTCGCGGCGCTAGGCACTGTTTGACCAGCTAGACAGCCATGCCGTACGGCAGGTGTACTAGTCGCTGGGTTCCTCGTCTAGCGCGGTCTAGGGTTGGTCCCGTGGGCAGAAACGACACCGATCCCCGGCACGTCTTCGGCAGCGCGTTAAGGCATCTGCGGACTCGGGCCGGGATGAGCCAAGAGCAGCTAGGCCGGGCAGCGTTCATCAGCGGCGACATGCTGAGCAAGATCGAACGTGGCGAACGAGCAGCCACGACCAAGGTCGTTGAGGCATGTGAGTCAGTACCGGAGCTGGGCAGCAACGGCATGCTCACCCTGCTATGGGATCAGCTCAGCGTGTCTCGCCCGACGTTCCCTGGCTGGTTTGCCCCGTGGCCAGAGCTTGAGTCTCAGGCTGTCCGGCTCAAGTCGTTTGAGCTAGCGATCTTGCCCGGCCTACTCCAGACTGAGCCGTACGCCCGAGCTCTTCTCACTGGCCGAATCGGCTTCAACGGGGACGTCGATGAGGCGGTATCGGCTCGGCTGGCCCGGCAATCGATCCTTGACCGGGATGATCCGCCAGAGCTGTTCGTGGTGATCGATGAGGCTGCGCTACACCGGCCAGTGGGCAGCCCCGATGTCATGGCTGACCAGCTCGGCCACCTGGCCGATAGCGCGGCCCGCGTCATCCTCCGAGTCATCCCGGCCAGTACCGGCGTCCATGACGGGCTACCGGGTCCCTTTACGGTGGCAGGCTTCCGTGACGGAACCTCAGCGGCCTACGTCGAATCTGGCCTACGTGGCATGGTGATACAGGACGCGGGGGACGTGACCGAACTAGAAGCGACCTGGGATCGGCTAGCCGCTGAAACACTGCCCCGTGCGGCAAGCCTCACGTTGATACAGGAAGTGGCGGAAGCATGGAACACGTAACCGGCTGGCGTAAGTCGAGCTACAGCAGCACCAACGGCGGCAACTGTGTCGAGACATCGAACAACAGCCGCGATGTCCTAGTGCGTGACAGCCAGGACAAGGACTCCGCTCACCTGGCCGTGCCCGCGTCGGCCTGGACGTCGCTGACGCGCCGACTCAGGAAGAGTTGACCCAAGCACGACAGCGCCCGTCAGCCCTCGTCGGTTGGCGGGCGTTGCTATGCCAGGACGCGCCCGAGCATGATCGAACTTATGCGCCGAAGGCGGAGTCCCACAGGCCGTGCTCGGTGTAGAGACGTCCGACTTCGTCCAGCTCGACTGCGGCGTCCTCGGCCCGGTCCACGGCTCGGCCAGCGACCCACCACTGAGCGCCGGGTAGGCCGGCGGACAGGTATGCGCGAGTCCCGGCACCGTACTGCTGCGGCCAGCGTCGCTGAGCGGCAACTTCGCCGTGGGCCGGCTCCCAGAGCCGGACCGATCCCCCGTCGCGGCCCAGCACGACCGCGTCATACCAGCGCCACACCACCGCAGCGGCGCCCGGTGCCTCAGCGATGGCGACCAGGTGACCCGGCAGCACCCGCTCCCGCCGCGGCCCCGGGAATTGCGGTGCGTACCGTAGGGAAACAACCTCACCTCCGGCCAGGACCTGGCAAGCGTCTTCCTCGGAACGGAGGACGACGCCGCAGTGGAGCCGCGGGCTGGTCGAGGCGTTTGCGGCCGAAGCAGTCACTCCTCGAGTATCCCCACTGCTTGAGCCTGTCTCCGCTGTGCGCTAGGCCTCCAGGCCCCGGGCTAGCCACGCGGGCGTGTCCGGCCGGCCGCCGCTGGTCCCGACGAGGTGCCGGAGCGTGGTCTCGACCTGCGCCAGGGCGCGTGCGCCCACCTGCTCCTCCCACTGCCCGCGCAGCTGGTCGAAGATCTGCTCGCCCTCGCGCAGCATCGCCAGCCCGTGGTTAGTGACGTACAGGCGCATCCGGCGCTTGTCGGCCGGGTCGGGCTCGCGGGCCACGTAGTTGCGCTCTTCCAGGGCGGCGATGGTCTTGGCTGCCGCCTGCTTGGTGACTGACATCCGCCGGCCCAGATCGGAGGCGTTGTCCGCGCCGGACAAGATCGCCTGTAGGGCGAACTCCTGCGCCGGGCGGATCTCCTCGTACCCGCGCGCGGTGAGCTCGGCCGTCGCCTGGTCAGCCAGGATGCGGAACCCGCCCAGGAGCAGCTGCGCGAGGTCGGCGCCAGATCGGGACATGGGGCCAGCCTATGACGCCCGTTGACAAAGACAACCTTGGTTGTCTAACGTAGTAGACAACCAAGGTTGTCCATTGAAGGAGCTTGTCATGACCGTCATCACGCCAGCCGGCGCGACCATCCCCGGCGTCACCCACCACCTGGCCGACGTCAACGGCGCCCGGCTCCATTACGTGTCGGCCGGCACCAGCGGCACCCCGGTCCTGCTCGCCCACGGGTGGCCGGAGTCGTGGTGGGCTTTCCGCAAGCTGATCCCGCTGCTGGCGCAGACGCACCGGGTCTTCGCCGTCGACCTGCGCGGCTTCGGTGACTCCAGCACCGCCGACGGCCGCTACGGCCACGCCATCGCCGCCGAGGACCTGCACCACCTGGTGCGGCACCTCGGCGCCGGCCCGGTCCACTTCTCCTGCCAGGACGCCAGCGGCGGCCCGGGGTTCCGCTTCGCGGCCACGCACCCCGGCGAAGTCCGCAGCTTCATCGCGATCGAGACGACCCTGGCCGGCTACGGGCTCGAGGCCTTGGCCGACGTCGCCCACGGCGGTTCCTGGCACGTCGGGTTCCTCGGCACACGAGGCATCCCGACGATGCTCCTGCCCGGCCACGAACGCGACCTCCTGGCCGGCTGGGCCTACCCCATGATGACCGCGGTCCAGGGCTCGGTCACCGAAGACGACCTCGACGAGTTCACCCGGACCTACGCCCGCCCGGACGGCTGGCGCGGCACCGAAGGCATCTACCACTCCATCTTCACCGATGACGGCCAGACCAGGGCCCTGGCCGAAAAGCAGCCGCTGGCCGTCCCCGTCCTCACCGTCGACTCCATCGGCGCTCCCGTCACCGAGCAGACCTTCCGCCAGGTAACCGCGGGCGAGGTCACCTCGGTGCGACTTGAGGGGGTCGGGCACCTGGTCGCGCAGGAAGCCCCCGAGGCCCTCGCCGCGGCCATCGGTGAATTCACGGAGCACGTCGACCACGGCTAGGTCAAGGCCGGGGCCGGCGACCAGGGCCTGTTCAGGCCGACCAAGATCAATGGCGGTGTATGCCCGGGCTGCGGCAGCGTATTCTAGAAGGGTGACTAGCACTTACCTGTCCAAGTGGTGGGCCGCCTAGGGGCGGCTGCTGGGTCACGTTTTTCTGCTGGCTGCCTCGGTTGAGGCGGCCATTTTTTGTGCCGGCCGGCTGAGGCGCGATGTGCTGAAGGAGCCGATGATGGCGCGAAGCCTGTCGCTCACCGTTCCGAGTGGGCATCTGACGTTGGGCAACCTGCTGGGGGCGATCCGCCAGTGGGCCGCGGACCAGCGCGGCCGGGATTCGCTGTACGGGGTGGCCGACCTGCACGCGCTGACTACCGAGCACGATCCGGCCTCGGTCCGGGCCATCACCCGGGAGCAGCTCGCGCTG
Source organism: uncultured Streptosporangiaceae bacterium (assembly GCA_964250865.1). Lineage (GTDB taxonomy): Bacteria > Actinomycetota > Actinomycetes > Streptosporangiales > Streptosporangiaceae > Bog-532. The sequence goes on from CAXUJF010000157.1 coordinate 6,645, forward strand.
CTGGTGGCCGCGGGCCTGGACCCGGACCGGTGCACGATCTTCGTGCAGAGCCAGGTGCCGGGGCACGTCCAGCTGCACTGGCTGCTGGAGGCGACCGCCTACGACGGTGAGCTGCGGCGGATGATCCAGTACAAGGAGAAGAGCGCCCACCAGCAGTCGGTCCGGTCGGCGCTGCTGGCCTACCCGGTGCTGATGGCGGCGGACATCCTGCTCTACGAGGTGGCCGACGTGCCGGTCGGGGACGACCAGCGGCAGCACCTGGAGCTGGCCCGCGACCTGGCCATCCGGTTCAACCAGCGGTACGGCGAGACGTTCGTGGTGCCGCGGGCGGTGACGCCACCGCTGGCGGCCCGGGTCATGGACCTGCAGGACCCGGCGGCCAAGATGAGCAAGTCGGCGGCTCCGGACGCACCCGGCACCCTGCGGCTGCTGGATCCGCCGGACACGATCCGCCGCAAGGTCTCCCGCGCGGTCACCGACTCCGGGCGAGAGGTCCAGTTCAATAGCAATGAAAAACCGGGTGTGGCCAATCTCCTGACGATCCTGGCCGCCTGCACCGGGACCACGCCGACGGAGGCCGCGGCCGGGCTGGACTCCTACCGTGAGCTGAAGGAGGCCGTGGCCGAGGCGGTCATCGCGATGCTGGCGCCGCTGCAGGAGCGGTACGCCGGCCTGAACGCGGACCCGGCCGCGATCGAGGCCATGGCCCGGGACGGCGCGGCCCGGGCCCAGGACCTGGCCGCCCCGACGCTGGCCCGGGCCCAACGGGCGATGGGCCTGCTGGCGGCCTGACGGTGAGCGAGCCAGCGCGAGCCGAAGGGGGCGAGTGGGAGGTAGGTAGCACATGACTTCGGTGACGGTCCGGCAGGCCGGGGCTCAGGATCTGGCCGCGATCGCAGGGCTGCGTCGCGCGTCAGCCCGGGAGCAGGACGGCGAGCAGGCCGATCCGGGCTTCGAGGAGGCCTTCGCGTCCTGGTTCGCGCGGGAGATGTCCCGCCGGATCTTCTGGCTGGCGGAGGTCGACGGGCAGCCGGTCGGGTCGATGAACCTGATGGTCTTCGACCGGATGCCGCGGCCCGGCCGTCCGCCGGGCCGCTGGGGCTACCTCGGAAATGCCTTCGTGCTGGCCGCGCAGCGCAACCAGGGCATCGGAGGGCAGCTCCTCGACGCGGTGCTCGGGTACGCGGCGGAGCGCCGGTTCGCCCGGGTCGTGCTCAGCCCGAGCGAACGGTCGATCCCCTTTTACCGGCGGGCCGGTTTCCGGAGCGCCGACGAGCTGCTCGTCTGGACCCCGGCGCCGCCTGCGTTAGCTAACGGCCTGCTCAGGGGCCTGCTCTGGGGCCGGGCTCAATCGGGCGGGAGCGGCGGTCATCACCGGCGGGGCGTCAGAGCTCGTAGTCCAGGGCGTAGGAGTGGCCACCGTCGTCGCCGATGGTGATCTGGCCCTCGCCGCGCAGGCCGGTCAGCTCCCCCGTGCCCGACGACTCGGTGATCTTCCAGGTCATCCAGGGCACCCCGTCGCGCCCGCCCGCCTCGTGCTGCAGGATGAAGGTGCCCTTGCGGCCGTGCACGGTGCCGTCGAAGCGCTCGATCGCGACGTAGGCGGCCGGGTTCTCGGCCGTCACGGTGATGAGGTCGGTCTCGCTCGTCCCGACCAGATCGCCGGTGAACGTCTTGCTGATGTGCGCTCGCGCGATCTTGACCCCGTCGTGGTCGTCGTACGGGTCCTCGGCGTCGAACCGGTCCAAGCTGAACGTGCCCTCTGCTTTCGCCATGCCCCCAGTCTTCCGCACACCCCCGGCCGGGGCATGCACATTTCGCCATACGGTAGGACCCGTGGATCCGGTGGCAGCATTGCGGCAGATCGCCTTCGAGCTCGAGCGGACCGGCGCCCCCACCTACCGGGTCCGGGCCTTCCGCCGGGCGGCCGAGGTCATCGCCGAATTGCCCGCGGGCGAGCTCGGGCAGCGGGTCGAGCAGGGTTCGCTGCGGGCCCTGTCCGGCATCGGGGCGACCACGGCCGAGGTCATCGGGCAGGCCGCCCGCGGGGAGCAGCCCACCTACCTGGCCGACCTGCTGGCGGCGGCGCAACCGTCGGACCACCCGTCGTTGCGGGCGGCACTGCGCGGCGACTGCCACACCCACTCGGACTGGTCCGACGGGGGCAGCCCGCCGGAGGAGATGGCCGCGGCCGCCCGCGACCTGGGCCTGTCCTGGATCGCGCTGACCGATCACTCGCCCCGGCTCACGGTGGCCCGCGGGCTGACCGCCGAGCGGCTCGAAACCCAGCTCCGGGTGGTCAGCCGGCTCAACGAGCAGCTGGCCCCGTTCCGCATCCTGACCGGCATCGAGGTGGACATCCTCGACGACGGGTCGCTCGACCAGCGCGACGACCTGCTGGCCCGGCTGGACGTGGTGGTGGCCAGCGTGCACTCCAAGCTGCGCATGGACGAGAAGCCGATGACCGAGCGCATGATCACCGCGGTGCGCAACCCGCGGGTCGACGTGCTCGGCCACTGCACCGGGCGGATCCTGGCCGGCCGCACCCGGCCGGAGTCGGAGTTCGACGCCCAGGCCGTGTTCACCGCCTGCCGCGACCACGGCACCGCGGTCGAGATCAACTGCCGCCCGGAGCGCCAGGACCCGCCGGACCCGCTGCTGTTCCTGGCGGCCGAGCTGGGCTGCCTGTTCGCCATCGACACCGACGCGCACGCTCCCGGCCAGCTGGACTGGATCGGCAGCGGCTGCCGGCGGGCGGAGGAGGCCGGCCTCGGACCCGAGCGGATCATCAACTCGCTCGAGGCCGACGACCTGCTCGCCCTGACCCGGCCCTGAGGGCCGGCGCAGGCCTGAGGGCCTGGCGGCCGCGGCCCGAGGGCGCTCAGGCGAACGCGCTCAGCCGATCGTCGACCGGCGACCGGGTCATCCGGTTGGCCAGCGTCGACATCGTGTAGGCGCCGATCCCCAGCACGACCTCCAGCGCGTTGCGCGGCGTGTACCCGCGCTCGAAGAACGCGGCCAGGTGCTCATCGTCGACCGCGCCCGCGGTCGCCAGCACCTCGAGGGTGAAGGCCTGCAGCGCGGCCAGCCGGTCGTCGGCCACGGGGCGCCCGGCCCGCAGGTCCGCGATCAGCCCGGCGTCGGCGCCCAGCCGGGTCAGCGAGGCGGTGTGCATGGCCACGCAGATGTGACACCCGTTGCGCACGGCCATGGTCATGACCAGGGTCTCCCGGGCCAACGGGTCCAGCGTCGTGCTCTCGAACAGCCCGCTGGTCTTCAGGAAGCCGTCCATCAGCTGGGGCGAGCCCGCCATCCGGGCCAGCGCCACCGGCAGGTAACCCAGGTGCGCGGCGGTGGCCTTGATCATCCGCTGCGACTCGGGCGGGGCCGACTCCAGGGTCTGCTCGGGGAACGCAACGTCGGTCATGAGTGCCTCCTGGGGCGAGCTTCGCTAAGATCGTCAATGTGGTTGACCAAATAGTAAACGTGGTTGACGAGTTGGCGCAATGCCTGAGGTAGACCCGGCCGACGAGACTCCCGGCTTCGAGCTGCCGCTGCTGCTGCTGGCCGCGTTCCGCACGCTGATCGATCAGCTGCACGCCGAACTGGCCACCCGCGGCCACCCGGACATGCGCCCGGCCCACGGCTTCACCATGCAGGCCATCGGCCTGGACGGCACCACCTCGAGCGAGCTCGGCCGGCGCCTCGGCGTGACCAAGCAGGCCGCGGGCAAGACCGTCGACCGGCTGGCCGAGCTCGGCTACGTCGAACGCTGGGCCGACCCGGCCGACGGCCGCCGGAAGCTCGTCCGCCTCACCCCGCACGGAATCGAGGCGCTGGCGCTGTCGGCCCGGATCTTCGAAGACCTGCATGCGGAATGGGCGCACCGGCTCGGCCCGGGCCGCCTGCGGGAGCTCGAAAACGACCTGCGCGCGATGACGCCGCAGGAAAGTTTCCGTTTGGATGTGTCAGGCTGGTTCGGCGGCTTATCTGCGTAAATAGCGACCCGTATCGCCTAGGTCGGGCATGCTAATTAATGGATATTTTCTTTAATTAACTCCCTCCCTGCGGCGCGAATTAGTTCCAGAAAAGCGCCATCACTGTCTGTTTTTTATCGTGTACAGATGGTTAATATGCCTGCATGCGGGTGCGGCGTTGATGTCGCCGTCGCCGCGATCATGGGGGTTGCAGCGGAGTGGAGTACGCCGTATCAAATGCGTGCGTGACCGCCGGCCGGAGTCAGGCCGGACGGATCGCGCTGCGTGTTCTGTTGCTGGCCAGCTGTTGCCTCGGCCTGACGGCCATCTGCTGGCTCCTATCGGGTTCGAGCGCCCACGCCGCGACCACCAGCCCGGCCGAAGCGGCCACGCCGGCATCATCGACGCCGTCGGCCTCCGGTTCGGGCGGCGGCCTGCTCGGCGCCGTGACCAGCACGGTCACCGGCACCGTGACTGGCGTGACCAACGCCGTCAGCGGCGTCGTCTCCAGCGTCACCACCCCGGCCGGCTCTGCGGGTAGCTCGACCGGCTCCGCGGGTAGCTCAGCGGCTGCCTCGACGGGCGGCTCGACGGCCGGGTCGACGGCCGGGTCGACGGC
>CAXUJF010000158.1:0-342 GCA_964250865.1 uncultured Streptosporangiaceae bacterium
ACAGCCCGGTCTCGGCGGCGGGGCTGGGCGGGCCGCTACGGCCTGTGTCCTGGCTGATGGCGGCCTCCTGGTCGCTGTGCGCGTCGGGGCCACTCGCGTCGCGGCCCTCGGCTCCGGCCGAGTCACGATGCACCGCCCGTGCGACTTCCAGCGGCGTGGGGCTGGAATGTGCGCGCGTGGGAGAGGCGGGTTTCATCTGCTCAGTCATCCGATTTTTCCTTGTTCGGCGAGACACTCCGCTGCGAGTGTGTGCGCGAGCGGAAGGGCATTAAAAAACCCCTCGTGCCGGGTGGCAGTCGAGGGGAGCGCGCAGAGGCTGGCTCGGTCAGCGGTCTGCGCGCC
>CAXUJF010000158.1:352-846 GCA_964250865.1 uncultured Streptosporangiaceae bacterium
GTCCAAGTACCAGAATGAAGGTCAGGTTCACACCTGACACCATGCCTTGTCCGGCGCGCGCCGTCAACTTGGTCACCAATTCGTCTCACCCAGCGAGACAGTCGGGTCTTGTCCCTGAGTGACCCCAGCGGCCCCAGCAGGTCAGAAGGTCAGGAGGCGGCGATCATGCTCGGCCCGGAGTCCCGGTGCGGGTCGCGGCCGAGGTCGGCCGGGCGCCCCGCGTCCCCGGTGTGGCCGTGATCGCTGGTGAGCTCGTGGTCGGCGTGGTCGGCCGCGGGGCCGTGACCAGCGGACCCATGACTGGCCGACCCGTGACCGGCGGAGGCGCCGGGGCTCGCGGGCCGCTCCGACGCCGGGTCGCGGTGACCTGAGGAGCCGCCGTTACCATTTCCCGGCGAGCCGGAGCCGCCGTGCCCTGAGGAGCCGCCGTGGCCCGGGGCCGGGGGGGCCGGGGGGGGGGGCGGGGGGGGGGGGGCCCGCGGGGGGGGGCGGGG
>CAXUJF010000158.1:856-11164 GCA_964250865.1 uncultured Streptosporangiaceae bacterium
ATGAGCGACTCGACGCCGGGGGCGGCCATCGGGCGCGCGACCAGGAAGCCCTGGCCGAAGCCGCACCCCATCTCGCGCAGCATGCGCAGCTGACGCGGGTCCTCGATGCCTTCCGCCACGACCGTGATGTCGAGGTCGTGACCGACCTGGACGATGGTGCGGGTCAGCAGGGTGAGGGTGTCGTCGAGCCCGAGCCCGGCCACGAACGACGGGTCGATCTTGATGATGTCGACCGGCAGGCCGCGCAGGTAGGCCAGCGAGGCGTACCCGGTGCCGAAGTCATCGATGGCCAGCCGGACACCCAGCCGGCGCAGGTCGGACAGGCGGTCGACCAGCAGCCCGCCCTCCTCGACCAGCACGCGCTCGGTGACCTCCAGGACCAGGGCCTCCGGCGGCAGGTCGCTCTCGGCCAGCGCCGCGGCCACCGACTCGGGAAACCGGGGCGAGTTGATCTGCCGGCCTGACAGGTTGACCGAGATGCTGACGTCCCAGCCCTCGGCCCGCCAGGACGCGGCCTGCCCGCACGCGGTGGACAGCACCCAGGCGCCCAGCGGGACGATCAAGCCGGAATCCTCGGCCACGTCCAGGAAGTCGGCCGGCGGCACCGCGGCGCCGTCCCGCCACCAGCGAACCAGGGCCTCGGCCCCGGTCACCCTGTTCGTCTCCAGGTCGACGACCGGCTGGTACTGAACGGTCAGCTCCTGCCGGGAGATGGCCCCCTGCAGGTCACTGGCCAGCTCCAGCCGCCGGACCACGTCGGCGTGCATGTGGGCCGCGAACACCTCGACCCGGCCGCCGCCGCTGTCCTTGGCCTTGGACATGGCCACGTCGGCGTTCCGCAGCACCAGCCCGGGCGGTGAGCCGTCGGCCAGCGCGACGCCGACGCTCGCGGTCATCGCGATGTCCCGGTCGGCGACCCGGAACGGCGCGGAACTGATCGCCCCGGCCATCCGCTCGGCGATGTCCGCGATGTCCTGGACACCGGGCGCGTTGTCGATCAGGACCGCGAACTCGTCGCCGCCCCAGCGGGCCACGGTGTCGTGCGACGGCACGATCGCGCGCAGCCGCCGGGCCGCCTGAGCCAGCACCAGGTCGCCCGCGCCGTGGCCGACCGAATCGTTGACCGCGGTGAAGCCGTCCAGGTCGAGGAACACCACCCCGGCCGCGGTGGCGTCACCGCGGCGGCGCAGCCCGTCGCGGGACCGCTCCTCCAGATAGGCGCGGTTGGGCAGGCCGGTCAGGCCGTCGTGGAAGGTCAGGTGGGTCACCTGCTGGCGCAGCGCCACCTGGTCGCTGATGTCCCGCGCGGTGACCAGCAACTGGTCCGGCTCCCCCGGGACCCGGTACCGCATGATCGTGGACTCGATGTGCCGCCAGGTTCCATCGGCGGTCCGCACCCGGACCGGGAACCGGCCCGTCACGCCGTGCTCGGTGTCGGCCAGCGGATCCGCGGCGCCCGCCGGGCGGGCCGCGTCGGCCGAATCCACGGGGTCCGCGGCACCCGCGCTGGACGGCTGGCCCAAGGCGGCGCGGGTGGCCCGCAGCGCCATCGACAGATCCTCGGGGTGGATCAGCTCGTCCAGCCGCATGCCCACCATGTCGTCGGGGCTGTAGCCGAAGTCGGTCACGGCCGGACTGGCGTAGCTGATCACCCCGTCCAGGTCGGTGACCAGGACCACGTCGCTGGTGCGGTCGGCCAGCTCGCGCAGGCTGCCGCTGGACTCGCGCCAGGCCCGCAGGACCAGGCTGGTCTCCCAGATCAGCACCAGGACCCGGGCCACCAGGACCAGCAGGGCCGCGCCGCCGGCCAGGACGACGGCCAACCCCGCCGGGCGGCTGGTCACGGCCACGGCCAGCGCCGAGTCCGGCGTGCCGATGATCTCCCGCACCAGCACGACCAGCGTGGCCGCGGCCACGGTCAGCGCGGAGACCACCGTGGCCCGGCCGGAGCCGACGATCCGGCCCGAGCCGGGGATGCTGCGCGGCAGCCGCCGCATCTCGGGTACGTAGGCCCGGGAAATCCAGGGCGTGAGCCCGAGCAGGCCGAACGCCACGACCTGAGCCACCTGCTGGGCCGTGGACAAGTGCCCGGACGACAGCCGGGACGCGACGCCGAGCGCGTCGCCCACACCGATCGCGAGCAGGGCCAGGTAGGGCAGGCCCACCCGGCGCCAGGCCGCGGTCAGGGCGGGCAGCAGCATGCCGAGCACGGCCGCGTCCACCAGCGGGTGCACCAGGCCCTGCAAGAAGGTGCCGGCCACTTCGCCGGAGTGCCGGTAATCCGCCCCGAACAGCGTGACCCAGCCGATAACCAGCAGCGCGATGGCCATCACGTAGCCGTCGGCCAGCGCGGACAGGATCGAGCGTGAGTCCGCGCTCTCGGCGGTGACCGGTTCGATTCCGTCCCGCCAGCCGCCGTCCGGCGGCTCGGAGGCCAGTGCGGTCACCCCGAAGATCAGCGGCCCCATGGCCAGCAGCGGCGCGACGTCGGCCAGCGAAAGTGGCCCCGAGCCGCCGAACGAACCGGCGAACAGCTGATCGGCCAGCAGCCCCGCGAACCAGAACATCGCGGTGCCCGCGAGCCAGCGGTATCCCCGTGCCGTGCCGCCCTCGTGGCGGGACGCACCCACCCACAGGCTCACGGCCGCAGCGCATGAGACCAGGAGACCGAGGATGTTCATCTGCGGCCCCCCGGGATGAACTGCTGCACGGGGCTCCTTCCGGCGCGACGCGGGGGCAAGTCCGCCGCTCAGGCGGGTCTGACGCGAACGCGCACGTTACTTATGCGATCCGGGACCACTGGACGCCGCTGTCCCAGGTACCCGGTGGCTGCTTTTCGCCTGATGGGGGCGGCGAACTCGCAAACCGGTAGCGACGCTCACTCTACGTACCGGAGGTCACGCTTCGGTGGAGGAAGGGCCTACACCGGGAGACATCTACGGTTGCCGAGAGGCGCACGAGACTATTTGTTCCGCTTCATCCTAGATCGTCCCCGCTGTAGCCGGTGCGAAATGAACGGTGAGTATGCGCCGTATCAGCAGGTTGGTGCGATCAAGTTTGCCGGTCGCGTGCCGGCCCGAACCCGTAGCCACAACGGGAAGTGTCCTACCGTAATCGCCGGTCGGGACGGCGCAATCGGGCCGATCATGGCCGGCAACGACTCGTCCCAGCCCAGGCCGGGTAGATCTATGAATAACAGTCAAAGCTAGAATCCATACATTTGCGTGACCGCTGTCATCAGCTGGCGGCCCATACGACGATAAGCGCGAAACCGGCCTCGGCGAGTGCTGAACGAGAGAAGAGGTTGCCGTGCGGAAGGTCCTCATCGCGAATCGTGGCGAGATCGCGGTCCGCGTCATCCGGGCCTGCCGGGATGCCGGTTTGACCAGCGTCGCCATCTACGCCGGACAGGACATCGACGGGCTGCACACCCGGCTCGCCGACGAGGCGTACGCGCTGGACGGGGCCACCGCCGCCGAGACCTACCTCGACATCGAAAAGATCGTCAAGATCGCCACCGAGGCCGGCGCCGACGGCGTCCACCCCGGCTACGGGTTCCTGGCTGAGAACGCCGACTTCGCCCGGGCAGTGCTGGCGGCCGGGCTGACCTGGATCGGGCCGCCGCCCGAGGCCATCGACGCGCTCGGCGACAAAGTGCAGGCCCGGCACATCGCGCTGGAGGTCGAAGCGCCGCTCACGCCGGGCACGTCCGACCCGGTGTCGGGCCCGGAGGAAGTCGTCGCGTTCGCCGAGGAACACGGCCTGCCCATCGCGATCAAGGCTGCGTTCGGCGGCGGCGGCCGCGGGCTCAAGGTGGCCTGGACGCGGGAGGAGATCCCGGACCTGTACGAATCGGCGGTACGGGAAGCGGTGGCCGCGTTCGGCCGGGGCGAGTGCTTCGTCGAGCGCTACCTGGACAAGCCGCGGCACGTGGAGACCCAGTGCCTGGCCGACGCCCACGGCAACGTGGTGGTGATCTCCACCCGGGACTGCTCGCTGCAGCGCCGGCACCAGAAGCTGGTCGAGGAGGCGCCCGCGCCGTTCCTGACCAGCGAGCAGGTCGGGCTGCTGTACTCCTCATCCAAGGCGATCCTGCGCCGGGCCGGCTACCAGGGCGCGGGCACGTGTGAGTTTCTGGTCGGCCAGGACGGCTCGATCAGCTTCCTCGAGGTCAACACCCGGCTCCAGGTCGAGCACCCGGTCAGCGAGGAGGTCGCCGGGCTGGACCTGGTGCGGGAGATGTTCCGCATCGCCGAGGGCCACCCGATCGGCTACGACGACCCGGCCCCGCGCGGGCACTCGATCGAGTTCCGCATCAACGCCGAGGACCCGGCGCGCAACTTCCTGCCCGCCCCCGGCACGATCCGGTCCTGGGAGCTCCCGTCCGGTCCCGGGGTGCGGCTCGACCTCGGGTACGAGCCGGGCATGACCGTCCCGCAGGCCTTCGACTCGCTGATCGGCAAGCTGGTCGTGACCGGGGCCACGCGGGAGCAGGCCCTGGAGCGAGCCCGCCGCGCGCTGGCCGAGTTCAAGGTGGAAGGCATGCCGACCGTGCTGCCGTTCCACCGCGCCGTGGTCAGTGACCCGGCCTTCACCGACGAGCCGTTCAGCGTCTACACGCGGTGGATCGAGACCGACTGGTCCGCGGACGTGGAACCGCAGGACACCGACCCGGCCGAGGAGGCGCCCGCCCGCGAGCGGGTGATCATCGAGGTGGGCGGAAAGCGGGTCGAGGTGGTGGTGCCGGCCGCACTGACCGTGGCCGGTCCCGCTGCGGCTGATGGCCAGGGTATTGAACGACGTCGCAGCAGCCGGCGGGGCAAGGGCGCCGCGCAGTCGGGCGGTGGCGATGAGCTCGTGACTCCCATGCAGGGGACCATCGTCAAACTGATCGCGTCCGACGGGCAGACGGTGTCGGCCGGTGACCCGATCGTCGTGCTCGAGGCGATGAAAATGGAACAGCCGCTGACCGCGCACAAGGACGGCACGGTGGCCGGGCTGACGGTCGAGGTCGGCCAGACGGTAACCTCGGGCACTCTGATCTGCCGGATCGAGGATTGACGGTTCGTGCCCCGGATTGCCGGTGACCCTGGCTTCGGCGGGAAGCTGCGCTTCGCCTTCGGCTTCCGGCTGCCACCCGCCAACACCGAATGGGTCCGGCACGAACTGATCGACGCCGGCTGGCGCGGCCGCACCGTGCTGCGCCACCTGGCCGTCGTGGTGCCGATCTGCTGCATCCTGGCCGTGCTGCCCGGTCCGCCCTGGCTCCGCATCATGGTGCCCCTGCTGGCCATCCTGGGCAGCGTCTTCATCGTCACCATCTACGCCGACGACATCCGCGTCGCCCGCCTGCGCCAGCACGGTTTGCCGGTCCCCGACGACCCCGACCTCGGCCGCCCCGCCCACTGAGCCCCCAGTGGCAGGTGTGACTGGCTGGAATGGATCGGGAGCCGGCCACCTGGTCAATCGCGCCGTTGGCCCGTTCCTCACCGGACCGATGGTGCCAACGTACCGATTATCACCGGACCGATGGTGCCAACGTACCGGCCGTAATCGGGTCGGTGACGCCATTGGGTGGCCAGAGCAACACCTGTCTGCGGCGATCTGGGTGGCAACAGAGCTTCGTGAGACGCGGGTGACTCACGGAGCCCGAAGTGCCCCCGCCGGAGGCAGCGTCCTAGTTGAAGTCGCCGTAGCGCATCAGCTTGCGGGCGGCCTCAGCCAGGCTGCCGGACAGGGACGGGTACACCGTGAACGTCTGGGCCAGCTGATCGACGGTAAGACGCTGTTCCACCGCGACCGACACCGGGAGGATGAGCTCGCTGGCGCGGGGGGCGACGATCACGCCGCCCAGCACGACCGAGGTGTCGGGGCGGGCGTAGAGCTTCACGAAACCGTCGCGGATGCCGGCCATCTTGGCCCGGGGGTTGCCGGCCAGGGGCAGCTTGACCACGGCCGCGGGTACCTCGCCGCTTTCGACGGCGGAGGCGGTGACGCCGATGGTGGCGATCTCCGGGTCGGTGAAGATGGTGGCGGCCACGTGGCTGAGCCGGATGGGGTGCACGGCCTCCCCCAGCGTGTGCCACATCGCGATCCGGCCCTGCATGGCCGCGACCGAGGCCAGCATGAGCACGCCGGTGCAGTCGCCGGCCGCGTAGACGCCAGGGGCCGAAGTCCGCGAGACCCGGTCGACCTCGACGAAGCCGCGCTTGTCCAGCTTGACCCCGGCGTCCGCCAGGCCGATCCCGTCGACGCTGGGCTCCATGCCCACGGTCAGCAGGCAGTGCGAGCCGCGCACCACCCGGCCGTCGGTCAGCGTGACCACCACCCGGTCACCGTCGCGCTTGACCGTGGCGGCGCGGGACCGGCCGAGCACGGTCATGCCCCGGCGCCGGAACACCTCCTCGATGACCACCGCCGCGTCGACGTCCTCGTGCGGCAGCACCCGGGTCCGGGAAGATACCAGTGTGACCTTGGAGCCCAGCGACTGGTAGGCGCTGGCGAACTCGGCCCCGGTCACGCCGGAGCCGACCACGATCAGCTCCTCGGGGACCTCGGGCAGGTCGTACAGCTGGCGCCAGTTCAGGATCCGCTCGCCGTCGGGCACCGAATCGGGCAAGACCCGGGGGTGCGCGCCCACGGCCAGCAGCACGGCGTCGGCGGCGATGTCCCGGCCGCCGGCCTGGATCGTGCCCGGGCTGGTCAGCCGCCCGATGTCGTCGATGACCTCGACCCCTTCGGCCGCGACCCGAGCCGCGACGTCCCGGGACTGGGCCTGGGCCAGCGACTTGATCCGGCGGTACAGCCGCTCCGCGTCCGCGGTGGCCCGGGGCCGGCCCCCGTCGGCGGTACCGGGCAGCTGGATGCCCAGGTCGGTGGCGCCGTTCAGCACGGTGACCGTGCTGGACACCTCGATCAGGGCCTTGGACGGCACACAGTCGGTGAGCACGCAGGCGCCACCCAGACCGTCGCGCTCGACCAGCGTCACCTCGGCCCCGAGCTGCGAAGCGACCAGCGCAGCCTCGTAGCCGCCCGGCCCGCCACCAATGATCGCGATCCGCGCCGCAGTTGCCCTCACCCGGCAAAGTGTAGAGAGTTCGGGCGCGCGGGCTACGGCGAGGCGACCTAACCGCCACCGCTGCGGGTTCCGGCGAGCCGACCTATCCGGCTAGCGAGTCCCGGGCCGAAGGCCTGGGCGAGCGGCCGGTCCTACGGCCGGTACCGCCGCGGGAATCGGGGGGTCCAGGGGGGTCGTCCCCCCGGACGGCGTCCGCACGGGCACCCCTAATGCGGCGGCGTTGGGGAGGGGCTCGGTGACGCGGGTGTTGTCGTCCCAGAGGGCGTTGAGGGCGGTGGCCGCCATCACGTGCACGCCGACTCCGATGGCCCGCTCGTCGACGTCGAACGTGGGCTGGTGGATGTCGAGTTGCTGGGTTGCGCCGGGCGGGCGGACCCCGAGCCGGGCGTAGGAGCCCGGCACCGACTCCAGGTACCAGGCGAAGTCCTCGCCGCCCAGGCTCTGCGGGGTCGTCACCACTGCGTCGGCACCCAGGGTCTGCTCGACCGCGGCGGCGAACATGGACGTGCTCAGCTGGTCGTTGACCGTGGGGGGCACGCTGCGGGCGTAGGTCATCTCGGCCTTGACCCCGTAGGCGGTGGCGACCGATTCGATGAGCTCCCGGAGCAGGTCCGGCGCCCCGTGCCAGGCCTCGTCGTCCAGGCAGCGCACGGTGCCCTCCACCAGGCCCTCATCCGGGATCGCGTTGGCGGTGGCCCCGGCCGAGATGTGGCCCCAGACCAGGCTGAGGCTGGATCTCGGGTCGACCCGGCGGGACAGCGCCGCGGGCAGCTCGGTGACGATCTTGCCCAGCGCGTAGACCAGGTCCGCGGTCAGGTGCGGGCGGGCGGTGTGGCCGCCGGGGCCGGTGATCCGGACCGAGATGCGGTCACACGCGGCCGTGATCGGCCCGGTCCGGACGCCGACCTTGCCCACATCGATACGGGGGTCGCAGTGCAGCGCGAAGATCCGGCCGACCGAGGTGATGCCACCCGCGGCCAGCACGTCGAGCGCACCGCCGGGGACCTCCTCGGCGGGCTGGAAGATCAGCCGGACCCGGCCCGGCAGCAGACCACGGGCGGCCTGGCTGGCCAGGAACAGGCCGGTGCCGAGCAGGATCGAGGTGTGCACGTCGTGACCGCAGGCGTGGCAGACGTTGGGCACGGTGGACCGGTACGGGACGCTCTTCTCGTCCCCCATCGGCAGCGCGTCGATGTCCGCGCGCAGGGCGACGATCCGGCGCTGGGCCGCCTCGTGCTCGCGGCCGCTGCCGCCGATGTCGACGATCACGCCGGTGCCCTTGGGCAGGATCACCGGGCGCAGGCCCGCCGCGGCCAGCCGCAGGGCGATACGCCGCGTGGTGCGGTGCTCGGCGTAACCGACCTCGGGATGGGCGTGCAGGTCGCGGCGGAATTCGACGAGCTCGGCCTCATGCTCCGCAATAAAGGCTTCGAGATCGCCCGCCAAATTGTTACCTTCCATGCCCGCCTTCCCCCGGGATGACGAAACGATCCTCAGCAAACTCAGTGACTAGCGCATCAATGACGCCAGTCAGATCGCCGCTATGGGCCAGAATGGCACGTTGTCTCTCATAAGAAGCCCCGTATTCAAGTACCTCTGAGGCTACCCGCAGCTCTTCGAGACAGCCAAGCCGGTCAGCGATGGGCTCCAACTCGCGAACGAGCTCATACACCTCGTCGCGCAGCGGCGCCGTGGTCCCTGACTCATCGGTGATCACCGTCGCGTCAAGACCATATCTCGTTGCGCGCCACTTGTTGTCGCGAATGACCCAAGACGACGGACTCGGGAGCTGGTAGCCCCGGTCCAGCTGGGAGTCGAACAGCTGCACCAGGCTCTGCGACAACGCGGCGACCATGGCCACCTCACGCCCGGTGGGCAGGCCGTCGAACATGCGGATCTCGACCGTGCCCAGGTCGGCGTGCGGTCTGATGTCCCACCAGACCTCCTTGATGCTGTGGATGGTCCTAGCCCGCAGCAGCGTGTCCATGTACTCCTCGAACTCCCCCCAGTTCGAGAGCCGGTGCGGCGGCCCCGCAGTCGGCAGGTCACCGAAGATGACCGCCCGGGTCGAGGCGAGCCCCGTAGCCTCCCCGTCCCGGAATGGGCTGGATGCGGTCAGCGCGAGAAAATGCGGCAGGTACGAAGCGAGGGCATTGATGATCGGAATCACCTTGCCCCCGTCGCGCAACCCCACGTGCACGTGGACGCCAAAGGTCTGAACCCTTCGGGCGAGCCATTGCATTTGCTCGCGGATTTCCGCGTAACGCTTGAGCGATGTCATCTTCGCGTCGCGCCAGTTACTCAAAGGATGCGTACCGGCGCAAGCCAGAACGATACCGTGATTGTCCGCACTTCGCTGGAGTTCGGCGATATTCTTATCCAGGTCGGCCCGGGCTTCGGAAACTGTGCTGCAAATACCGGTCACGATCTCTACCGTGGACTGCATCAGCTCGCGCCGGATGTGCGGGTGCTCACCACTGGCGCCCACGCCGGTCAGCCCGGACAGCACCAGGTCGGCGTCCTGCCTGAGCAGCCTGGTCTGCGCGTCGATGAGCTGCAGTTCCCACTCGACACCGAGCGTGGGGCCCTGGGATGAGTTCCAGCTGATGGCCATGGGCTGCTGACCTCCGTTCGCGCAGCGGGTTCAGGGCATGCGCGAAATAGGATGCTGACAAAAGGCGAGGAATGGACGGAAAGGATAAAAGGTCATCTTTGGCTTGGTTTATGCGGCCTGAATAAGCTTCGGGTACCTTGGTCGGCGAGCTGGCCTGGCGGCCCTGGTCTGGCGGCGCGGCTCCGGCGGGCCGCCCTGGCGGCGCGGTTCTGGCGAGGGATGTCCCGCAGACGTACGGGACTCGCGCGGCTGGCCTAGCCTCGATCGCGGCCAGGAATCCGTAAGCTGGCCTTCGTCGCAGACGGGGTCGATCGGCCATCCAGGGGCCGGCGCACGCTCCATGACCTCAAGATTACGGCTACGGTTCGCGCAGTCAGCGGAGAGGAGAGCGGTGAAGACGAGGGTAAACCGGTGACGGAGCGTATTCGTATTGCTCTGTTGAGGGGCGCTCTGATCCTCGCCGCCTGCATGGTGGCCTGCGCTGGGGCCGGTATCGGTGTGTTCAGCGCGCCGGCCCAGGCGGCCAGCAAGCCCGCCGCCAAGCCGAAGGTCCCATCGTCGGCCGGGCCGAGTTCAGCCGCGAGTGCCGCCGCGGCCCAGTCGCGGCCCGCGGCCG
>CAXUJF010000159.1:0-4032 GCA_964250865.1 uncultured Streptosporangiaceae bacterium
GCCCAGGCCGGGCTGACCCCGGCGAACGAGGTGACCGCGAACCCGGCCAGCGTGGCCAGCACCACCGCCAGCGGGAACCGCGGCACCGGGGGAGCCGGCTCGGTGTCGGGCGCACGGTCCGGCGCCCCCGCCGCTACGGCCAGGTCGGCCCGGAAGAACAGCCGGAACACCACGTACTCCAGCGCGATCGCGGCCAGCCAGGGCAGCGCCATCACCGCGGTGAACCCGGCCAGGCTGAGCCCGCAGACCGCGAGCGCGAGCAGATTGGTCAGGTTCGACACCGGCAGCAGCAGTGAGCCGGAGTTGGCCAGGTGCGTGCAGGCGTAGGTGGCCGGTTTGGGCCGCAGCCGCAGCCGGGTGGTGGTGTCGTGCACCACCGGGGTCAGCAGTACCACGGTGGTGTCCAGGCTGAGCACCGCGGTGGTGGCCGAAGCCAGCACGAACGTCCCGGTCAGCAGCCGCACCGGGTCACGGCGGCTCCACCGGGCCAGCCGGGCGCCGGCCGCGGTGAACAGCCCCTCGGACTCACACAGCTGGCCCAGCACCAGCACGGCAGCCAGGAACCCCACCACCGGGAGCAGCCGGCCGGTCTCGGCCCGCGCCGTGGTCAGCGGCAGCACCCCACCCGCGATCACGACGATCGCCGCCGTTACGGCCACGGCGGCCTCGGGCAGCCAGCGCGGCCGGGTCACGGCGGCCACCAGGATGACGGCCAGCAGCACGGCCGCGAGGGCCTCGCCCGGCGCGCCGGTCAGCGCCTTCGCCCCCGTACCGCCCGCCACCTCGTCATGGAGTCATTATGCCGGCCCGCTAATGATCCAGACCTGGCAGGATGGCGGGATGGGCTCGCTCATGCTGCTGGATACCGCCTCGCTCTACTACCGCGCGTTCTACGGGGTGCCGGACACCGTCACCGCGCCGGACGGCACGCCGGTCAACGCCGTCCGCGGGCTGCTGGACATGATTGCGCGGCTGGTCCGGGCACGTGAGCCGGCTCGGCTGGTGGCCTGCATGGACGAGGACTGGCGGCCCGCGTTCCGGGTCGAGGCGGTGCCGTCCTACAAGGCCCACCGGCTGGCCGAAGGCCAGAGCGCGCAGGGCAACGACGAGCAGACCCCGGACGCGCTGGTCCCGCAGATTCCGATCATCAACGACGTGCTCGCCGCGACTGGCCTGGCCGTGGCCGGGGCCGCCGGTTACGAGGCCGACGACGTCATCGCCACCCTCGCGGTGGGCGCGGACCAGCCGGTGGACGTGATCACCGGCGACCGGGACCTGTTCCAGCTGGTCGACGACGAGCATCAGGTCCGGATCGTCTACACCGTGCGCGGCCTGAACAACCTGGACATCATCGACGAGCAGGCCGTGGCCGACCGCTACAAGATCCCCGGCCGGGCCTACGCCGACTTCGCGGTACTGCGCGGCGACCCCAGCGACGGCCTGCCCGGCGTGCCCGGGGTGGGGGAGAAGACCGCGGCCACCCTGATCAACAAGTTCGGCAGCCTGGCCGCCATCCTGGAGGCGGTGGACGCCGGGCACGGCGGGTTCCCGACCGGCGCCCGGAACAAGCTCACCGCGGCCCGCGACTACCTGGCCGTGGCCCCGATGGTGGTCCGCACCGCGACCGACGTGCCGCTGCCCACGGTGACCGGCGACCTGCCGCTCACCCCGGCCGACCCGGGCCGGCTCCAGGAGCTCGGCGACCGGTGGCGGCTCGGCTCGTCCCTGTCCCGCTTCATCGCCGCGGTCACCGGGCAGTAGCCTGCTGCCCAGGACCCCCGCGCAGGGGGCGGGCCCCCGGGAGGACGATCGATGGCGACCTCAGAGCTGTACCCGGCCAGCCGGCTGGCCGCTGTGGCCGAGCGAGTGCGAGCCGAAGGACTGGACGCGCTGCTGCTGACGCCCGGTCCCGACCTGCGCTACGTGACCGGCTATGATGCCAAGCAGCTCGAGCGGCTGACCTGCCTGGTCATCCCGGCCGCCGATCCGGCCTTCCTGGTGGTGCCGCGGCTCGAACTGGCCGCCGCGCAGGCCTCCCCGGCGTCCGGGCTCGGCCTGGAGCTGATCCCCTGGGAGGAGACCGAGGATCCGTACGCGCTGATCGCGGACCGGCTGGGCCCGGTGGCCAGCACCGGGCTGGCCGACCAGATGTGGGCCCTGATGGTCCTGAAGCTGCGGGACGCGCTGCCCGGGGCCAAGCAGCTGCTGGCCAGCGCGGCCCTGCGCGACCTGCGGATGCGCAAGAACCCGGCCGAGGTGGCCGCGCTGCGCGAGGCCGGCGCCGCCATCGACCGGGTCCACGCCCAGGTGCCGGGCTGGCTGCGGGCCGGGCGGACCGAACGCCAGGTCGGCGCGCTGATCGCCGAGGCGATCCTGGCCGAGGGCCACGTGCAGGTCGACTTCACCATCGTGGCCTCCGGCCCGAACGCGGCCAGCCCGCATCACGAGGTCTCGGACCGGGTGCTGCAGGCGGGCGACGCGGTGGTGGTCGACATCGGCGGCATGATGCCGTCCGGATACCGGTCCGACTGCACGCGCACGTATGCGATCGGCACCCCGCCGGATGACTTCCTGGCCTACTACCAGGTGCTGCAGGACGCTCAGCAGGCCGCGTTCGACGCGGTCCAGCCGGGTATGGCCGCCGAGGATATCGACGCCGCCGCGCGCGAGCCGATCACCGCGGCCGGTTACGGTGACGCGTTCATCCACCGCACCGGGCACGGCATCGGCCTGGAATCGCACGAGGACCCCTACATCGTGACGGGCAACACCGAGCCGCTGGAGCCGGGTATGGCGTTCTCGATCGAGCCGGGCATCTACCCGGGCGCGAACGGGGCCCGCATCGAGGACATCGTGGTGTGCACCGAGGACGGCGCCGAGCGTCTCAACAACGGCCCGAGAGAGCTTGTGATCGTCTAGCCGTCGTTGCGGTCCTGCTGCTCCAGGAAGCGCTCGAACTGGGCCGCCAGCTCATCGGCGGTCGGCATCTGGCCGCCGTCCAGCAGGTCGCCGCCTTCGCCGTTGTCGGTGCTCTCCGCGATCGCGTCGTACTGCCGTTCCAGCGCGGTGACCAGCTCGGCGACCTCGGCCGACTCGGCCACCTGGCGGTCGATCTCGGAGTTGGTCCGGTCCGCCGCCAGCCGCAGCGCGTCGCTGGGCAGCTCGAGGCCGGTGATCGCGGTGACCGTGTCCAGCAGCGCCACCGCCCCCTCGGGGTAAACGGCCTGGGACAGGTAGTGCGGCACGTGCACAGCGAAGCCGAGCGCGTCCCGGCCCGCCTCACCCAGCCGGAACTCCAGCAGCGCGGCCGCGCTGCCCGGCACCTGCAGCTTGTCCGGCATCTGCTGCTGGCCGGTGATCAGCTCAGGACGGGTCGCGTGGCTGATCACACCCAGCGGCCGGGTGTGCGGCACCCCCATCGGGATGCCCTGGAATCCGATCACCGGGCCGCCGCCGAGCTGAGCCGACGCGGCCTGCACGGCCGCCGTGAACAGGTCCCACTCGTGGTCCGGCTCGGGCCCGGTCAGCAGCAGGAACGGGGCACCGGCCAGGTCGTGCAGCAACTGGACGATCAGCTGCGGGTGCTCGTAGGAGTCCCAGTGGTCAATGGAGTAGGTCATGGTCGGCCGGCGGGACCGGTAATCGATCAGCCGGTCCACGTCGAACGTGGCCACCGTGGTCGGCTCGCAGGTGGAGGCCAGGTGCTCGGACAGCAGCCGGCCGGCCGCCCCGGCGTCCATGAAGCCCTCCAGGTGGTGCAGCAGTGGCACGCCGTCCAGGTCCGGCAGGTCCGCACTCAGCTCGAACAACTCTTCCGGATCATGCTGCATAACGAAATTCTCCCACCTTTCGGCACCGCCTGAGACCTGCCACCTCACGCGTTCAACACCCGGCGCACGCACTTTCATGCCCGCCGGGCACGCGTGAAGGCCCGGCGGCGGGTAACCCCCCCCCCCGCCGCCGGGCTGAGCGTCTTACACCCTTGGCGGCGACGCGGCGGCGGCGGGGGGCGCGGGGGGGCCGCTGGACCGG
>CAXUJF010000159.1:4042-11163 GCA_964250865.1 uncultured Streptosporangiaceae bacterium
CCCCCTCTGCCCCCCCCGGGGCGCGGGGGGGGGGGGGGGGGGGGGCCCCCCCCCCCCCCGGGCCTCCGGGCTGAGCTTCTTACACCGTGGCCGGCTCGGCGGCGGCGGCGGTGGCCTCGGGGTGACCGATGGACAGGCCGCTGTCAGCGTCGAAGAACTGCAGCTGGTTGGTGTCGACGGCCAGCTCCAGGTTGGTGTTCGGGCGAACCGCGGACCGGGCCGAGACCCGCGCCGTCCACAGCGACTTGCCGCCGACCAGGGCCGAGACGCTCTCGTCCTGGCCGTCGTCGCCGGTGGCGGCGTCGGTGATGCTGGAGTGCTCGACCGGCGGGGCGTCGATGGTGAAGATCACGTGGATCTCGCTGCCCAGCTCCTCGGTCACGCCCACCTTCACCGGCATCCGGGCCCAGCTGGCGTCGGCCAGCGCGGCGTCCTCGAAGTCGGACGGCCGGATACCGAGGATGACCTTGCGGCCGAAGTACTGGTCCAGCCCGGGCCGGTTCTCGATCAGCGTGTTCGGGACCGGGAACTTGTAGTTGGCGAAGGCCACGGACGGGCCGTCGTCCCGGGTCAGCTCGGCGTCGACGAAGTTCATCGCCGGGGAGCCGATGAAGCCGGCCACGAACAGGTTGACCGGGGACTCGAACAGGTGCTGCGGCGTGTCCACCTGCTGCAGCCGCCCGTCCCGCATCACGCAGACCCGGTGGCCCAGGGTCATGGCCTCGACCTGGTCGTGGGTCACGTAGATGGTGGTGACACCGAGCCGTTCGTGCAGCTGGTTCAGCGACGCGCGCATCGACACCCGCAGCTTGGCGTCCAGGTTGGACAGCGGCTCGTCCATCAGGAACGCCTGCGGCTCCCGGACGATCGCGCGGCCCATCGCCACCCGCTGGCGCTGGCCACCGGACAGGGCGGCCGGCTTGCGCTTGAGGTACTGGTCCAGGCCGAGCATCTTGGCCGCCTCGTTCACCCGGCGCTTGATCTCGTCCTTGGGCGTCTTGCGCAGCTGGAGACCGAAGGCCAGGTTCTGCTCCACGGTCATGTGCGGGTAGAGCGCGTAGTTCTGGAACACCATCGCGATGTCCCGGTCCTTGGGCGGCAGGTCATTGACCACCCGGTCGCCGATGGAGATCGTGCCGGAGCTGATCTCCTCCAGCCCGGCGATCGAGCGTAGCGCGGTGGACTTCCCGCAACCCGACGGCCCGACCAGGACCATGAACTCGCCGTCCTTGACCTCCAGCGACATCTGGTCGATCGCCTTGACGCCACCGGTGTAGACCTTGTCGATGCGGTCGAGGGTTATCTGGGCCATCGTGCTCCCTTGCTCGCGGGCCGTTGCGCCGGTCCTTAAAGATCTGTCCTGGTCGGAAGCGTAACTTCGCAATTGTCTGGCGTTAAGATCGCCATCACCAATGTTACGATAGCGTAACGACCGTGACCATTTCGTTATCTGACCCCGACCCGTTACCTTCAGGGTCGCCACCCCGGGGCGCGCGGGCTATAGCGTGTCGGCGTGGAAGAGATCGATCGCCAGATTGTGTCGCTGCTGTCAGCGGACGGGCGGATGAGCTTCACCGAGCTGGCCAAGCGGACCGGGCTGTCAGTGTCGGCCACGCACCAGCGGGTCCGGCGGCTGGAGCAGGGCGGGGTGATCCGGGGCTACGTGGCGCGGTTTGACGCCGACGAGATCGGGCTGCCGCTGACCGCGTTCATCTCGATCAAGCCGTTCGACGCGGCCGCCCCGGACGACGTGCCGCAGCGGCTGGAGCCGATCGCCGCGATCGAGGCCTGTCACAGCGTGGCCGGGGACGAGAACTACATCCTCAAGGTCCGGGTCGCCTCGCCGTCCGCGCTGGAGGATCTGCTGCAGGAGATCCGGACCAAGGCCGGCGTCTCCACCCGGACCACGATCGTGCTCAGCACGCCGTATGAGAACCGCCCGCCGGATCTTCATTAAATCGATTATTTTTAACAAACTCCCAGGTGGCGGGAGAGTGAGGTCAGGTACGGGCGCGCAGGCCGTCGAGCATGAGCGACAGCATCCGGTCGGCCTGGTCGGGGGTGCGCTCGGTCGCCACGACCACGCCGTGGACCACCATCATGACGTCCATGGGGGTCAGGTCGGCCCGGACGGCGCCGGCTTCCTGGGCTCGCTGCAGCAGGCGGCTGATGGTGTCCCGCATGATCGTGCTGCACTGGCTGATCACCTCGGAGTCCTTGCCCTTGGCCGCAATCAGCGCGCTGGCCAGGCCCCGCTTGGTCACCAGGTAGCTGGCCAGGGCCCGCAGCCAGCCCGCGAACGCGTCGCCCGGCGAGGGGGCGTCGGCTAGTTCGGCCCCCTGCGCGCAGACCGCGCTGACCTGGTTGCGGTAGACCGCTTCCTGCAGGTCCAGCCGGGTGGGGAAATGGCGGTACAAGGTGCCGATGCCGACCCCGGCCCGCTTGGCGATGTCCTCCAGCGGTGCCTCGGCCCCTTTTTCGGCGAACGCCTGGGTGGCCGCGGTCAGCAGGCGCTCACGGCTGCGCCGGGCGTCGGCCCGCATCGGGGGCGCCTCAGCCAGCTTCGCGATCGCGCTGTCTGCCGTCGTCATCTCTCCGCCACGCATTAATTGAGTTGCCAAACCGGAGGGTGCCTCCGTATAGTTACCGGAGTAGACCTCCGTTTCCATTCCGAGTGTACCGCCCGGCCAGCGAGAACACCCGTCCGGAAACGCCCTGATCTAACTTTCCTGCGATCTGACCTCACAACGTGGAGGCACTGTGTCTTCTTCCCACGTCGCGCCGCGAGGGGCGTCCGGTCCGCCGGGCGCACCCCGCCGCGGTTCCGGCCGCCGCGGTCTTGCCCTGGTCATCCTGCTGTGTGCGCAGCTGATGGTGATCCTGGACGCCACGGTGGTCAACATCGCGCTGCCGCAGATCCAGCACGGCCTGCACTTCAGCGCGACCAGCCTGTCCTGGGTCATGAACGGCTACACGCTGACCTTCGGCGGCCTGCTGCTGCTCGGCGGCCGGGCCGGTGACATCCTCGGCCGGCGGCGCATGTTCGTCGCCGGGGTCGCCCTGTTCACCGTGGCCTCGCTGGCCGGCGGGCTGGCCAACTCGGCCGGGCTGCTGCTGGCCGCCCGGGCCGCGCAAGGCGTTGGGGGCGCGCTGGCCTCACCGGCGGTGCTGGCCCTGATCATCGGCAGCTTCTCCGAGGGCCGGGAGCGGACCCGCGCCCTGGCCATCTACACCGCGGTGATCACCGGCGGAGCATCGCTCGGCCTGGTGCTCGGGGGCGTGATAACCCAGTGGCTGTCCTGGCGCTGGGTGCTGTTCATCAACGTGCCCATCGGCCTGTTCGCCCTGATCGCCGCGCCGCTGTTCGTCACCGAGACCCCCCGCCAGCCGGGCCGCTTCGACCTGGCCGGCGCGCTGACCTCGACCCTGGGCATGGCCTCGCTGGTGTACGCCTTCATCCGCGCCGCTTCCAACGGCTGGGGTGACACGGTGGCCGTCGGCGCGTTCGTGGCCGCGGTGGTGCTGCTGGTGCTGTTCGTGCTGAACGAGCGCCGCGCCCCGCAGCCCATCACCCCGCTGCGGCTGTTCACCGACGTGAGCCGGTCCGGGTCGTTCGTGGCCCGGCTGATGCTGGTGGCCGGCATGATGGGGATGTTCTTCTTCCTGACCCAGTTCCTGCAGGACATCCTGGGCTTCAGCCCGCTGCGGGCCGGTATCGCGTTCCTGCCCATGACCGTCGTCTTGTTCGGGGTGTCCCGGACCGTGCCGCGGCTGATGCAGGCGGTCGGGCCCAAGCGGCTGATGATCGCCGGGCTGATCCCGGTCATCGTCGCCCTGGCCTGGCTGTCCCGGGTCTCGCCCGCGACCGGTTACTGGACCGGCGTGTTCGGCCCGATGCTGCTGCTGGGCGGCGGGATGGGCGTCGTGTTCGTGCCACTGACCACGGCCTCGCTGGCCGGGGTGGCGCCGGAGGACTCCGGCGCGGCCTCGTCCATGGTCAACGTCATGCAGCAGGTCGGCGGCGCGGTCGGGCTGGCCGTGCTGGTCGCGGTGTACGGCACCTCCTACCGGGACGCAGCCCGGCATCCGCTGCCGGGCGCCAGCGCCGTGGCTCAGGCGCACCATCTGCAGTCGCACGCCACGGCGACCGCGTTCGGTCTGGCCGCGATCTTCGATCTGGTCGCGCTCATCGTGATCGCCGTCCTCATCCGGTCCCGCACCCCGGTGGTGCCGCCGCCCCGGCCCGCCGAGGCCGAGGAGGAGGCCCTGGCGGCCTGACCGCTCAACCAGCGATCTACCTGCGATTTAACGGCGATGGCCGGGCGGGCCGCCCCCGCGTGCCGCCCGGCCCTCCGGGGTTTTTGGTACGCTCTGTGCCCGGCCTTTCGCGTGGCGCAGGTGACAATAACGTCACTATCAGGCGAATTCGGGATTTTCGGGGTCATTCACGTCGGGTACTGCATGTTACTGTCGTGCCGCAGGTGTGGCCCGCAGGGGCGGCCATGTCGGGGTGGAAGCCGGAGGAGCGGGTCCAGAAGAGGGGCAGGGCCCGGAGAGGCCTCCTACGCGCTTCCGTCCCAGCAGTTGCCGGTGGTCAGCCGCGGCCGATGTAGGGCATGTTTGTCGCCATGACGGTGAGGAACTCTACGTTGGCGTCCAGCGGCATGGCCGCCATGGTCAAAACGGCGTCGGTCACGTGCCGGGTCTGCATCAGCGGCTCGGCGCGGACTGATCCGTCCGCCTGATGCACGCCGGTGGCCATCTGCCCGGTCATCTCGGTCGCCGCGTTGCCGATGTCGATCTGCCCGCAGGCGATCCGGTACGGCCGGCCCTCCAGCGAGATCGACTTGGTCAGGCCGGTGACGGCGTGCTTGCTGGCGGTGTAGGCCACCGCGAACGGGCGCGGCACGTGGGCCGACAGTGAGCCGTTGTTGATGATCCGGCCGCCCTGCGGATCCTGGTCCTTCATGACCCGGAAGGCGGCCTGCGCGCACAAGAACGAGCCGGTCAGGTTGGTCTCGATGACCGCGGTCCAGTCCGCCGCGGCCAGGTCTTCCAGCGGGCCGCCCGGGCCGAACGCGCCCGCGTTGTTGATGAGCAGGTCGACCCGGCCCCACTGGGCCACCGTGGTGTCGAACAAGGACTGCACCTCGTCGGCCGACCGCACGTCGGCGGGCACGGTCAGGGTCACGCCCGGCGCCAGCTCGGCCGTCTCCCGCAGGGCCTGCGCCCGGCGGCCGGACAGCGTCACCCGGTAGCCGGCCTTGGACAGCGCGGCCGCGATGTCCCGGCCGATGCCGGACCCGGCCCCGGTCACCACGGCCACCGGTGCGTCGGTCACGATGCTCCCGTCCTGGCTGGTCACGATGCCCCGGCCGCGCTGGTCACGATGCGTCCTCCTCGGCGGTGACCGTCACCGGCACGACCGCGCTGTACCGGACCCGGCCGAAGTACATGATCTTGACCACCGCCCACCACTGGGTCCCGGCCCGTAGGTGGCCCGGGATCCGGACCCCGAACCGGGCCTGCGCCCGCGTCCCGGGGTCGGCGTGCAGGCCCTGGGTCCAGGGGCCGAGCGCCTCCCAGCTGCCGAACGGGGACACCAGCTGCGCCTCGGCCCGCAGCGGTGAGGCCAGCCGGTTGGTCACCTCCACCGCGACCTCACCGCTTGCGCCGGGCGGCAGCCGCAGGGCGGAGGTGAGCACGGCCAGGTCCAGCTCGCCGGCGATGGCCGCGGTACTGGCCTCGACCGCGGTGAGCGCCTGGTCCAGCGGCTGGTACAGGTCGGGCTCACCGGGCCCGCCCGCCTGGACGAACGCGGTGTCCTCGATGACCTGGCCCAGGTCATCGGAGATCTGCGCCGCGATCACGTAGCGGCCGGGCGGGGTGCCGGGCCGGGCCCGGACCCGCACGTTCCAGTCCGCGTAGCCGCGGGCGGGCAGGTCGTAGGCGGCCGCGCTGGCCGTCTCGCGGCCCGGCGCCCGGACGTCCGCGGCCAGCTCGTCCGGCACCAGCAGGCGCAGCGTGCCCGAGGCGGGTTCGGTCCCGCACGCCACCGTGACCCGCAGGTCGGCCACCGAGTCATCCTGGTCCAGGCCGCTCAGCTGGGGCGAGATGTGCACCGCCACCGGCAGGTTGCCGGCCGGGGCCGGCCCCTTGCCGTGCAGCCAGTACCGGGCGTACACCGGCTGGGCCGGCTCCAGCAGGCCGGCCAGCGTGCCGTCCGGCACCGAGGCCTGCGCCAGCAGGTTCGTCGTGCCCCCCGGGACGGGCGGTTCGCCCTGGAGCCCCGCGGCGGGCGGGACGACCGGCCACACCACCGCGGTGACCGTGCCGAACGGCGGCAGGTCGACCAGCACCTCCTCGTCCTGCAGCGTCAGCGCCACACCATCGCGGTCTTCCAGCAGGTCAGTCAGCCAGGCCGCGGCGATGCCACCGCGCAGCCGCACCCGGGCCTGGGCCGGACGGCCCTCGGTCTCCCGCAACCGCAGGGTCAGCCCGTCTGCGGCGGCCGGCAACCCGGCCAGGCCCCGGGCCAGCGGGTTGCCCCGCGGTTTGAGCGCGCAGAGCTGGACGGCCGGGTGATCGACCTCGACCAGGCTCACCCCGGGGGCCAGCACGGCGGCCTGACCGCCCCCCTCGCAGCTGACCAGCTCGTGGTTGTACGCCACCCCGGCCGGGCCGAAACCGGCCTGACGCCAGTCTCCGGGCCCGCTGACCAGGGCGTATTCGAACGTGTGGCTCCAGTGCTGCCAGGCGAAGCTACTGCCGTCCGGCATGGCCTGCCGGTCGCCGTCGATCCACACCCCGGCGGGCCAGGAACTGCACGACCGCATCAGCGACAGGACCAGCGTGCCGTCCGGGCTGACCACACCGCTCGGCGTGCCCCGGTTCAGCAGCCCCACCGACCAGTCCGCCAGCGGGGGATCGGCGGTCGCCGCGCTGTCGGCCAGGTCGGCCGCGGGCACCTCGATCACCGCGTCGGCCAGATCCTCGGTCAGCGCGGTCATCGCCCCGGCCAGCCCGTGCGCGCCCGGCCCGGTGACGATCAGCACCGGCAGGTCGGCCGGGCCGCGCAGGTCGGCACTGGGCCGGTGGGTCTCGGTCCGCGGCCGGGCCGC
>CAXUJF010000160.1:0-11128 GCA_964250865.1 uncultured Streptosporangiaceae bacterium
GCGCACCGGACCGCGGCCACCATGCGGGTGTGCCGCAGCCGTTGCCCGTCCCCGGCGGTGACGCTGACCGGGCTGTCGGCCAGCCCGCAGCGGTACAGCGACGCGTACAGGAAGTCCCCGCTCCGGTCGCCGGTGAACACGCGGCCGGTCCGGTTACCGCCGTGCGCGGCCGGGGCGAGCCCGACGATCACGATCTCCGGCTCGTCGTCGCCCCAGCCGGGGATGGGACGGCCCCAGTACTGCTCGGTGGCGAACGAGCGCCGCCGGACCCGGGCCACCTCCTCGCGCCAGTCCACCAGGCGGGGGCAGGCCCGGCAGACCGACTGCCGGGCCACCAGCTCCAGCAGGGTGGGAGCGCCAGCGGCCAGCTCGCGGACCTCGGCCGCATCGTGCGCCACCAGGGTGGCGGCGGTGGCCACGTCCCCGGGCCAGCCGGTCCCGGGCGGCACCGGCCCGCGCGCGGCCGCTGCGGCCCCTGGATCGTCCGGGGCGGATGTCACGGTGCCGGGATGGGGTCCGGGGTGGCGATGGACCAGGCGATGCCGTCCAGGATGTCGTGCTCGCTGACCAGGACCTCGGCCAGGCCGAGCTGGATCATCAGCCGGTCCAGGATCAGGGCCCCGGCCCCGATGACGTCGATGCGGCCCGGGTGCATGACCGGGATGCCAGCGCGTTCGGCCCGGGTCTGGGCCAGCAGGCGGGTGGTCACCTCGTGGACCTGGGCCGCGCTGATCCGAGCGTGGTGCAGCCGCTCGGGGTCGTAACCGGGCAGGTCCAGGGCGATGCCGGCCACCGTGGTGACCGAGCCGGCCAGGCCGACCAGGGTGCGCGCCTGGGTCGCGTCGACCACCGCGGCGGCGCGGGCGATGGCCGCGTCGATGTCGGCCGTGGCCGCGGCGATCTGCGCGCCGGACGGCGGGTCGGCGCGCAGCTGCCGTTCGGTCATCCGGACACAGCCGATGTCGACGCTGAGGGCCGAGGTGACCTCGCCGTCCGCCCCGAGCACGAACTCGGTGGAACCGCCGCCGATGTCCACGACCAGGTAAGGGGAGGGCACCTGCGGGCCCAGCTCGGCCGTGGCCCCCAGGAACGACAGCCGGGCTTCCCCGTCGCCGCTCAGGACCTCCGGGCCGGTGCCGAGGACCTCGGTGACCCGGCGGACGAACTCGTCCGCGTTGGCCGCGTCCCGGGTGGCGCTGGTGGCGACCATGCGGACCGCTTCGGCGCCCCGCTCCGCGACCAGCGCCGCGTAGCCGCTGAGCGCGGTCAGCGTGCGGTCCAGCGCCTCCGGGGCGAGCCGGCCGGTGGTGTCGACCCCCTGCCCCAGCCGGACGATCTCCATCCGCCGGTCCACGTCGGTGAGCGTGGCCCGGTCCGGGTCCACGTCCGCGATGAGCAGCCGGATCGAGTTGGTGCCGCAGTCGACGGCGGCCACGCGGCGGGTCATGAAACTTCCCTCTCGTCGCTGGGAGCGGCCACGCCGGGGCCGTCCGAAGCCGGCCCAGGACCAGCCGGCCCGGGACCAGCCGGGGGCGGCACGCAGGAGCCGTCCGACCACCAGGGGCCCGCGGCGGCGGCGGCTTCACGGCCGAACGGGTTGTGGCCCGGCCGGGCCAGCTCGTGCGCGAGCAGGGCGTGCAGGCACTTGACCCGGACCGGCATGCCGCCCGCGGTCTGGGTGCCGTCCGGCAGCGATTCCACCCCGGCGGCCGCGGCGGCCGCGCGCCGCCGGGTCAGGTAGTCCTGGTGGGCAGCCTGGTAGGCCGCGCGCAGGCTGGCGTCGTCGGCCAGCCGGGCCGTCATCGTCTTCATCAGGCCCGCCGCCTCCAGCCTGCTGATCGCGGCGGCGGCGCGGGGGCAGGTCAGGTAGTACAGGGTCGGGAACGGCGTGCCGTCGGGCAGCCGGGGCGCGGTCTGCACCACGTCCGGCTGCCCGCACGGGCAGGTGTGGGCGACCGCCTGCAGGCCCCGCGGCAGCCGGCCGAGCTGGGCGGCCACCACCGCCTCGGTCGAGGGATCCATCACTTACCCGAGGTCTGGTCCGCCTTCTGGACCGATCCCCACAGCTTGGAATACCAGGACGTCGCGGTGGTGGTCCGGGCCGGTGCGGCGTCCGGCGCCGGGCTGTTGCCGATGATCACGTAGCACTTCTCGCCCGTCATGCAGTAGTGCAGCTGGTCGCGGGCCTGCTGCTCGATGTAGCTGGGGTCGGAGAACTGCTTCTGCTGGGCCTGCAGGTTCTTGACCTGCTGCGACAGCGACTGCTGGGTGGCCAGCAGCTGGTCGATCTGACGTCGCTGGCCGATGTACTCCCGGACCGGGTAGGCCAGGCTGAGCGCGATGGCGCACATCACCACGGCGAGCAGCGCCGCCCCCCCCGCCCGCTGGGCCGGCCGCCGCGGCGGCCGGGCCGAACGGGGCGGGTCGGACGACGTAGGGCTCGGGGCCCGGTCCGGTTCCGCCATCAGGGCCGTTCCGCGAACCTCGGGTAGGCGCCGGCGCCGGCGTAGACGGCCGCGTCATCGAGCAGTTCCTCGATCCGGAGCAGCTGGTTGTACTTGGCCACCCGCTCGCCGCGGGCCGGGGCGCCGGTCTTGATCTGCCCGCAGTTGGTGGCCACGGCCAGGTCGGCGATCGTGGTGTCGTCGGTCTCGCCGGACCGGTGGCTGATGATGCAGGTGTAGCTGGCCCGCTGGGCCGTGGCCACCGCGTCCAGCGTCTCGGTCACCGTGCCGATCTGGTTCAGCTTGACCAGCAGCGAGTTGGCGGTGTGGGCGGCGATGCCGCGGCGCAGCCGCTCCGGGTTGGTCACGAACAGGTCGTCACCCACCAGCTGAACCCGGTCCCCGATGGTCGAGGTCAGCTCGTGCCAGCCGTCCCAGTCCTCTTCGGACAGCGGGTCTTCCAGCGAGACGATCGGGTAGGAGTTCACCCAGTCCCCGTAGATCGCGGCCATCTCGGCCGAGGACTTGGTCGAGCCCTCGAAGGCGTAGCCGCCCTCGCCGTAGAACTCGGTCGCGGCGGCGTCGATGGCCAGCCCGATGTCCCGGCCCGGGGTGAACCCGGCCTTGCCGATGGCCTCCACGATGAGGTCCAGCGCGGCCCGGTTGTTGGCCAGGTCCGGTGCGAACCCGCCCTCGTCGCCCACGCCGGTGGACAGACCGTGCTGCTTGAGCACCGACTTGAGCGCCTGGTAGGTCTCCGCGCCCCAGCGCAGTGCGTCCTCGTAGGTGGAGGCGCCGATCGGGGTGATCATAAACTCCTGGATGTCCACGCTGTTGTCGGCGTGCGCGCCGCCGTTCAGGATGTTCATCATCGGCACCGGCAGCACGTGCGCGTTGGGCCCGCCCAGGTAGCGGAACAGCGGCAGGCTGGCCGAGTCGGCGGCCGCGCGGGCCACCGCGATGGAGACGCCGACGATCGCGTTCGCGCCGAGCCGGGACTTGTCCGGGGTCCGGTCGAGGTCGATCATGGCCTGGTCCACCAGCCGCTGGTCGTCGGCCTCGTGGCCGAGCAGCTCGGGCTGGATCTCGTCGATCACGTTGGCTACGGCCCGGGTGACACCCTTGCCGCCGAACTCGTCGCCGCCATCGCGCAGCTCGACCGCCTCGAAGGCGCCGGTCGAGGCGCCGCTGGGCACTCCAGCCCGTCCGATTGTCCCGTCGTCCAGGGCGACCTCGACCTCAAGGGTCGGGTTGCCCCGGGAGTCCAGGATCTGCCTGGCATGGATTGCTTCGATCGAGGCCACCACTGGCTCCTATGTCCTGTTCTGGCGCGGGTTCGTTAAGTCCGCCTTCGAGCCTAGTGGAGCCCGCGCCTTCGCCGCACCGGCCACGCCGGCTCCGGGTAAGCTCCCATGGGTCAGCGGGACCGTAGGCCGGGAGCGGGTTCATGAAGGTTCTCATCGCAGGCGGGGCGGGTTTCATCGGCAGCACGATCGCCTCGGCCTGCATCGACGCCGGGATCACCCCGGTCGTCGTGGACAACCTGGTGACCGGCAAGCGGCAGTTCGCCGCGGGGCGCGCCTTCTACGAGGGTGACATTGCCGACGGCCCGCTGATCGACCGGATCTTCAGCGACCACCCCGACATCAGCGCGGTGATCCAGTGCGCCGCCCTGATCGTGGTTCCGGACTCGGTCGCGGATCCGGTGGGGTACTACCGGGCCAACGTGACCGCGAGCCTGGAGCTGGTCGCGCACCTGCTGCGCCACGGCTGCCCGCGGATGATCTTCAGCTCGTCGGCGGCGATCTACGGCGCCGGGGCGGACCTGACCGTGGACGAGGGCTCGGTCATCGACCCGCAGAGCCCGTACGGCCGGACCAAGGCGGTCTGCGAGGAGATGTTCGCCGACATCGCGGCCAGCCAGCCGATCCGGGTGCTGTCGCTGCGGTACTTCAACCCCGTCGGGGCGGACCCCAAGATGCGCACGGGCCTGCAGCTGGCCCGGCCCACGCACGCGCTGGGCAAGCTGATCGAGGCCCACACCGACGGCGTCCCGTTCCAGGTCACGGGGACGGACTACCCGACCAGGGACGGGTCGGGGATCCGGGACTACATCCACGTGTGGGACCTGGCCGCCGCGCACCTGGCCGCGCTGGACCGTTTCGACGACGTGCTGTCCGGGCCGGTCACCTCCACCGCGATCAACGTGGGGACCGGCGACGGGACCACCGTGCGCGAGCTGGTCACGGCGTTCAACAGCGTGGTCGACGTCCCGGTCGCGGTGACCGAGGCCCCCCGCCGCCCGGGTGACGTGGCCGGCGCGTACACGCGGAGCGAGCGCGCCCGCAGCGAGCTGGGCTGGCAGCCCCGGTACTCCGTCGCCGACGGCATCCGCCATTCACTGCAGTGGGCGGCCATCCGCGACGACGTACTGGCCGGCTAAGACCCGCCGGCCAGAGCCTGGGCGGTCAGTCCGCTGGGCCTGGGCGGTCAGGATCCGCCGGTCACCTTCGCGTTCGGGCCTGTTGTGAGCTTGGTGCCCACCCCGGTGACGTTGTTGCCGCTCGCGGTGACCCTGAGCGGGTTGTCGCCGCCGGTGAAGGACAGGCCCACATCGCTCTGGCGGTTGCCCTGGATGGTGTTGCCGGTCGCCGACGCGTACCCGGTGCCGCTGTTGGTGCGGGTGATGGCCAGGTAGACGTAGCTGGCGCGGGATTCCCCGTTCACGTTGAAGATCTTGTTACCGACGATCGAGGATCCCGGGCCGTCCTGAGCCGTGGCGGCCAGGCCGTACCAGGTCCCGCTGTTCTGGCCGTCACCGAAGTCCTCGATGTAGTTGCCGGAGATGCTGGTCCCGTAGATGCGCTGGAGGTCCAGCGCGTCCTGCTTGACGCCGTACATGTGGTTCCCGGAGATGTCCCAGCCCTCGGCGTTTGCCATGTGCACGGCGTCCGCACCCGAATCGGCGATCTGGTTGTCGTCCAGGAAACCGTCGGTGACCGAGTTGCCGGAGTCGATCACCTCGAAGCCGTACTGGCCGCTGCCGGACACGAAGTTGTTGTCGAACCGGCTGTTGACACTGGTGTTCTTGATGGCGCTGCCGTTCGCGCCGGTGTTCGTGTCGACGATGCCGGACCCGCCGCAGTGGTTGACGTCGACGTGCTCCACGTCGAGCTGCCAGTTGAGCAGGATGATCCCGTCGGTGCGGCCGGAGCCGTCACAGTCGATGGTGAGATCCCGGATCGCCAGCGGATCACCGGTCGTGCTGGTGCTCTGCACGTAGCTGGTCGAAGCGAGGACGTAGCCGGCCGGGCCGTCCTGCTTGAGCACGGTGCCGGTGGTGCTCCCGCCGGTGTAGGTACGGTCGCCCGGCAGCGTCAGCCCCTTGCTCAGCAGGCAGGTGCCGCCCTCGAACTCGATCGCCGAGCCCGCGGGGCTGCTGTCGATGGCCTGCTGCATCCGGGCGGCGTCGCCGCTGTCGTCCTGGCAGGTGACCTTGATCGTGGCCGTCACCGGCACCGACGTCGAAGACGTCGATGCCGGCGGCGAAGCAGCCGGATTGGCCGGGTGGATCACCCACGCCACCGCGAACCCCACACATCCCGCGACGATCAGCCCCGCGACGATCAGCGGCCAGCGCCGGACGAGCCGGGGCCGCTGTCCGTCTGAGGTGGTGTGATCGCCCATCCGCGTACGCTACAGCCGGCTGACCGCGCGGATGCGACGCGCCACGGCGTTGCTCACCCGCCGGGCAGCGAACTCAGACCCGCAGACGAACCGCATGAGCGGGCCGAATGTCGACGCCGACGCGAGGCCAGCGAACCAGATCCCGGGGACCGAGGACTCGAATGAGTTGGACAGCCGCGGCGAATCGATCAGGAGCCGGAACCGGCCGATCAGCGCGGGGTCGATGAAGCCGAGGCTGGCCAGATTCACCCGGAAGCCGGTCGCGGCCAGCACGTGGTCGACCTTGAACTCAGTCTGGTGGCCGGCGGCGGTGGCCGTGGTGAGCAGCGCGTTGTCCCCGACGGCGCGCGCGTCCTTGATCCGCTGGCCTTCGTGCACGTCGAACTGGCCATCCACCCGGTCCCGCAGCCACCACGCGCCGAACGGCCCGAGCACCCGGTGGATCAGGGCCAGCCTGGTCTCGTCGGGCAGGTAGCGGAAGGCACCAGCCCCGCTGCTGAACGGGATCAGCCGCCAGTCCGGCCCCAGCGGGGAGCCGATCTCGGGCAGGTACCGCCGCACGCCCTCGCGCACCACCGGGTCGCCGCCCCAGACCACCGAGCGCCGGGACACGATCTGCACGCTGGCCCCGGCCTCGTGCAGCAGGGCCGCGCCCTCCAGGGCGGACTGCCCGGCACCGATCACCACCACCTCACGGCCCGCGAAACCGGCCAGCGAAGTGTGCTGTGAGCTGTGGGAGATCACGCCGTCCGCAGACGGCTGGCCGAGGGCGGCCAGCTCGGCGGGCACGTAGGCGGCCCCGCTCATCCCGGTGGCGAGCACAACCGCCGGGGTGGAGATCTGCTCACCGGTCGCCAGCGTGACCAGATACCGGTGGCCGTCCTGCTTGAGCCCGGTGACCTTGACGTTCTCCACATCCGGGACGTTGCGCTGGGCGAACCACTGACCGTAACGGATGAACAGGTCGATCGGCACCACGTCGTCCCCGACCAGCGGAGCCGTCCCGGACACCGTGCAGAAGTCCTC
Source organism: uncultured Streptosporangiaceae bacterium (assembly GCA_964250865.1). Taxonomy (GTDB): domain Bacteria; phylum Actinomycetota; class Actinomycetes; order Streptosporangiales; family Streptosporangiaceae; genus Bog-532. Next base: position 7,158 of record CAXUJF010000160.1, read on the forward strand.
GAGACGGGAGCCCGACCCGGGGGCCGAGAGGCTGGAGGCCGCGGGCGTGGACTTCAGGAACATGCCGGCCGGCATCTGTGAGTGCCAGCCGGACATGACATCGCCGAAGGTCCGCACGGCGATGCCACGCCCGCGCAGGTGAGCAGCCACGGAAAGGCCGTATGGACCAGCCCCTATGACGACGGCTGGCGCGTAGGAGGCAGTTGCTGGCATAGGGGTCCGTCCCTCTCACTATGCTGCCGCACCCGGCAGCGATGCATCTAATCGGTGTTCAAGCAGGAAATGACGTGCGATGGCGTTCAGGGCGGATAACTTGGGCAGCGGCTCAGCCGGCGGCTGGCTCACCGCACGGGCGTCCCGCCGGACGGCGCGGGCCCGCCTGAGCCGGTTCAGGTAGGTCGCCAGCGGAGCCGCCGACCGGGCCAGCATCGCCGCCACCGGCAGCGGGTCGTCGACGGCAAACCATGCCAGCTCGGTGCCCCCCCCATCCGGTAGCGGCGGAAGGTGGTCCGTGCTCCGGCGGCCGGACAGCCGGGCCGTCAGGTCCACGTTCTCGACGATGATCCGGCGGCCCTCCGGCATCGGCGCCGACGGCACCGGACGGCCGGTCAGATCGAGGTGCATCGCCCGGACGACGTCGATACCGGCGTCGTTCTCGAACAACCGGAACTGGGCGCCGATACGCGGGTTGAAGTCCACCAGCTTGTACTGTCCGTCGCGGCGGTCGAAGCGGAAGTCGAGGTCGGCGATGCCGCAGAAGCCGACCCGGTCGCACAGGTAGGCCGCCATCTCGGCGAGCTTCGGATTGCTGACCGTGTACGCGAGCGCGGTCATGCCGGCCTGCGGCGGCCAGGACCGGACCTTGATCCCCGTGAACAGCACCAGCGGGTCACCGTCGGTCCCGCGGTACAGATGCACGATCCAGTCCTCGGCCACGTCGGCTGGAATGTACTCCTGGAGGATGACGCTGGGCGTCTCGCCCCAACCCCGGGCCATAGTCAGCAGTTCACCGGCGGAATCGATGATCGTGGTCCCGTTCACGACCGGGTGGTGCAGCCGCGTCCACGCTTCCAGATTCTTGGCCACCACCGGGAAGGTGGCCCGGGCGGCGAACCGCTCGATATCGGCCATCGTCTGGGGGAACGACGAGTCGGGGGCAGGCACGTCGTGCTCCAGGCACAGCCGGTACAGCCCGCCTTTGCTGGCCAGCCGGGCGGGCAGGTCCGCGGCCACCTGAGGCAGCAGGAACCAGTCGGCCAGTTCGGCGGCGTTTTCGGCGATGAGGACGGCGGCCTCCTCGTCGGTCGGGATGAGGATCGAAGGGGTCCCGATCTGCTGCCCGGCCTCCTTGAGGTGCTTGACCATCAGCTCCGGCTCGGCCCGCTCGGCCTTCGGCCAGACGAACTTATCCCGGCAGTAACGGGAGAGTGCGGCGGGCGTCCAGCGGTCCTCGGTCACCGCATGGACCGGCACACCGAGACGCCCCAGCGACCGGATCGCGTCCACGCCGCCGTGGTGGATCGGGTAGTGGCCCACCTTCACGATCACCGCCGGGACGTCCCGGTCGACGGCCGGCGCGGCCAGCGCTGGATGACGCCTCATGAATCATGTCCTATCGGTGGTGCTCCGGCGACCCTCCGGACGCATGCTCTCACTGCTCTTCCCCCTTGCTCGGTGGCGGTCATCCGAGCACCACGAACCGGATGATGACGACGACGAAGAAGAAGGCCAGCAACGGAATCGTCGCCGTGGCCAGCCGCCGCGCGATCCGGCTGTTCTCCGGTCGCCAGATCCGGGTGAACTCGCGTGCTCCCAGCACAAGCAGCAGCAGTACCAGCCCGGCCAGCCCAATCGGCGTCCAGATGGTCGACGGGAAGGTGCCGACCGCGCTGGGCAGCGGCACCCGGGCCGCACCCTTGGGCCAGGTGAGCGTGTAGATGACCGCGTCCCGGTTGGCGTAGGTCACCTTGACCCCGGGATAGGCCTTCATGGCGGCGCGGAACTCCTGACCCCAGTTGGGCTGGTAGCTCGCCGCCTGCTCCAGGTATTTCTCCTGGGTGGTGGTGGTCATGACGTAACTGCCGGGCCCGCTCGCGCGCAGCTGGGCCACGACGGTGGCCACCGACGCCGGGTTGAGCGGCGCCTGGTGCGGCTCGTAGTCGACCTTCTCGATGTCCTTGTACTGCCACGGAATCTGCGGGGTGTCGTCGTTGACCGGGTCCTCGCTCAGCCAGAGGACGTGGATCCCCTGGCCGTCGTGCGCGGACAGGTAGTTCGTGGCCGCCACTTCACCCACGGGCGTGCGCTCGAAGGCCTCGTTGCCGTAGCGGGGCACGAAGAAGATGACAATGGCCGCGATGACGGCCACCGCCACCGCGGGCAGGATCCGCCAGGGCCGCCAGTCGCGGACCGGGGCGGGGAAGAACGCCATGGCGGCCAGCACCGCCGCGGCCGGCAGGGCGAACAGGTAGACGCGCAGGGCCATCTCGCCGCCGTAGCTCTGCAGCCCGAAGCCCAGGAACGGCACGGCCGTGAGGACCACGAGCACCCGGTCGTCGATCTGCAGGCGCCGGCGTCGCAGCAACCCGAGCCCGGCCATCAGCAGCACCGTGGCCGCGAACAGGTCCCGCGAGTACAGCACGTACTTGTGCAGCGAGGAGTTGCCGGTCGTCCGCCCGGAGACGCTGGTGGACAGGTTGGAGCCGAGGTTCCCGAGGCCGCCGAACATGTCGTTGATGTGACCGGACCAGAACCCGGAGGCACCGAAGCTGACCCAGGCGGCGAAGATCACGGCGAGCAGGATCGGCAGGGTGCGCAGCTGGCAGCGCCGGATCAGAGCCAGCACCGCGCACGCCACCACCATGAAGAACGGCGTGAGCTGGTGGCTGACGGTGGAGAAGGCGACGATGGCCACGATCGCACCGGCCACGGCGACCCGCTGGCCCCGGCTCGCGGTCGCGGCCGGCATGTCGCCGGGCAGCGGATGGTCGAGCTGGAATCGCTGCAGCAGCGCCGGGCGGTGTCCGGTGAACTTCTGGGTCAACCTGGACAGCTGGAAGCGGGGCGGGCGGCTGGCCTGCCGGTGACCGGCCGGACCGGCGCCGAGCGTCGTCGCCTGCTTGCCGAAGTAGGTGATCAGCAGCGCGAGGAAGAACAGGTACAGCAGGTAGTTGAACGACTGGGGTGAGAAGTAGTCCTGGCCCACCCAGTTGCCCACGGTGAAGATGAACAGCGCGAGCCACTTGGCCCGCCAGGTCGCGTGCAGCCGCTTGACGATCAGGCCCATCGGCACCAGTGACAGCAGGTCGACGGTCACCGGCCAGTACTTCAGCACCGGCATCAGGTTCGTGCTGCCCACCGCGTGCTCGATGAACGCGACGACCTCGAAGAACCCGGGCCAGCTGAAGTAGGCCGACAACGCGGGCGAGCTGTGCCCGGTCCGGTAGATGTAGTCGACGAAGCCCGCGATCCAGTAGGCCGTCGGGAACCGGGGGTCCGGCTCGAGGACGACCGTCACCCCGTCGAGGCAGATGACGATGGCGGCCACGAGGCCGCCCAGCAGCAGCGGCCGCGGCCGCGACATCCCCAGCGCGAGGACGAACGCCAGCCCGAGCAGGGCGATCCCGGCCACCGTCGTGGCGGGCAGGATCGAGATCATCCCGAGCCCGTTCATGTCGTTCAGCCGCGGGGTGGCCGAGCCGACGGTGCCGAAGAACAGAGCCACGCCGGCCGCGCCCAGCACAGCGATCAGCATGGTCGACAGCCAGCTGGGCGCCTGGTCGAAGAACGAACTGGACGCCTTCGGCTGGGCTGGCTTGGGCCGCCGGGGCTTGGCCGCCCCGCGCTCGGGCGGATCATCCGCAACGGGGCGGGCTGCCTCACTCCCCGAGGATGACCCGCGGCGGCGGGGGAGCGGACCCCCGGCGCTGCCCCGCGCGCGGGTAGCCCCCCGAGCCCACCACGCAGCGCCC
>CAXUJF010000161.1:0-6490 GCA_964250865.1 uncultured Streptosporangiaceae bacterium
GGGCATGGCTGCTTACTTCTGGCCGACCGGACGCCGGCGCAGCACCAGCGCGCCCCCGGCGGCCAGCAGCGCGGCGCCTGCCCCGAGCAGCCATGAGTCCTGCACACCGGAGCTGCCGCCACCGCCGGTGCCGGCCGCACCGGAGGGCATTTGGCTCATCTGTGAGGTCTGCAGCGCCCCACACAGTGCCGGTGACGTTGCCGCGAGCGGCAGCGAGGGCACCAGGTCACTCTTTTCTTTCTGCGCCGTTGAACTCAGCGTGGCCGGGTCCAGGCCGTGCACAACGATGACGGCCTTGCCGGCCTTGATCGAGGCCAGGGTTGCCGAGTCCAGGCTGAGCGTGCGTGAGTAGTGGAAGGAAGCGCCACTGGGTGCGACCTTGAGGTCCGTGCCTGCCGCCGGGCTGGTGTCCCCGCTCGTCGACAGGGTCGTCCCGATCGCACCGTAAGCCGTCGCTCCCTCGGTGGTGGAAATCACCCCGTCACCGTTCTTGTCCGCCGAGGTGCCCGGGCACACGCCCTGGGCGTTGATGTGGATGTGCTGCACGTGCGGGTAGGCGGCACCGCCGAAGGTGGCCGCCAGCCCCTGCACGTTCTCGGTGATCGTGGCCTGGTTCCCGGACAGCTGCAGCATCAGCTGCCCCGATCCGGTGGCGTGGTTGAGCGGGTTCAGTGTGGCCTGATAGGTGGTCGCCGTCTGCGCGAAGGCGGGCGCGGCCGCGGCCAGCGGCACCCCGAGCACCGCTGCCGGGGCCAGCAGCGCCAGCGTCAGCTTCTTCTTATTCATCTGAAACTACTTTCCCTCTTCTAACTCGGCCTGGCCGGCCATTACCTTGGATCGTGCTGATGGGCCTTCGGGAGTAAATCCGGGCCATGCCCACCATCTCCTTCCTATTGGTTTATTCGGAAACGACGGCCATGCAGATTGGTGGCCAGCCAGATAAATGGTGGAGCGGGTGGCTGTGGCGGTCGCGGATTTCTGGCTGGGCGCTCGCGCCCCTGCTTCACCGTCCGTGAGCAGGGGTGATGGCGGTGGCCGGGCACGCATCTACTGAGACGCGCGCCGGGCCGGTGAAGTGCCGGCATGGTGGCTGTGCGCACTCAAGCGCACCATTCAGAATGTGGGTCACCCGGTGCTGTGGCCCGGCTGGCGAAATCAGACCGGGCACTTTTTCGGGAATTTGCTGTGCCGGTGAACTTGGCGCCAGTTTCTACTTCACGAACGGCTCCGTGTCATTTCCGCATCTGTCGTACTTTCGGCGGTGACGGAGTTTGCGCGTTGCCACGATGAGTCATGGTGACGGGTGCGGCTTGTTAGCGCGGTGTTCTCTGGGCTGCCGGCGCTGGTCCTCGAGATGTCCAGCTGATCTGCGTCCGGGCCCGGATGGTGGGCCAGCGGTGGCGTGCCCGGGCTGTGGCGCGGTGACGGCCAGAGCGCACAGCTAGCACGAGCGGACGGTGGCCGTCCCTCCCGGTTCGTGATCGAGAGCTTGCACCGCGGCCGGATCCGGCGTGCGGGCGATGGGGCCGGACCCGGTCCTGGTCTTGGCCCAGGGCCAGAAGGCGGCGGCGAGCAGAATGAGCAGCGGGCCGGTATTGGGATCGGTGGCCTGGCCGGTGAGGATGCCGCCGAAGTCTTCGCCCGCCAGCCAGATGAACAGCGCGAGGATGACCGCCAGGACCAGCGCGGCCCGGGTGGTGGCCCGCAGCAGGATTCCGGCGCCGGTGAACGCAAACGCGGCAGCCAGCGCGAGGCAGACAAGCCCGGCGTGTGGCCCCAGTGTCGCGGCCGTCGTGCGATTGAAGGTCGCCAGCCAGCCGGGCTCGCCGGCGGCCAGGTCCGTGAATGTGCCCCGCAGGGCTCCAGGTGACCGTACCGCGCCCTGCAGGATGAGATAGGCGAAGCTGCCCCACAAGACGAGCCAGGCCGCGCGGGCCCAGTGCGGGTCCAGCAGGCCGCCGGCCGCCGGGCCCTGGGCCGAGGCATTCCGGTCGGTCGGAGCGCCCGGGCCAGCTGTAGCGGCGATATCAGCGGCTCCGCGGCGGCGAGCGGGCCAGACGAGGAGTGCGAGCAGCGCGTAGAGGACGGCGGCGCCCGGTGCTCCAGTCAGTGGATTGGCCATCCCGGCCATGCCGGAAAAAACCCCGCCGGCGCCTTCGGCCAGCAGCCAGACGCCGAGCGCCCACACGATGGTGCCGGCCAGGGCCGCGCGGGCGGTACGCCGCCACAGCAGTCCGGCCGCGAGCGCGAGCTGGACGGTGGCGAATGCGGTGTTCCACGCCACCACGTCGTGGGAGATGAGGTGGGCAGCCGACGTCGCGGGGACGGCGAGCAGCGCCGGGTTGCCCATGCTCGCCGGTTCCAGCACCGCGGTGACGAATTTGCCGCTGAACATGTAGGGCTGGTATTGCAGGGCGGCATCCAGCAGCCAGACCAGGCCGAGCGCGATCTGCAGGCCGCGCCGGGCACCCGCTGATGCCGGGCCGGCGGCCCACGCCAGCGTGGCCCGGCTGGCCCCTGGCCGCCGCAGTCTGAGTAGAGGACGCGCGGCCGCTCGTGTCGTCAGGCTAGTCATGTGTGGGTCCTTCCGCTGCGATGTGCGCGCGGGTCTTCCGGCCCGGGTGGAGGCCTTGGTCCCAGTCATGGCGGCAACGCCGTGACCGGGGTGCCGGCTAGGTGATGGGATCAGTGCAGGACGGAGAAGTGCAGGAACAGGTTGAGGTGATGGTCCCGGTCATGTCCTTGCGGCCGGTGAGCCGCAGGTACTGCGGTTCACCATCGCTCTTGGTCCAGACGATCCTGTTACACGCCTTGAGGACCTTGACCGCGATGCTGCCGAGGTTGGACTGCTCGCCGCCGAGCCACTCGATGAAGTAGAGCGAGTCGAAGATGCGAGGCGGGGTCTGGGCGTAGTCCGATCCCTCAGCAAGGATTCGCAGCAGATTGCCCCGCAGATTGGTCGGCCGGGTGATTTCGATGGTCATTACGTCGAATCCGGCGAGGTGACCAGGGCGATCGTCGCCCCGCGAACAGGCCGTCCTGACTTTCGGCGGGTTGCTGCGGCGGCTGCGAGTTGAAGCGCGGCTGACTCAGGAGAAGCTGGCGCCGCCGACACGCGGCTGAGTCCGCGGTCGATCAGTGACCTGGAGCGCGGCGTCAATCGCACCGCCCGTAAGGACACCGCCGAGTTGCTGGCTAACGCGCTGAACCTAGCCGGGCCGACGTGGCTCGCCCCCCACTAAGTAGCTAGTTATCTGCTGGCAAGCGCTAGAGCTACCTTGGCGAACCGTACGCAATCTTGTATCTGCGCTGCTCATGGACACGATCCAAGAACTGAGGCCGTGACCAACTGCCCAATGTCTATCAGCGTTGCGGAACCGCCGGGAGAGCGAAGCATTAGGTGTAACTGCAGGTCAGGCGCGCCCGGCAGGACTCGAACCTGCGACCGGCTGCTTAGAAGATCGCCGACCGCACCGTAGCGACCAGCCCATCCGCTGATCAGCATGGGAGCGGACTATCCGTGGCTGACCGCCGCTGACCCCGGATGGCCGCTCGATCGGGCACGCAACGGGCACGTCCGCCGATTCCTGGTATCGCGAGGTACAGCCAGTAGTACTGAGCCGATCTTTGGGCGCTGACCCGATCGTGGGAGACCTGCGGATAAGAACCCTAAATGCCTGATTTAGGCCCGACCATCGTTGGCGATATCGAGTGAAGGCCGAATACTGCATAAAACGGTATAAGGCCGCCTGAATAAGTTGGGCATGAAGGTCATCGGCGAACACTGCTGGCCAAAATTGAACTAACACACTAATTATTTACTCTACCCGCCGATTCTTGCTGCCCCTCTGTGTCTTAACGTCGAGAAACTTGACACACCTCGGAGAAATGAGAGGATTCAAGGTCGGCCACTTGGAGGTCGCTCACAGCGGAAGCTGCGAACGCACAGAGGGAAAAAGGTAATGAGTCAAGGCGAGTACGAGCGACTGCTGACAGCCATGCCAGAGATCGCCAAGGTGGTAAACGGGTTCAACTCTGAGCCTGTCCAGCGAAGTGCCTTCGCAGCGCTCGTCCAGGCGATGGGTGTGACTTCAGGAATTGAAGTCGGCGGTACCAATCATGAGGCAGATGGCGATCTTCCTAACGGAGAGGCCGACTTGACCGGCGCTACGTCGGAAAAAACGGAGGGCTCGGCTCCCGCAAAGAATGGAAAGCGTTCCCGTAAAGTTGCATCAAGGCGAGGGCCGGCCCTTGTGAAGGATCTAAATTTCAGGCCGGATGGCAAACAGTCTTTTGGGGACTTTGTGGAAGAAAAGTTGCCTGTGACTAACAACGAGCGCAACTTGGCGGCGGTCTACTACCTCGAACAGATGATGGGCGTGGAGGGGATTAACGCCGGTCATATACTCACGGCGTACAGAGAGCGCTCTTGGCGGGAGCCGGGTAACGTGTCGCAAGCAATTCGGGATACGGCGGCAAGAAAAGGCTGGCTGGATTCGAGCGACGGTAACAATCTGTCCACCACAGCTGAAGGCAGAAACGTCATAGTCCATGACATGCCGAAGTCTCCGAGTTGAGCGAACAAATGAGTCTTAACTCCTCTCAAGCTCTGGGGCACCTTCCGGCCGGAATCCGAGACGAGCTCCTCCAGGAATTTAACAAGATTGTCGAGAATTACAGAAAGAATCACTGGGAGGCGGCTGAGCTCGACGGTGGCCGATTCTGCGAAATCGTCTACACGATACTTGCGGGTCACGTAGACGGCGACAATTACCCTCCTCGTGCGAGCAAGCCTCAGCGCTTCAAGGAGGCGTGTGAAAGACTCGCATCTCACGCCGCATATCCCAAATCCGTGCGGCTTAATATTCCTAGGGTCTTGGTCGCCCTATATGACATCAGGAATCAGAGAGGGGTCGGCCATGTAGGAGGCGAGGTCGATGCAAATTACATGGATGCGACGCTGGTCTTGCACGCGGCGCAATGGGTAATGGCTGAGTTGGTGAGAATTTTTCACAACACAGATATCCTCACCGCAACGGCAATCGTAAATAGCCTGGTGGATAGGACAGTGCCATTGATTTGGCAGGCGGGGGATGTAACTCGCGTCTTGGACCCGAAGATGTCGTTGTCTGATCAGACACTACTGCTCCTTTACGCGGCACCAAAGGATCTCTCCGACAAGCAGCTAGCACAGAGCCTTGAGCAGGGAAAGCTAGCTAATTACCGCCGTGTACTTAGTAGGCTTCATAGTGAACGGCGAATCGAATATAACCGAGATTCAGGGAGGGTGATAATTTCACCTACCGGAATATCGCATGTCGAGTCACAGCTTATGAAGGTGTAACTTCATCTCGGGCTTGAGCCGTTAAGGCTGGCTAGCCGATTGCTATCGATGCGCAATTAGTGATTGCCTTGCCGGGTCGGCCTGGTAGGGTCGTATCCCGGTGCAGTTCAGTCGCCTTGAATCAGAAGTCTTTGGTCACGTATTTGTGTCCAACGGTACAATCAGCTCAGCCAGTAGTTGACGAAGCGGGGTGAAATCGCCAGCAAAACTTGCGGCTGATGCATCAATATTTCGCTGAGCGTCGAGGCGGTCCCAGGCTATTTCGTATCCCGCGTCTCGTGTTAGTTGGCTGAAGAACGCCCTCTGCGTCCTTCCGTTCCCTTCTCTAAAGGGATGAACCGCATTAACTTCGCCGAGGTAATGAGTCAGTCGGCCTATAAACGCGTCCCGGTTGAGGTCACGCAGATAGTTCTCGTCAGCTAGTCGGCGAAGTTGGTCGGAAAGGTAAGACGTTATATTTTCTGGCGCAGCAAACATGACAACAGGTCCGCGAGAGATGAAGACGGTCCGTATCTCGCCCGCCCACGGATAAACGTCCGAGAAAATCTCAATGTGAAAGGCCTGCAGGTGAGGGAGATCGTAAGCTCCAGGCAGATTGCGCTCGTTGAGCGCGGCAATGCTCAATGCAGTTATACTGCCTTCAATTTGCGACAGTTCAACTGAGTCTCGAATATTGAACTTATTTCGGAGGACATCCGTCCCCGGGTAGACGTAAGGATTAGAGCCAGCCTGGTAGGGACCTCGCGATGGCATCGCGTTTCGCTGCCAGGGTCAGGTGGCTACTAATTCAAGCGGATGGAATCGCCGCGTCGAGTCCTGCGGCCACGCTTCTTCAAAGTTCCACGAGTCGCGAGAGTCCGCTTTGCTTGGGCCAGTTTCTTATCGCTTACTTCACCTCGGCCCCACCGCTCGAGCAGGTCTACGACGGCAGGTTCGGGCTCAAGCCCTTCGGCCCGTACTGATCCAAGAGCTATGGCTGCGGATCTCTGTCTGCTGCTCACCCCTTAAGCGTACCTCCGCTAGGTAGCCGTCGTCATGTTGACTTGGTGCCCCGCGGCGGGGCGGCCCCGGGGGGCCCCCCCCCCCCCGCGGGCCGCCCCCCCCAACCCCCAGCCACCGCGGCGGGATCGTGGGATGGGCCAATTT
>CAXUJF010000161.1:6500-11111 GCA_964250865.1 uncultured Streptosporangiaceae bacterium
GGCGCCCGCGCGGCCCCCCACCCCCGCCCGCCGCGGACGGCACCGACCTACGCCAAGCATCGTCGGCTTGATCTTCGTATGGCCAATTTCGGCAACGCTAAAGTCACTCTGCTTGCGCGGCGTCCGGATGTCTGGTGCGGCGGGTGATGGCGACGCCGATGAGGACGATGAGCATGCCGCCGACGATCTGGGCGGTGATGTGGTCGCCCAAGATGGTGGCGCCGAGGATGACGGCGACGATGGGCAGTAGGTAGGTGACGACGGAGGCGGTGGTGCCTTCGTCGGTGATGAGGCGGTAGTTCAGGACGTAGGCGATGCCGGTGCCGAGGGCGCCGAGGACGGCTAGGGCGGCGATGGCGTCCCAGCGCCAGTGGATTGCCTGGAGGCCGGCGAATGGGAGCACGATCGCGAGCTCGACGGTGGCGGCGATGAGCTGTCCCGCGGACAGGATCAGGGGCGGGATGCCGCGGTGGGCCAGGAACCGGTCCATGTAGACGTAGCTGACGCCATAGCTCGCGGAGGCGACGAGGCAGGCCAGGCCCCCGGCGCTGGCGATCTGCGAGCCGGACTCCCATGGGGAGAAGATCAGCAGGGTCCCGGCGAGCCCGATGATGAAGCCGATCAGCTTGGGCGCGGAGACTTGCCGTTCATGGCCGGTGCCGAAGGCGATGACCAGCGTCCACAGCGGGGTGGTGGCGTTGAGGACCCCGGCGACGCTGGAGGACACGTGCTGCTCCCCGATTGCGAACAGCGTATAGGGGATGGCGTTGGCGAACACAGCGGCGACCGCCAGGTGCAGCCAGACCATCTTGTCGCCGGGCAGCCGGAGACCACGCGAATACAAGATGGCGACCAGCACCAAGGCGCCGAAAGCCAGGCGGATGAGAACGATCTGCACGGGGGAGAAGCCGCGGAGCGCGATCGCGATCCACAGGAAGCTGGACCCCCACAGCAGCGCGAGCAGGGCAATCCGGGCGAGGCCGCCGCGTCCGATGGTCACGGGGTTACTCGATGGGGGCGTCGTAGAGCAGGCCGGTCATGTCGGTGCGCATGACGAACCGGGTCAGCTCGTACGGGTGGCCGTCCTGGTCGATGCTGGTGTGTAGAACGTCGAGAACCGGTATGCCGGGGGAGAGGTGCAGGAGTTCCACTTCGTCGGCGGTGGGCATGCGGGCGCTGACTTCCTCGCGCAGCCGGGTCATGGTGTGACCGCGTTCTTCGAGGATGCCGTGGATGCCGTAGGGATGGCCGACTTTGTCGTCGAGGAGGCCGGTACCTTCGGCAATGGGCCAGGGAATGTAGGTGGTGACGCGGTGGACCGGGTCGGCGTCGGCGTAGAAGACGTTCTCGCGGCGCAGCACGGATTCGCTGCCGAGGGGCACATCCAGGTGGGCAGCCACATCGTCGGAAGGCTCAACACGCCCGATGCTGAGCACCTCGAAGCGGCCGGTCTTGCCCTGCTTGGCGCACTCGAGCAGGAACGGCGACATCCCTGATTCGCGGTACTTGGGGGAGTAGCGGTCGTTGCCCAGGCGGATCAGCGGCGCGCTGCGGCGGACAAACGCGCCGCGGCCCTGCTCGGCGATGACCAGTCCGGAGTCGGCCAGGAGGCGGATGGCCTCGCGAGCAGTGTTCCGGGCGGTGCCGTAGGTGGCGGCGAGCTGGCGTTCGGACGGAAGCTGAGCTCCAGGAGCGAGTTCGCCGGATTCGATCGAGTGGCGTAGCTCGTCAGCGATCCGTCGGCTAGCGGGTCGGCGGTCATCGCCGGATGCTTCGGTCATCTTCTCCTCCTCGCCTGCTGGTCATCGTGGCACCACCTATCTGGCTCAAGCCACTTACCTGTGAGGCTTGAGCCAGTATGCCCTGATGTGGTCTACTGGAACAAGTCGTACTGGCTTGAGCCACTTAAGTGAGTGGCTCAAGCCTCATGATTACGGAGGCTACGAATGGTCGGGGCGGTCGCATCAGCGGAGGCGGCAAACTGTGCGGGACCTTGCGTCCCAATGAGCAGGCGTCATGAAGGACGGTGACACGGAGTTCCTCCAGTTCCGGCTGCGGGTCGAACCGCGGGCCGCCCAGCGTGCCCGCCGCGTGGTCGAAGCGGTGGTGGGCGGATGGCAGCTCGGCGGGCGGGCCGACGACGTGGTGAGCTGCGTGTCGGAACTGGTGGCCAACGTCTACGAGCACGCCACGACTTCACCGATCGCCGAACTGTTCCTGTTGTGGGTGCCGGGCCAGTTCCTGAGCGCCGAAGTCCGCGACCAAGACGTGCGGATGCCACGCCGTATTGGGACGGCAGACTCCAGGCTGCCAGTCGCGTTAATCGACACTGACGCCGACGATCTGGAGATCATGCAATTGGCCGAAGCAGGCCGGGGCCTGGCCTTGGTCGAGGCGCTCTGCGATCGCCTGATCTGGCGGCCGGACAGCAGCGGCGGCAAGCTGGTCCGCTGCCATTGGCGGCTCAAGGCCGCCACCGACACCGCTCGCAACTGCCCTCCGCCCTCCGCTGGGCCCGAGCGCACCGATACCGACCCATCCGCCTGAAGGCTCGCAGCTCGCAGGCCAAGGCCGCGAGCTGACACAAGCCACGGCGTTTTCCGGGGCCGCTTCCGCCGACCCCTTCCCCGGCCATCACCCGCCGGACCTTTCTTTCCTGACGCACTGAGCCATTGGGTGACCTATCGCGCTGCTCCCTCATCCCTCCACCAAGGAGACCGATTTGGACGTATCGCGGAAGACCCGAGCCGAGCGGCTAGCCATGCCGCTGGCCCGGGACGTGGTGCGGGACCTGGCCGTCGAGCACGGCGCCTGCATCCGGCCCTTCCAGCTTCGCCGCACCAACCTCGCCACCGGCCAGACCGAGCCGGTCCTTGTGCCCTGCGGCCACACCCTGGCCAGCGTGTGCCCGGCCTGCGCTGAACGAGCCCGAACACTCCGGGCCGCCCAATGCCGGGAAGGCTGGCACCTGGAAGCCGAACCGTTCATCGACCCCGACCCGGCCACCGAGGATCAGAAGTGGTGGATCGAAAAGCGTGCTGATGCCCAGGCCATGCGCCGAAGCCAGACGCCGAGCGGGTCTCCAATCAGCTGCAGATCATTCGGCAACCGGGGAGGCCGCATGACTGCCCAGCCTCAGAGCCCGGCCCCGGAGCGGCTCCTCGCTCTGTCAGAGGTCGCGGCGATCCTCGGTACCAGCGAGCGTTTCCCGCGCCGTCTGATCGCGGAGCGCCGCATCGAGTTCGTCCAGGTCGGCCGTCATGTACGCGTCAGCGAGTCCGCGTTGGCTGCCTTCATCAAAGCGGGCCGCGTCGCTCCGGTCGAACATCCCCGAAGGAGGGCGGCCTGATGCCGGACAAGAGCAAACGGCGGTTCGGCCGCGTCCGTGAGCTGCCGTCAGGTCGCTGGCAGGCCCGGTACAAGGGCCCGGACGGCATCGACCGGCCTGCCCCACACACGTTCGAGTCCAAGACCAGCGCCGAGCGCTGGCTGACCGTCACTGAGGCCGATGTCCTCAAGGGCGACTGGACCGACCCGGACGCGGGCCGCGTGCTGTTCGGCCAGTACGCCCAGGACTGGATCGCCGAACGGCCCGCCCTGCGGTTCAAGACGATCAAGCTGTACCGGTACCTGCTCCGCTGCCACCTCGGGCCGACCTTCGAGGCCCGCGCCCTGGCCGACATCAAGGAGCCCAACATCCGGCGCTGGCGCAAGGACCTCCTCGACGGCGGCACCAGTGCGGTCACCGCGGCCAAGGCCTACCGGCTGCTCAAAGCGATCATGAACACGGCCGTGGACGACGGGTTGATCAAGCGCAACCCGTGCCGGATCAGGGGTGGCGGCCAGGAGAAGTCACCGGAACGCCCGGTGCTGACCATCGCCCAGGTCGGCGTCCTGGCGGACGCAGCCAGCCCCCGGTACCGTGCCCTGGTTCTGCTCGCGGTGTTCGGCAGCCTGCGCTGGGGTGAGCTGGCCGCACTGCGCCGCAGCGACATCGACGTGCAGGCCCGGACGATCCGCGTCACGCGTCAGCTGAGCGAGCAACCCGGCGGCGGCTTTACCTTCGGGCCGCCCAAGTCCGAGGCAGGCGTGCGCGCTGTGGCCATCCCCGAGGTGATCATGCCGGACCTGGCGCTGCACATCATGACTCACGCCGCCCCCGGCGACGACGGCCTCTTGTTCACCAGTCCCGGCGGCGGCCCGCTGCGGCACACCAACTTCCGCCGCCGCGTCTGGCTACCCGCGCTCCAGAAGGCCGGGCTGCCTCCCATCCATTTCCACGACCTGCGGCATACCGGCAACACGCTTTCGGCAAACGCGGGCGCCAACCTCCGCGAGCTGATGGATCGTATGGGCCATTCCTCGCCGCGGGCCGCCCTCATCTACCTGCACGGCAGCGACGAGCGCCAGCATGCCATCGCCGCCGCGCTGAGCCGGAGAGCCGCGGCCGAGCTAAAGGGGCCACCCAACCAGCGATCGGGCACGCAACGGGCACGGAGCCCGAAGCCAGCCTCATGAGGGCCAGCAACAGCCCACCGAACACCCGCTCTGACCTGGGATTCCGGCCAGCGCGCCCGGCAGGACTCGAACCTGCGACCGGCTGCTTAGAAG
>CAXUJF010000162.1:0-11095 GCA_964250865.1 uncultured Streptosporangiaceae bacterium
CCATCCCAGCGAGTAGTGCGTCACCGGCCGCCGGCGGCCGGCGTAGCGCTGGGCCAGGAACTCGCTCTTGTAGGCGGCCATGTCCACGCCGACCGGGCAGTCCCGCTTACAGCCCTTGCAGGACAGGCACAGGTCGAGCGCGCCCGCCACGTCGTCAGCGTGGGCGGCGTCGACCCCGGCCCGGCCGCTGGCGAACTCGAACAGCAACCGGGCCCGGCCGCGGGTGGAGTGCTGCTCGTCCCCGGTGGCCCGGAAGCTGGGGCACATCACGCCGCCGGACGCGGACAGGCAGGCGCCGACCCCGACGCAGCGGCGGGTGGCCGCCTCCAGGCTGCCGTGGTCGTGGGTCAGAGCCAGCTGGGGCCGGCCGGCGGGGCGCGGGCCGTCCACGAACACCCGCAGATCAGCGTCGAGCTTGCGGGGCCGGATGATGGTGCCCGGGTTCATCCGGTCCCTCGGGTCCCAGATCGCCTTGAACTCGGCGAAGGCGTCGATCAGCTCCGGCGGGTACATCCGCGGCAGCAGCTCGGCGCGGGCCTGGCCGTCCCCGTGCTCACCGGACAGCGAGCCGCCGCGCGCGGTGACCAGGTCGGCGGCCTCCTCGATGAACCGGCGGAAGCCGGCGATGCCGGGCTCGGTGATCAGGTCGAAGTCGATCCGGATGTGCACGCAGCCGTCGCCGAAGTGGCCGTAGTAGGCCCCGCGCCGGCCGTGGTCGTCCATCAGCTTGCGGAACTCCCGCAGGTACGGGCCGAGCTGCTCGGGCGGGACCGCGGTGTCCTCCCAGCCGGGCCAGGCCTCCCGGCCGTCGGCGCCCCGGGTCAGGATGCCGGCCCCGGCCTCGCGGATGCCCCACAGCGTCCGGGCCTGGACCGGGTCGGTGACGATCCGGCTGGTCCCGCCGGTCTGCGCGGCCCGGTCGGCGATGGCCTGGGCGCTCGCGGGGGGGTGGGCCCCGCGGGGCCCCCCGGGGGGGGGGGAAAACCGCCCGGCGCGGGCCCCGCCGGTCTCGATGAACCGCCAGCCTTCGCCGTCCGGCAGCAGCTGGTAGCGCTGGTCGGCGGGCCGGGCCGCCCGCAGCGCGGCGATCAGGGCCACGTCCATGCCCTCGATGGTCAGCGGGGCCAGGTCCAGGAACCCGGGGGCGTTGTCCGCCGCCCCGAACGCGCCCGGGTAGCCGACCACGGTCAGCACCCGGACCGCCGGGGTGGGGACCAGCTCGACCGTGGCTTCCAGCAGGGTGACGCAGGTGCCCTCGGTGCCGACCAGGGCCCGGGCCAGGTTCCAGCCGTTCTCGGGCAGCAGCTGGTCCAGGTTGTAGCCGGACACCCGGCGGGTGAGCTGCGGGAACTGGGTCCGGATGGCGGTCTCGTGCCGGTCGGCCAGGTCACTCAGGCCGCGGTACAGCTCGCCGATGCGTCCCGCCTGCCGGCGCAGCCGGAGCAGCTCGTCGGGCCCGGTGGGCCCGGCCACCAGCTGGGTGCCGTCGTAGGCGACGACGGTCAGGTCGCGCACGTTGTCCACGGTCTTGCCCCAGGCCACCGAGTGCGACCCGCAGGCGTTGTTGCCGATCATGCCGCCGAGCGTGCACCGGTTGTGGGTGGACGGGTCGGGGCCGAAGGTCAGGCCGTGGGCGGCGGCGGCCGCGCGCAGGTCGTCCAGCACCACCCCGGGCTGGACCCGGGCCGTCCTGGCCTCGGGGTCGATGCTCAGCACCGACCGCAGGTGCCGGGAGAAGTCGATGACCACGGCCTCGTTGACGGCCTGGCCGCCGATGCTGGTCGCGGCGCCGCGGGGCAGCACCGGCACGTCGTGCCGCCGGCAGATCTCGATCGTGGCCAGCACGTCGTCGGTGCGCACCGGCTGCACGACCCCGACCGGGACGTGCCGGTAGTTGGAGGCGTCGGCGGCGAACGCGCCCCGGCTGGCCGAGTCGAACCGGACCTCGCCCTGAACTTCCCGGGCCAGGTCAGCCGCTAGGTCCTGCGGCGCCGCTGTCATGTTGTGCAAGCGTAGTCGGCACGTCGCCCGCCCGGAGCGGGTGGTCGTGGTACTGGCCCTCGTGGGCCAGCACCGGCCGCTGGTCGCCGCGCAGCTCCGGGTACTTCTCCTCCAGTTTGGCCCGGCCCTCCCACTGGCGGCGCAGCTGGCCGACGTACTCGGGATTTCCCTCGTAGGTGCCACGCCAGGTCTGCGGCATCTGCTCCCGGCTGGGTCCCGGGCTGGCCTGGCCGCCGAGCGCGACCCGGGACGGCACCTTGGCCGCAGCGACGCCGCAGCGGGGGCAGGGCGCCGCGTCCCCGCCGCTCATCGGGGCCAGCCGCTCGAAGTGGTGCCCCTGCGGGCAGCGGTAGTCATACAGCGGCATCGCGATCACCAGTTCTCGATCGACCGGGTCAGGATCCCGGCGATGTCGTCCGCGTCGACCGGGCGCGGGCAGGTGGCCAGCAGCCGCTGCTGCTTCATCGTGCCCGGCACCAGGTCCGGCACGTCGGACTCGGTGTAGCCCACCGCCCCGATGCCGTTCGGGATGCCGATGTCCCGCATCAGCTCGACCATCGCCGACGGCAGCTGCTCGCTGGCGTCGTTCAGCGTATCCTGGCCCGGCGCGAGCATGGCCGCCGCGCGCAGGTGCCGCTCCGGGGCGCTGGAGAAGCTGAACCGGAACGCCTCCGGTGCGGTCAGCGAGACCGACATGCCGTGCGGCACCATCGGCTCCTGCTGCGGGTAGCCCGCGGGCCGGAAGTCCTTGACCATGCCGGCGATCGGGTAGGCGTTGGCGTGCGGGATGTGCACGCCGGAGTTGCCGAAGCCCATGCCGGCGAACGTCGCGGCCATCGTCATGTCGCTGCGCGCGGCCAGGTCGGAACCGTCGTGGACCGCGGTGCGGAACGACCGGGCGATCAGCGCCAGCGACCGCTCGCTCCACAGGTCCGAGATCGGGTTGGACCCGCAGTAGGTGACCCGCTGCTCGGGCTTCTTCCGGTCGAAGCTGGTGTACCAGCGGGCGGTGTAGGACTCCACCGCGTGGCAGACGATGTCCATGCCCGCCGCCGCGGTGACCTCCGGCGGCAGCGAAAGCGACACCAGCGGGTCGATGATCGCCAGCGTGGGCCGCAGCCGCCAGTGGCTGATGCCGGTCTTTACCCGCATGGACAGGACGTCGAGCACGCACATGGCCGTGCTCTCCGAGCCGGTTCCCGCCGTGGTCGGCACCGCGATCAGCGGCTTCAGCTGACGCTGCGGGGCCCGGCCCTCGCCGATCGGGGCGTTCAGGTAGTCCATCAGCTCGCCGCCGTCGGTGGTGAGCAGGTTCACCGCCTTGGCCGTGTCGATGGACGAGCCGCCGCCGACCGCGATGAAGCCGTCCCACGGCCCCTGCTGCCGGGCGTAACCGGCCGCCTTGTCCATGCTGTCGTCGGTCGGCTCGACGTGCACGCCGTCGAAGATCTCGGAGGTGATCCCGTACCGGGTCAGCGAGTCGGCGATCCGGGCCGGGATGCCGAGCGCGTTGATGCTCGGATCAGTGAGGATCAGCACCCGCTTGGCCCCGAACTGGGCCATCTCGAACCCGGTCTCGTCCACCGCGCCGGCGCCGAACTTCAGCGGCGGCGCGCCCCAGGTGAAGATGGTCTCCTCAGTCAGGGCGTCGGCATGAGCTTCGATCTGCGACTCGCTCATCAGCGGTAGCTCCCGTCCGGCGCGGTCCGCAGCTGCCGGATCTGCTCCGGGTCGTGCCCGAAGACCAGCGTGGCGTCGGCCTCGGTGGCGATCCCGCGCAGCTTCTGCACCGAGGAGTAGAACTGCTCCAGGTTGTTGACGATGGCCGCGGGCACGGCGGGGGGCCCGTAACTGGCCCCCATGTAGACCGCGTCCGCGGTGAAGATCATCGTGCCCGATTCGGGCAGGTCGATCCGCATCGACATGCTCCCCGGCGTGTGGCCCGGGGTCTGGATGAAGCTGACCCCGGGCAGGAACTCGGCGTCACCGGAGACCGTCTCGAAGTCCAGGCCGGCGTAGTCGTCCTTGATGTGCGCGCCGGTGAACGGGCCGTCGAACCCGAACGCAAACTCCTTCTCCTTGTCGCTGCAGATCAGCCGGGCCCCGGAGTCCTTGAACAGCTGGGCGTTACCCGCATGGTCGAAGTGCAGGTGCGAGAAGGCGACGTAATCCAGGTCGGCCGGGGCCAAGCCGAGCTGCTTCAGGCGCGAGTCGAGGTACTCCTCCTCGGAGACGTGGTCGTAGGGGAAGAAGTCGTGCAGCCCGGTCGGGGCCCAGCGCTGCTCCCAGTCCCGGGGGCAGCTGGTGTCCCACAGCAGCCGGCCCTCCGGGGTGTCGACCAGCACGCAGTGGCTGGGCACGTCGGTCCACTCCGCCGGGGCGGTCTTGTTCTGCCGGGTGCGCATCGCCCGGCCCGGCGCCAGCAGCAGCCAGGTGATGTCGGCGGTCATCGCACCGCAGGGAATGATCGTGACGCTGAGATCTTGGCCCATGCTGACTCTCCATTGAATCGAGGGGTATCGGGCTAGCGCTGGTCAATCACGGTGATCACGTCGCCCTGCCGGGCCATGTCCCGCAGCTCGCGGCGGAGGATCTTCCCGGTCGCGGTCTTGGGCAGCTCGGTCAGGATTTCCACCTGCCGGGGGTACTTGTAGGCGGCCAGCCGCTCCTTGCAGTGCACGATCAGCTCGTCCGGCAGTGCCTCGAGCGTCCCCTCGTAGCCGTGACCGTGCCCGGGCTTGACGCTGACGTAGGCCTTGACCGTCTCGCCCCGGTACGAATCCGGCACCCCGACCACGGCCGCCTCCCGCACCGCAGCATGCTCGTACAGGACGTCCTCGACTTCGCGCGGCCAGACCTTGTAGCCGGCCACGTTGATCTGGTCCTTCTTCCGGTCCACGATGTAGAACCAGCCGCCGGCGTCCATGAAACCGACGTCGCCGGTGTGCAGCGCGCCCCGGGGCAGGGCCTGGGCCGTCTCCGCGGGCTTGTTCCAGTACCCGGCCACGATCTGCGGGCCCTCGGTGACCAGCTCGCCGATCTCGCCGGCCGGCAGCTCGCGGCCGTCCTCGCCGATGATGCGCACGACGGTGTTGTAGACCGGCACGCCCACCGACAGCGCGCCCGAGGCCGGGTCGACCGGGGCCCGCCCGTACATCGGGGTGGCGTGCGACGGCGACGTGGTCTCGGTCAGCCCGTAGATGTTGTGGATGTACTGGCCGAACATCTTCTCGAAGGCGATGACCGTGCTGGGCGGGATCGGGGCCCCGCCGGAGTAGATCTTGGACAGCGAGGCCAGCGCCGCCGGGTCGGCCCCGGGCGCGTTCATCAGCGCGATGAACACGGTGATCGAGCCGATGGTGAACGTGACCTGCTCGTCCCGGATGGTCTCCAGCGCCAGCGCCGGGTCGAACCGGTAGGTGAGCACCAGCGTCGCCCCGGTCAGCAGGGACAGGGCCACGTGCCCGATCGAACCGGTGATGTGGAACAGCGGGGCTACGCCCAGGATCACGTCGGCCCGGCTGATGCCGATCCAGTTCCGGTAGGTCTGGGCGTTGAACACGATGTTGCGGTGCGTGGTCATGGCCCCCTTCGGGGGGCCGGTGGTGCCGGACGTGTAGGTCAGGAAGGCCACGTTGTCGGCGCCCAGCCCGGGGTCCGGCGGCGGCTGGCCGCGGAACTGCCGGATCAGCGAGGCCATGTCGTCCGTACCCTCGGCCCGGTGCCAGCCCAGGCCGCCGAGCACCCGGCGGTCACCCCGGGTCTGGTACTCCAGCGCCGAGGTGGTGATGACCTGCCGCACGCTGGTCCGGGCGACCACGTGCACGGCCACGTTCTGGTACAGGTCCTCCAGGGCGACCAGCACGCTGGCCCCGGAGTCCTCCAGGATCATCTCCAGCTCGCGCTGCCGGTTCATCGGGTTGACCGCGACCGCGATGCCGCCCGCCTTCCAGGTGCCGATCATCGCGATCAGGAACTGGGGGACGTTCTGCAGGTACAGCGCGACCCGCTCGCCGCGGCGGAAACCCGAAGCGATCAGGGCCGCGGCGAACGCGCCGGCCGCCTCGTCCAGGTCCCGCCGGGTCAGCATGCCGTCGAAATACCGGATCATCGGTGCGCCCGGATCCTGCCGCACGCAGGCCCCGAACATGGCCAGCGCGGTCTCGTGCTCGACGCCGAGGTCGGTTGGCTGCCCCGCGTCGTAACGGGCCAGCCACGGACGCTCGTCGTAGATGCTCATCCATCACCTCCTGGTCAGCCAAACACCGCTGGCGGTCCCGGGCAAGGGCACGGGTGTCGGATTCGGTGTAATGGGGATAACGGCTGGCGTCCGGGCCCGTCCGGTCCCGGTCGCGTCCTTCCCATATTTAACAAACTCACCTGGGGCAGAGGTCATGAGCAATGGCGAACTGAACTCATCGCAGAATCGGAACTGGCCCGAAGTGCAGGCCGCACCGCTGATCATCGGTGGTTCCCTGATCGGGATCGGGGCGGCCATCGCCGCCGTGGGCGCCGCCGTGGCCGGCGCGCACCTGATCTCGGCCACCCGCCAGTGGGTGAACGAGCTGGAGACCCCGCCCAGCGAGCTGGCCAAGCTGAAGTGGGAACAGGCCAAGACGGCGGCCGCGTCCGGCGCCGCCACCTGGCGTGACCACCCGAACGCCCAGATCGGCATCAGCCGGAAGGCCAGCCAGAACTAGCCGCCGCCCCCGCCGGGCCACGGGCTACAGCGTGCCGTGGCGGTCCCGGCCGCGGGAACACCGCCCGCCCGCCGGGCTCGGCCGCCCGACCGTGGCCACCCGGAACACCAGCACGGCCGGGATGGCCTCGCTGGCCGGGATCCCGATGCCGGCCAGGCCGGCCACCAGGACGGCTTCCACCCCGCCGATGCCACCGGGCGTCGGGGCGGCCGAACCGACCGCGTTACCAGCCAGGTAGACCACGGCCGCGGGCAGGATGGCCGGGTGCGCGCCGACCGCGTACAGCGCGGCGAAGAAGGCCAGCAGGTAGGAGGCGGTGAGCAGCAGGTTGGCCGCGGCGCTGACCGCCAGCCGGGCCGGGTGCGTGGCCGCGTCCAGCAGCCGGGGCCAGACGCCGCGCAGGTGCGGCCACACCCAATCGCGCAGCTTGGCCCGGGTCTGCGGCACGGCCACCACGATCGCGATCACGGCGGCGATCACGGCCAGCGCGATCAGCACGTCGGCGCCGGGCACGATCTTGAACCGGCTCAGCCCGGTCCCGGTGAGCAGGCCCAGCGTCACCAGCAGGAGCACGGTCATGACCACGTTGACCAGCTGGGACAGGGTGACGGCAGCGGCGATGGTCCCCTCGTCCACGTCCTGCTTGTGCAGGTAGCGGGCGTTGATCGCGACGTGGCCCACGGTCGGCGGCAGGGCCAGGCCCACGAACGCCGACGACAGCTGGACCAGGAAGCCGCGGATCGGGGACAGGTGCTTGGGCACGAACGCGGCCAGGTTCGCGGCGGCCGCGAAGTAGGTCAGGGCCGCCGCCCCCACCCCCACCGCGCACCCCGCCACGTTGGTGTGGGCCAGCGGGCGGGGCAGGGTGACCTTGGAAATCTGGCCGATGAGCAGGTAGGCGGCCGCGGTCAGCAGCGCGGCGCTGATCACGGTGCGCAGCCGGAAGCGTTCCAGCCGGGCCGCCGGGACGACCGCATCCGGGCCGAGCAGCACCTTGCGGACCTCGGTCATGCAGTTGCGGGCATCCCGCATGGACGACCAGCCCCACGACGCGAGCGCGACCGGCTGCATGACCGCGGCCAGCGCCCGCTCGTCCACCGGCCCGTATCCGGTCCGCAGCGCGCGGACCGCGACCGCGGGGCCGGCGATGTGGCCCAGCGTGGTCAGCAGCTGGGCCACGTCCAGGCGCCGGGCCAGCGCGCGGGGCCCCCGCCCCGCCGCGGCGCGGGGCGCGGAGCCGGCGGCGGGCGTGGTCAGGACGAGGTTGGGCGCCTGCAGGTCGCGGTGGGCGACGCCGATGTGGTGCAGCGATTGCAGCGCCGCGAACAGCTCGGTGCCCTGCTCCGGGCTCACCGTGCCATCCAGCGGTTCGCCGGCGGGCCGGGCCATGACCAGCACCAGCGTCTCGCTGGGCGTCTCCTCCAGCAGCAGCACCGGCGGGCTCAGCACGGCGGCCCGCTGGGTCAGCGTGCTGGCCAGCGCGAGCAGCTGCAGCTGGGCCCGGGAGCTGAGCGGGACGTGCCCCACGACGACCGGGCGGAGCCGGATCAGCGCCCACACCCGCCGCACGATGCCCGAGCCGCGGGTGTCCCGGTTGGCCAGGTGCACGTCGATCAGGGTGCCGTCGGCCAGCCGGCCGGCCATCCGGCTCTGGTCCTGCCGATCACCCGGGGTCAGCTCGGCCACCGGGACGTCGTGCTCGGTGAGCCAGGTCGTCAGCTGGCCGATATCGGGCCGGGCCGAGGTGGCCTTCAGCACCCAGCGCATCAGCCAGCCGGTCATCAGGCCGCCGAACAGCGTGATGACCACGGAGAACGGGGTGAGCGCGTCGGTGGCCAGCCCGCTGACGAGCAGAGCCGCGGTCAGGCCGACACACCAGCGGGACCAGCGCGAACGCCGGGTCAGGTCGGTGACGACCAGGAACGCGATGAACGCGGCATCGAAGACGAACGTGGTCGGGTTACGGTTGTGGATCACCGCGGTCGCGACCGGGCCGCCGTGGATACGCCAAACGGTCCAGATGCCGAGCGCGAGCCCCACTGCCACCAGCGCGGCGATGCCGGCGTTGCGCGCGTCCCGCCACTGGTTGCGGATCAGCACGCCCACGGCCAGCGCCGCGAACAGGAAACAGCCGATGCCGGAGACCACCGCGGCGGCCGAGGACAGGAAGCGCGGGATGTACGTCAGCCAGTGCGAGACGTCGTCGGCGACCTCCGTGCTGCCCAGCGGCAGCGCGCGGATCGCGAACAGCACGATCAGGATGGCCACCAGCGACAGCAGCGCCAACAGCAGGTCGGTCGGCCGGCGGACGCGTTCAGCTTCCGGAGTGGCCCGCGGCGGGCGGGTCGCGACCGGTGCGCTCCTGGTTTTCCCGGTAAGGCTCACGATGTCAGCGGCCCTTCTGGCGCCCAGCGCCCGCGTCCGGCCGGTGAGCTGATCGTCTCGTACCCAGTGTGACCTATCCGGTGCGGTCTGGGCATACTCGGCTCATCGGGGTGCGACCAGCAGTGGCTGGGTCACGGTGCCGCAGCGGCCGGTGGCGTCGGACATCGTGCCCTCGGTCAGCCCGATCCCGTCCTGGCCCGCGTCGGACGCCGCCGTGAGCCGGACCCAGTCCCCCACCGGGTACCGGTGCAGGTGCATGGTGACCCCGGGCGGGATGAACAGCCACTTGCTGAAGCTCAGCGGCGCACTCAGCCCGTTGGCCGAGTCGGCCACGATCGCGAACCGGGCCAGCCCGTTCAGCGGGCGCCCGGCCACCAGCGGGATGCGGACCCGCGTCCACACGTCGACCGCGCCGCTGCTGGAGGCGTAGCCGCCGGACATGATCCGCCACTCGGTGGCCTTCCCGTAGCCCCAGTGCTCGTCTCCGTCGAAGAACTTCTGCTGCTGGGGCCCGGGCAGATCAGCCGGCTCCCGGCCGCTAGCCCCAGCCCCAGCGGTCCCATCAGACCCGTTGGCCCCATCGGACCCGTTGGCCTCAGTAGCCACAGTGGCCAGGTGCCAGACCCGGGCCGTGGCCACCTTGCGGTCATCGGCCCACAGGCTGGCCTGGCTGAGCTGCGTGCGCCGCCCCGGCCGCAGCAGCTCGGTCTGCACCCGCACCGGCGTCCGCGGCACCGGGCCGAGGAAGTCCATGCTGATCCGGGCCACCCGCAGCTCCGGCCGGCCGAAGGCCTGGTCCAGGCAGTCGGCCAGCAGCGCGGTCGGCGGCCCGCCGTGCTGAGCCCGGTCGTCCCAGGGGCTGGTCGTGGCCTCGGTCGGCTCGAACTGGTCCGCCCCCAGGGGCAGGTAGTAGGCGGGCGGAAACTCAGTCATATCTGAAATCATGCCGGACCCTGGATGGCGATGATCGGGTGCGGTGCCCCGGTCAGGGCAACGTGCTCAGGTCGATGGCCTGGAGCTGACCCGATCCGGTGTTGGTGACGAGGGCGGTTTTCCCACCCGGCTGGATGGTGAACTGGCGCGGGATCTCCCCGGTGCTGACGTAGCCCAGCAGCGACGGGACCCGGCGCAGCGCCTTGGCCGGGTCGATCACGGCCACGTTGGCCACGGCCCCGGGCACGCTGTTCAGGTTGGAGTCGGCCACCAGGATGCGGGTGTGGCCTCCTGTGCTGGCGAACGTCTCGCCGATCGGCGCCGTCCCCACGTCGACCTGGGCCTCCAGCGCGTGGGCCGGGTCGCTGACCAGCCGGGCGGCGGAGAAGCCGAGCAGGGCGTCGCTGTCCCGGCTGGTGACCCAGATCGTCTGCCCGTCGGCCGACGCGATGACCCGGACCGGGGCGCACCCGGCCTGCACCCTGGTCCTCACCGCCTTGGCCGGGTTGGTCTCGGCCACGGCCATGTCGATCACCGTCACCATGCCGTTGGTCGCCTTCGAGGTCGCGTTGGTGTTGTCGCTGGCCGCGTACAGCCAGCGGTTGTCCGTGGA
This sequence comes from uncultured Streptosporangiaceae bacterium, assembly GCA_964250865.1. Lineage (GTDB taxonomy): Bacteria > Actinomycetota > Actinomycetes > Streptosporangiales > Streptosporangiaceae > Bog-532. The sequence continues at coordinate 10,633 of CAXUJF010000162.1, forward strand.
CAGCCCCAGCCCGGCCGGCTGCTGGCCCAGGGCGATCTTGCCCACCACGTCGGACGAGCCGAACCCGTGGCTCAGCGCGGTCTTCAGGTTGAACACGGCCAGGGCCGCGTTGTTCTGCAGCGTGACGAACGCGAACTGGGCGTCCGGGGAGATCGCCACCCCGAACGCGCCGGTGCCGAACGTGCTGGTCAGCGTGCCCACGACCGCGCCGCTGCCCGCCCGTTCGGCCGCAGCCACATCGAGCACGACCGCGCCGCTGTTCAGCGCGGTGATCAGGTACTTCCCGTCGTGGGTCAGCACCGCCCCGTGCCCCACCCCGGGCACGCTGATCACGTGGTCCAGGGCCGGGGCGAGGCCGCCGTGGCTGGCCAGCACCACGATCGCGTCCTTGCGGGTCACGAACGTGTACGTGCCGTCGGCCGTGGTGGTCACCGCGAACGGCTGCTCACCCACCGCCACCGAG
>CAXUJF010000163.1:0-9191 GCA_964250865.1 uncultured Streptosporangiaceae bacterium
GGCTCAGCTGGCGTCCGCAGAGGGAGGTACTTACGTGGCCGTACAGACCGGCGACGCGGCGTCCGCCAGCGCCGGGCCGGGCCGCCGGGGCGCCGCGATCGCGGTCAGCGCGCTGACCAAACGATACGGAGAGCTCGAGGCGGTCCGGGGCATTGACTTCGAGGTCGCCACCGGGGAGACGTTCGGTTTCCTCGGACCCAACGGGGCCGGCAAGTCCACCACCATCAGCATGCTGTGCACGCTGGTGAAACCCACCTCGGGCCAGGCCGTGGTGGCCGGCCACGACGTGGTCCGCGAACGGGACACCGTGCGCCGCAACATCGGCCTGGTGTTCCAGGACACCACGCTGGATACCTACCTGACCGCCGAGCAGAACCTGCGCTTCCACGCCGACCTGTACGGCGTGCCCCGGGCTGCGGTCGCGCCCCGGATGCGGCAGGTACTGGAGATGGTCGGCCTGTGGGACCGCCGGGAGAGCCTGGTCCGGACGTACTCGGGCGGCATGAAACGGCGGCTGGAGATCGCCCGCGGCCTGCTGCACGCCCCGCACGTGCTGTTCCTGGACGAGCCGACCGTGGGCCTCGACCCGCAGACCCGCTCGTCGATCTGGCAGTACATCAACGAACTCAAGCAGCGTGAGGACATCACGATCTTCCTCACCACGCACTACATGGACGAGGCCGAGCACTGCGACCGGATCGCCATCATCGACCACGGCCAGATTGTGGCCATCGACACCCCCGAGGCCCTCAAGGCCAGCGTGGGCAAGGACCGCGTGCAGATCAGCACCAGCGATGACCAGGCGGCCATCGCCGAGCTGACCGAGCGATTCGGCCTCGAGGCCGCGATGCACGAGGGGCTGGTCACGTTCTCGGTCGAATCGGGGGAGCAGTTCGTACCGCGGCTGTTCGCCGAGCTGGACGTGTCCATCCGCTCGGTTAGCGTGGCCCGACCCTCGCTGGACGACGTGTTCATGTCCTACACCGGCCGGACGATCCGGGATACCGAAGCGACCAGCGCTGATGCCATGCGGGCCATGGCGCAACGCCTTGGGAGGCGATGACGATGGCCACCCCTACCACCGAAGCGGCCCGCCCGCAGAGGCCAGCGGCCCAGACCGGCCTGACTGACATGATCCGGGTCGCGGTCCCCGAGCGCGGGCTGCGGCAGGATCTGCGGGCCACCGGCATCGTCTGGCGCCGCGAGCTGATCCGGTTCCGCACCGACCGGCTGCGCATGGTTACCGCGCTGATCCAGCCGGTGCTCTTCCTGTTCGTCCTCGGGACGGGGCTAGGCTCGCTCGCCGGGCACAGCCTTCCCGCTGGGATTAGCTTCAAGACCTTCATCTACCCTGGCGTCGTCGCCATGGGCGTGCTGTTCACCGCGATCTTCTCGGCCGGCTCGATCGTCTGGGACCGTGAGTTCGGTTTCCTGCGGGAGATGATGGTCGCCCCGGTCAACCGGGCGGCGATCGTGCTCGGCAAGTGCCTGGGCGGCGCCACCGTGGCCACCTTCCAGGGCGTCGTCGTGCTGGCTCTGGCCGGGCTGGCCGACGTCCCCTACAACCCGATCCTGATCCTCACCCTGATCGGCGAGCTGCTGCTGCTGTCGTTCACGCTGACCGCCTTCGGGGTCATGATGGCCGCCCGGATCAAGCAGTTCCAGGCCTTCATGGCCCTGACCCAGATGCTGGTCATGCCGCTGTTCTTCCTGTCGGGTGCGCTGTATCCGCTGAACGGCCTGCCCGCCTGGCTCACCGTGCTGACCCGGATCGACCCGCTTACCTACATCGTTGCCCCGATGCGCCGCGCGGTGTTCAGCCACCTGAACCTCAGCCCGGCCGCCCTGCACCAGCTGGCCCCGGGCGTCTCCTGGTTTGGCTGGATCGTCCCGCTCGGCCTGTCCCTGGGCATCGTGGCCCTCATGGGCCTGGTCATGGTGACCGTCGCCATCGCCGAATTCAGCAAAACCGAGTAACCAGCTCACCCACCCCACCGCGCCCCTGGCGGCCAGGCCGGGCACCTCTTCGGGCGGCCGGAGTCCGACATGACGCGATCTGAACTATTGAGAGTTGTTGTCAACGTTGTCTTCGGGAAAGCGGGAAACCTAAGTCGGCGACTTATCGTGACCGGCGCTACAGACAGCTACGGAAATACGGAAACCGGCGCATATCGGGGACTTGGCCCGTCGCGGTCAATTGCCGACCAAAGCACGCCGATCGCGGAAGCAGCACCATTGGCCGCCCGCAGCAGCAATTGACCCGATGGGGAGGTTACGGACAGCAACCCGGCCGCGGAGTGCTCGTCCGAAACTTGGTCTGGTTTCACGATCACTCATCGCCCGTCGGCGCCCCCGGGCCGGGCCTCGGGCGTCGCCAACGTACCACGCGGTCATGCGGGCCGGAACACGTCCGCGCAGGTGACGCCGTGAGCCTCGGTGCGGGCGCCGGGGACAGGAGCGCGGGCCGGGCCAGAGTCAAAAGCCCCCGGAGATGGAGCGACGCCGGGTGGCTACGGGGGCAAACCACCCGGCGTCGCATTCATCGGCGTTCCGACGGGGGCCCGGAACGCCGGCTGCGGTGCCCCGACGGGGGACCAGAGCACCGATATGAATGCTACACGGAAACCCCCCCGTATGTGTCAAGACCCAATTACGAGCCCATCTTGGGTCAGTGCGGGTAACCGTTCCCGTAGCCGTTCCCCGATCCCGTGCGTTACGAACGCGCCGACGGGTCGCTGAAGTCTTGCTGAGTGCTGGCTGAGGGCACCTGACTAGGCAGGTTGTGCCGTTCCGGGAGATTTGGCCGATACTCCATGAATCCGCGAACGTTGTCGGGCTCGCGGCCGCCGTTTGCGAAAACCACGGCCACGTAAGGCACGAAGATCGCAAAAACCGCCGGTATCCCGGCGATCCATCCCAGGTGATTCACGAACAACAGAATGGTTAGCCCAAAGCACGCGGCACGGAACGCCATCATCATCAGGTAACGACGCTGCCGGTAGGAGATGTCCTCGGACATCGGCCGCCGAGCCTGGGTGACAAGCTGGACGTTCCGGTCGTTACGCGGGCCCCTCTTCATGTCTCCAAGGTATGCCCTGCCCCGGGCCCGGACCACTGCAGGGCGGCTCTGCCGCTGCGCTGTGGGCGGAAGCCGGGCCCGCCTCAGCTGGCCTGGCTGACGGAAGACATGTTGAACCCCTCGATCCGCAGCGGGGGCATGATGACGCGGTTGAAGTAGTCGCCCCACTCGCGCGGCAGCGTGGGGACGCTCGCGCCCACCTCGGCCAGCCGGCTGAGCATGCCGACCGGGCTCTCGTTGAAGCGGAAGTTGTTCACCGCCCCGGTCACCTCGCCGTTCTCGACCAGGTAGACCCCGTCCCGGGTCAGGCCGGTCAGCAGCAGCGTCTGCGGGTCGACCTCGCGGATGTACCACAGACAGGTGAGCAGCAGACCGCGCTCGGTGCTGGCGATCATCTCGTCCAGGCTGGGCGGCTCCGGAGCCGACGTCTCGAAGATCAGGTTGTCCACCGCCGGGGTCACCGGCAGGCCGGTCAGCCGGGCCGAGTACCGGGTCTGGATCAGCGCGGACAGCACGCCGTCGCTGATCCAGTCGGTCGGGCCGAGCGGCAGGCCGTTGTCGAACACCGAGGAATCGCGGCTGGAGGCGTGCGCGACGACGAAGGGGGAGCAGCCGATGCCGGCCGCGAACGGGTCGCTGCGCAGCGTCACCGGCTGGCTGGACAGCGCCTCACCGGCCCGGGTGCCGCCGCCGGGCTTGCTGAACACGGTGCGGCCGTCCACGGCGTCCTTGGCCCCGGCCGACCAGTACAGGTAGGTGAGCAGGTCCGAGGCGGCCGTAGGCGGCAGCAGCGTCTCGTACCGGCCCGCGGGCAGCTCGACCTTGCGGCGGGCCCAGTCCAGCCGCTGGGTCAGCCCGGCGGCGAGGGCGGCCACGTCCACGTCGGCGAAGTCGCGGGTCGCCTCGCCCGCCCAGGCGGACCGGGTGAGGTCCGCCGACTTGGCGTTCAGCTCGACCTTCCCGGTCGGCTGGTCGTGGCGCAGCCGCAAGCCGGACGAGCTGCCCAGGAAGGTCGAGGTCAGCTCGTGCTCGGCGAATCCGTACAGCTTCTGCCCGGCGGGCCCGGCCGCGCGCAGGGCCGCGCCCAGCTGGGCCGCTAAGGCGGCCAGCACGCCGATGCCGGTCCGCTCGGGCGCGTCCGACCAGCCCGTGCCCGTACCGGCCGCGCCCGTCTCCTGCGGACCGGGCAGCGGCGCGGCGTCCTCCGCGGGCGCACTCGACGCTGCTTCCTTCTCGGCCGCGCGGACCACGTCCTCAATCTGGTCGTCGGTCACGCCGGCCCGGGAGACCACCCCCGCGGCGGCACCGTCGCCGTGCCGGTCGATGGCGATCACGGTCAGCCGCCGGGAGCGGGCCACACCGTTGGTGGTGAGCGTGTTGCCCGCCCAGCGCAGGTTCGCAGTCGAGGTCTCGTCGGCGATCACGATGCAGTCGTCGGACTCCGACAGCGACAGCGCGCGCTCCACCGCATCCTGCGGCCGCCCGCCGTTCGCCCCAGCCAGCTGGCTCATCAGGAGGCCTCCTCGGCCGTGTTGAGTATCCGGATGCCGCGCATCAGCACCGAGGGGGCGCCGTGACTGACCGGGGCGACCTGGCCGGGCTGCCCCTTCCCGCAGTTGAACGCGCCGCCGAGCACATAGGTCTGCGGGCCGCCCACGGCCGCCATGGAGTTCCAGAAATCGGTGGTGGTCGCCTGGTAGGCCACGTCGCGGAGCTGGCCGTCCAGCCGCCCATTCGTGATCTTGTAGAACCGCTGCCCGGTGAACTGGAAGTTGTACCGCTGCATGTCGATCGACCAGCTCTTGTCGCCGGCGATGTAGATGCCGTCCTGCACCCCGGCGATCAGCTCATCGGTCGACGGGCCGTTCTCGGCGGGCTGCAGCGACACGTTGGCCATCCGCTGCAGCGGCATGTGGCCGGCCGAGTCGGCGAACGAGCAGCCGTTGGACCGGTCCAGGCCGCGCAGCGCGGCCATCCGCCGGTCGAGCTGATAGCCGGACAGCACGCCGTCGGTGATCAGGTCCCAGGACTGGCCGGCCACGCCCTCGTCGTCGTAGCCGACGGTGGCCAGCCCGTGCCGGGTTGTCCGGTCGCCGACCACGTGCATGTGGTCCGAGCCGTACTGCAGGGTGCCCAGCTGGTCCGGGGTGGCGAACGACGTGCCCGCGTAGGCCGCCTCGTAGCCCAGGGCCCGGTCCAGCTCGGTGGCGTGCCCGATGGACTCGTGGATGGTCAGCCACAGGTTCGACGGCTCGATGACCAGGTCGTAACGGCCGGGCTCGACCGTGCGCGCGGCCAGCTTCTCGCCCAGGTACACCGGCAGCTGCTGCAGCTCGGACTCGAAGTCCCAGCCGGTGCCGAGCAGGTACTCCCAACCGCGCCCGGCGGGCGGGGCCAGCGTCCGCATGGTCTCGAACCGGCCGTCCTTCTCCACCGCGACCGCGGTCAGCGCGGGGTGCAGCCGGACCCGCTGCTGGGTCGCCGTGGTGGCGCCGTCGGAGTAGAACTTGCACTCGCGCACCTGCAGCAGCGAGGCGTCCACATGGTCCACGCCGTCCCGGGCCAGCAACTGGGTGCTCCAGTGGGTCAGCAGAGCGACCTTGTCGGCCGCGCTGACGCTGAACGGGTCCACGTCGTAGGCCGACACCCAGGTCACGTCGCCGTGCGCCGGTTCGGGGGCCAGCTCGATCCGTTCGGTGTTCATGGCCGCGGACACCCGGGCCACCTCGACCGCTTCCCGGGCCGCCTGCGCGGCGGCGTCGGGGGTCAGGTCGACCGCGGCGGCGAACCCCCAGGTGCCGTCGACCACCACCCGCACCGCCAGGCCGACGTCGTCCGCGTCGAACAGCGTTTCCAGGTTCCCGTCCGACAGGCCGATCCGCTGACTGCGGATCTGCTCGGCCCGGAAGTCGGCGTGCTGAGCCCCCAGGTCGGCGGCTTGCTGCCGGGCCGCATCGGCTAGCTCCCGCAAGGGGAGCGCGGTGAACTGGGCATCCACTTCGTGCTGGCCACCATGAGTCACGGCAGCAACCTACCGGATACGCTCACCACGGTCTGTCGGCACACAGCAGGTCGGCACGGGCGCGGAGGTGGAACGCAATGGGGCGATCGGTCCTGGTGACGGGAGGAAACCGGGGGATAGGGCTGGCCATCGCCCGGCGGCTGGCAGCCGGCGGGGACAACGTCACGATCACCTCGCGGTCCGGCGATCCGGTCGACGGCCTGGCCGTGGCCCGCTGCGATGTGACCGACACCGCCTCGGTGGACGCCGCGTTCGGGCAGGTCGAGAAGGAGCAGGGCCCGGTCGAGGTGCTGGTGGCCAACGCCGGCATCAACCACGACCAGCTGCTGGCCCTGATGAGCGAGGACGACTTTTCCAGCGTCCTGGACACCAACCTGACCGGCGCGTTCCGGGTCACCAAGCGCGCGGTCCGGGGCATGATCCGGGCCCGGCGCGGGCGGCTGATCTACATTTCCTCGGTCGTCGGCCTGCTGGGCTCGGGCGGGCAGGCCAACTACGCCGCGTCCAAGGCCGGCCTGGTCGGCTTGGCCCGGTCGACCGCCCGCGAGCTGGCCTCGCGCAGCATCACCGCGAACGTGGTCGCGCCCGGCTTCGTGGACAGCGACATGACCGCCGCGCTGCCCGAGGAACGCAAAGCGGCCATCTTGGGGCAGATCCCGCTGGCCCGGTACGGGCGGGCCGACGAAGTGGCGGGCGTTGTCTCATTCCTGGCCGGTGACGACGCGGGCTACATCACCGGGGCGGTCATCCCAGTGGACGGCGGCCTGGGCATGGGACACTGACGGCCATGGGAATCCTGGCGGGCAAGCGCATTTTGATTACCGGCGTGCTCACGGACGCCTCGATCGCGTTCCACGTGGCCAAGGCGGCTCAGGAGGAGGGCGCGACCGTCGTCCTGACCGGCTACGGGCGGATGAGCCTGGTCCAGCGGATCGCCAAGCGGCTGCCGGAGCCGCCGCCCGTGATCGAGCTCGACGTGGCCGACGACGACCACCTGTCCACGCTGGCCAGCCGGATGTCCGAGCACGTGGACGGGCTGGACGGGGTGCTGCACGCGATCGCGTTCGCCCCCCAGGACGCGCTGGGCGGCAACTTCCTCAACACCAGCTGGGACGACGTGGCCACCGCGGTGCACGTGTCCGCGTACTCGCTGAAGGCCCTGGCCATGGCGGTGCTGCCGCTGATGAAGGACGGCGGCTCAATCGTCGGCCTGGACTTCGACGCCAGCGTGGCCTGGCCCGGCTACGACTGGATGGGCGTGGCCAAGGCCGGCCTGGAGTCGTGCGCGCGCTACCTGGCCCGGGACCTGGGCCCGCAGAAGGTCCGGGTCAACCTGGTGTCGGCCGGCCCGCTGCGCACGATGGCGGCCAAGAGCATCCCCGGTTTTGAGAAGTTCGAGGGCGTGTGGGCCGACCGGGCCCCGCTCGGCTGGGACATCACCGACCCGGGCCCGGCCGCCAAGGCCTGCGTGGCCCTACTGTCGGACTGGTTCCCGGCCACCAGCGGCGAGATCGTCCATGTCGACGGCGGCGCTCACGCCATCGGCGGCTAAGGCGGCGGGGGCGGCGGCTCTTCGCCCGGCCGGGGTGGCGGCGGCATCGTGTCCACCGGCGGTGCCCCCTCCGGCCACACCAGCAGGACCGGGCAGGGCGCGTGGTCGACGGCGAACCGGGTCGCCCGGCCCAGGCTCCGCGGGCCGAGCCGGGAGCGGTCACCGTCCCGGGCCATGATCAGCAGGTCGGCGCCGGCCGCGGCGGCCACCACCTCACGCTCGGTCCGCCCCGTACGGCTGATTTGCTGGCACGGGAGGTCCAGGCGCTTGGCCGCGGCGTCGAGCAGGTCCGCGGCCGACGCCGTGGATCGGTCGGCCAGCCGGGCCCGCAGATCCTGGCCGGACCGGCCGCGACCGAACAACCCCAGGTAGGCCGCCTGCGCGACGTCCGGTGGCTCCTGGGGGGTGACGTGCAGCAACGCGATGGCGACGGGTTCGGGGGCCAGCTCGCGGGCCGCGTCGACGGCCGCCTGCCAGGTCTGCTCGTTGACCCAGATCAGAATTTTTTTAACCGGGTCGCTACCGGTCCCGGTCGCGGGCATGGCGCCGTCAGCCTTCCGCCAGGTCCGCCACTTCGGCCATCGCCTCGGTGAGCAGGGCCGCCAGCCGGGTTTCGCGGGGGTGCTCGCCGATCGTGCGCACCGCGCGGGCCAGCGCCGGGCCCGCCCCGTGCACCACGGACAGGTGGTGCTGGGCCCGGGTCAGCGCGGTGTAGACCAGCGGCCGGGACAACATCCCGGTGGCCTCGGACGGGAACACCGCGACCACGGCCGGCCACTCGCTGCCCTGGGCCCGGTGCACGGTGATGGCCCAGCCGTGCCGCAGGTCGGCCAGCAGCCGGAACGGCACCGTGACCGGCAGGCCGCTGAACGACACCGTGAGCCCTTCACCCTCCGCCGTGACCACGGTGCCGACCTCGCCGTTGGCGAAGCCGTCGTCGGCGTGATTGGCCACCGCCACCACCCGGTCGCCCGGGTCGAAGCCGCGGTGCGCGCCCGGCCCCGGGTTCAGTTTGGCCTTGAGCGCCCGGTTCAGCTCGATCGTCCCGGCCGGGCCCTTGTGGACCGGCGTGACGATCTGGATGTCCTCGGCCGCGATGCCGAGCGCGCGGGGGATCGAGTCGGTCATCAGCTGGGTGACCCGGTGCGCGGCTTCCGCGCTGCCGCGGGTGGTCACCACCACCACCTCGTGCTCGGGTGAGTCCACCGCGGCCAGGTCACCGCCGCGCACCGCGGTGGCCAGCTTGGCGATCGTGCCGCCGTCCTTCTGCCGGTACAGCGTGGTCAGCTCGGTCACCGGGATAACGCCGGAGTCGATGATGTCGGCCAGGACCCGGCCCGGGCCGATCGAGGGCAGCTGAGCCGGGTCGCCCACCAGCAGCAGCCGGGTGCCGTCCGCGCACGCCTCGATCAGCGCGGCGGCCAGCTCCACGTCGAGCATCGAGCTCTCGTCCACCACGACCAGCTCGGCGTCCAGCGGCCAGTCCTCGCCCCGGGCGAACACCCAGGTGCCTTCGCGGCCGCCGCTGACCTCACTGC
>CAXUJF010000163.1:9201-11020 GCA_964250865.1 uncultured Streptosporangiaceae bacterium
TTGGGAACATTGCTCCCGACAGCGGCCCGCCGGCCACGGAAGGAGCGGGCTGCGGAAAGCCAAGGAGTATGGCATCGAGCAGCCCCCGACGAAGCGCCTGCGCCTGCCGCCTCGTCTCCATCACGGTCATCGCCCTGGCGGCGCCCGGCCCCGGGGGCCCCCGGGCCCCCCCCCCCCCGCCCCCCCCGGCCCAACCCCCCGGGGCCGGCCCGGCCGCCGCTCCCCTCCCGGCCGGGCACCCCGCCCCCGGCCGGGGCCGGCGTCCCGGAGCCGTCGCTGAACAGGTTGTCGCCCTGGGCGTCGGCGCCCGGCCGGGTCATGCCCTGGCCCTGCGCCCCGAGCAGCCGGTGCAAGGTGGTCGCGGGTGCGCCCGCCAGCTCCTCGAGCCGCTTGGCCGCCCGGCCGGTCGGCGCGGCCAGCGCCACCCGCAGGCCACGCTGGGACGCCAGCGCGACCACGGCCGCCACCGTCCGGCTCTTGCCCGTGCCCGGGCCGCCGGTCAGCACGGACACCCCGTGCTCGGCCACCGCGGCCACGGCCGCGTGCTGCCGGTCGTCCAGCTCGGCGTCGGTCACGGCCGCCAGCGGGTCGCCCGTCCCGGGGAGCGGTTCGGCCGTGGCGGCCAGCCGCTGCAGGCCCTCGGCCAGCGCGTCCTCGGCGATGGCGTACTGAGTCAGCGCGAGCAGCGTGCCCAGTTCAATAACTTCACCCGAGTCCTCCCCATCAGCCTCTACAGGGTCTTCAGCCTCTTCAGCATCACCGGGCTGATGGGCCTCGAATGGCAGCACCGAGTGGTTTGTCTCGAAAGGCAGCACCGAGCCGTCGTCGATCGCGGCCACCACGGCGCTGCCGGGATCGCCCACGCCGAACCGGCCCAGTGCGGCCAGCACCGCCTCGGCCGGGGCCGCGGTGTGGCCGTCCCGCGACGCCTTGTTCAGCAGGTGCACGACCAGGGCCCGGCCCCGCCGCGGGTCCTGCGGGGTGGCCCCGGCGTCCAGCACCTGACGGGCGAACCAGTCGGCCTGGTCGGGACGGATCTGCGGCAGCGTGAGCAGCTTCCACGGGTCCTCGCGCAGCGTCTCAGCCGCCAGCGGGCCGAGCAGGGCCACCGCCGACCCGGCGTACTTGGCCGGTACCCGGCAGCTGGTCAGCAGGCCGGCGGTCTCGTACGCGGGCTGGGCCCGGGTGAACGCGGCGGCCAGCCGGATCGCCCGCTTGGGCCCGATACCCTCGACCAGCTCCAGCCGGCCGGCCGTCACGTCGCCGGGGCTGGTGATCCCGGCCGCCTGCAGCTTCTCTGCCATGGCCCGGCCGACACCCGGCCACAGCCCGGCGCCGCAGAACTCACCGAACAGCCGGGTCGCTGATTCGTCGCTCACGGTGGACATCCCGGTCAGCGTAGCCCAGCGGTGTGACGTTCAACCGGAACTGGCCCGCGTGTGCCGCCTTTCCCTTGCCGTGGCCGGCCCGGCCACGGATACTCCTGTTATGGCTGCCTCCTCGGCGGATGCGCCCACCAACCCGGATGCGGCGCTCCGGGCGTCCGATTCCGAACGCGAACGCGCCGTCAGCGAGCTGGGTGACCGGTTCGCCGAGGGCCGGCTGTCCCAGGAGACCTACCTGCGCCGGATGGACGAGGCGTTCGGCGCCCGGGACCGGCGTCAGCTCGACGGCCTGTTCACCGACCTGCCCCGCCGGAGCACCGCCCCCCGGGGCCGGGCCGTGCTGGGCACGCTGCGCGCTGCGCTGCGGGAGGCGGTGTTCGACCCGCTGCGCGGGCGGCGGCCCGAGCGGCCCGGTCAGCCCCGGCCCCCGGCTC
>CAXUJF010000164.1:0-11001 GCA_964250865.1 uncultured Streptosporangiaceae bacterium
CGCGCTGGACGGGGTGCCCGGCCGCAAGCAGGCCAAGGTCCTCGGCACGCTCAGCGGCGAGCTGTACGTGCTGGAAGAGGGCATCCCGCGGTCCGAGCGGCTGCCCCGGCGGCGCGAGTCGCTCCAGCCCGAGCCGGGTCGGGTGCTGCACCTGGTCACCGACGCGCTGCCGACCACCAGCGCCGGCTACACCGTCCGCACCCAGCAGATCGCGCTGGCCCAGCAGCAGGCCGGCCTGGATCCGCACGTGGTGACCAAGGCCGGTTTCCCGGTCGCCCAGGGCCACCTCGATGGCCGCCGGGTCGCCCTGGTCAACGGCGTGCCGTACCACCGCCTGCTGCCGTACCGGCTGCCACCGCGGGCCGACGCCGCGGCCAGCCTGGGCCACGACCTGGCCGCCCGGCTGGTCGGGCGGCTCCGCCCGGCCGTGCTGCACGCGGCCAGCAACCACCTGAACGGCCAGCTCGCGCTGGCCTTGCGGGGGGACTTCGGCCGGCCGGTGATCTACGAAGCCCGAGGTTTCTGGGAGGAGACCTGGCTGTCGCGGCACGGGGGCGATCCCGGAGATCCGGCCGCGCAGGACGTGGGCCGCCCGGCCCCGTCGCAACCAGTTAATGAAACCAATCTTCAGCAGGCGGCGGCGGGCTCGGGTGCGGCGGGCACCGGCGCCGGGTCCGGAGCCGTGCGGGACGGCGTGGTTCCGGTGCCGCTACCCGGGACCGACCTAGCCAGCAGCGACTTCTACCTGCTGAGCCGGGAGGCCGAGACCCGCTGCATGGCCGAAGCCGACCTGGTCGTCACGCTGGGCGAGGTCATGCGCCAGGAGATCGTGGCCCGGGGGGTTGACCCGGCCAAGGTCCTGGTGGTCCCGACCGCGGGGGCGGAGGAGGTCCTCGGGCCGGTGCCCGACGCGGCGGCCCTGCGGGCCGAGCTCGGCCTGCGGCCGGGGGAGCAGGTCGCCGGGGTGGTGTCCAACCTGGTCGGCTACGAGGGCATCGACACGCTGCTGGCCGCCGTAGCCGAACTGCGCAGCCGCGGTGTCCCGGTCCGGCCGCTGATCGTCGGTGACGGCCCGGAGCGGGCGGCGCTGGAACGGCAGGCCGGGCAGCTCGGGCTGACCGGGACCGCGATCTTCACCGGCCGGGTGCCGATGTCGGAGGTCCGCCGGTACCACGCGCTGCTGGACCTGTTCGTGGTGCCGCGCACCAGCGACCGGGTCTGCCAGCTGGTCACCCCGCTCAAGCCGGTCGAGGCCATGGCCAGCGGTTTGACCGTGGTCGCGAGCGACGTGGGCGCGCTGCGGGAGATCATCCGGCCGGAAGTGACAGGCGCTCTGGCGACTTCGGGGGATCCCGTGTCCTTTGCCGATACCATGGAGCCCCTGCTCTACAGTTCAGATATTCGGCACAAACTCGGGGCGAACGCGCGTGAATGGGTGGCCCGGGACCGGACCTGGGCACACAACGCGGCAATCTACCGGGCAGCCTACGAACGTCTCGGCGCCGCCACATGAACGTACGGATGACAGTTAAAGGCGAAGGGACGCAGTCGATGCAGGTCGATCTGCTGGTTATCGGGCTCGGTTACGTGGGCCTCCCACTGGTTCGGGAGGCGACCAACGTCGGCCTGAACGTTGTCGGTTACGACATCGGCCAGGGTGTGGTCGACCTGTTGAACGACGGCCGATCGCACGTGGACGACATCTCCGATTCCGACGTGCAGAAGATGCTGGCGGCCGGTTTCCGCGCCACCTCGGACGAGAGCGCCGTCGGCGACCCGGACACCATCGTGATCTGCGTGCCGACCCCGCTGTCCGAGGCCGATGGCCCGGACCTGACCGCGGTCCGGGCCGCGTCGGAGACGGCTGGCCGGCTGCTGCGCCAGGGCATGCTGGTGGTGCTGGAGTCCACCACCTACCCGGGCACCACCGACGAGCTGGTCCGGCCCATCCTGGAGAAGGCGTCCGGGCTGAACGCCGAGGTCGACTTCTACCTGGCCTTCTCGCCCGAGCGGATCGACCCCGGCAACCCGGTCTACGGGCTGCGCAACACGCCCAAGGTGGTCGGCGGCCTGACCCCGGACGCCACGGCGGCGGCGGCCCGGTTCTACGGCAAGGTCTGCGACCAGGTGGTGGAGGCCAAGGGGCCGCGCGAGGCCGAGATGGCCAAGCTGCTGGAGAACACCTACCGGCACGTCAACATCGCGCTGGTCAACGAGATGGCCGTGTTCTGCCACGAGCTCGGCGTCGACCTGTGGGACTCGATCCGGTGCGCGTCGACCAAGCCGTTCGGGTTCCAGGCGTTCTACCCAGGCCCGGGGGTCGGCGGCCACTGCATCCCGATCGACCCGAACTACCTGTCCTACAAGGTCCGCACGCTGGGATACCCGTTCCGGTTCGTGGAGTTGGCCCAGGAAATCAACAGCCGGATGCCCGGTTACGTGGTCGACCGGGCGGCCGAGCTGCTGAACCGGCACGCCAAGCCGCTCAACGGGGCCAACGTGCTGCTGCTGGGTGTCACCTACAAGCAGGACATCGCCGACCAGCGTGAATCGCCGGCCCAGCCGATCGCCCGCCGGCTGCTGGCCCGCGGCGCGGCGCTGTCCTACCACGACCCGCACGTGCCGACCTGGGCCATCGACGGCCGACCGGTACGCCGGGTCACCGACCTGGACACCGACATCGTCACCGCGGACGTGGCCATCCTGCTGCAGAACCACAGCGAGTACGACCTGCCCCAGCTCGCCGCCTCGGCCAAGCTGTTCCTGGACACCCGGGGCAAGCTGGACGCCCTCGGCGCCGCCGGGCCGAACACCGAGACGCTGTAGCGCCCATGCGGGTTGTCGTCTGCACGGTGGTGCACCATCCGGCCGACGCCCGGATCCTGCACCGGGAGATCCGCGCCCTGCTGGACGCCGGGCACGACGTCGCCTACATCGCGCCGTTCCGCGCCTGCGGGGTGACCCCGTGGCCCGAGGTCAAGGCGGTGGACGTGCCGCGGGCGGTGGGACGCCAGCGTCTCGGGGCGTTGCGCGCGGCCCGGCGCCAGCTGGCCCGCTGGGCCCCGGGCGCGGACCTGCTGCTGGTCCACGATCCGGAGCTGCTGCTGGTCCTGCCGCTGATCGGCCACCGGCCGCCCACCGTCTGGGACGTGCACGAGGACACCGCCGCCTCGCTCGCGACCAAGGCCTGGCTGCCGCCCGCGCTGCGGCGGGTGGCGGCGGGAGGTGTGCTGCGGGCCGAGGGCCTGGCCGAGCAGCACCTGCACCTGCTGCTGGCCGAGACCGGGTACAACGAGCGGTTCGGCCGGGACCACCCGGTGGTGCCCAACACCACCTATGTGCCCGATGAGCCCGCGCCCTACGACGGCCAGGCCCGGGTGGTCTACGTCGGCCACATCTCACCCGACCGCGGCGCGGCTCAGATGGTCGCGCTGGCCGACCTGGTGCACCCGTACGGGATCACAGTCGAGCTGGTCGGCTCGGCCGACGCCCAGGCCCGCGCGGTGATCGAGCCCGCCCGGGACGCGGGGATCCTGCGCTGGCACGGGTACCTGCCCAACGACGAGGCCATGCTGATCACCGACGGCGCGCTGGCCGGCCTGTCGCTGCTGCAGGACGACCCGAACTTCCGCCACTCGATGCCGACCAAGGTCGCCGAGTACATGGCCCGCGGCGTCCCGATCGTGACCACGCCGTTGCCGCTGGCGGCCGGCCTGGTCGAGCGGAGCGAGTGCGGGTTCATCGTCCCGTTCAACGATCCCGCCGCGGCCGCCGCGGCGGTGCAGGCTCTCCAGCAGGACCTGGCCTTGCGGGACGCGATGGGCACCCGCGGTCATCAGGGTGCGGCCGAGTTTCTGCGCTGGCCGGACGACGCCGGGGCCTTCGTGGCCCAGCTGGAACGCGGGGCGGGGGGGGCGGGTTCCGTCTCTGCGTAACGGGCCACGCCGGCCTCGGTTGGTTTGCCGCTTACGACCCCGGATGACCGATAGGATCACGCCTGTGCAGAACGAGGTGCCTGAGGGCTCGCCCGCCGCGCCCGCCCGGGCGTCCCGACTGAGCCGGGTCCGTGCTGTGATCCTCAGCAACAAGCTGTTCACGCTGGCGCTGGCCGCAGGTGCGATCGTCCGGCTGGTCGCGGTGCTCGGCTATCCCGGCATGCTCGTGTTCCAGGGCGACACCTACGTCTACATCGGTGCCGCGCTGCGTCTGCAGCCGAACCTGAGCAAAACGACCGGCTACTCGCTCTATCTCAAGGCGCTGGAGCCGCTGCACAGCTTCACCCTGGTCATGATCACCCAGCACCTGATGGGCCTGGCCATGGCGCTGATGCTCTACGCGCTGCTGCGCCGGGCCCGGGTCCGGGCCTGGATCGCCACCCTGGCCACTGTGCCGGTCTTGTTCAACGGGTTTGAGATCCAGCTCGAGCACATGGTCATGGCCGACCTGCTGTTCGAGTTCTGCATGTTCGCCGCGGCCACGCTGCTGCTGTGGAACCGCCGTCCGTCGTGGCGGAACGTGCTGTTCGCCGGGCTGCTGACCGGCTACGCCTGCACGATCTGGAGCGGTGGCCTGCTGCTGCCGGTGGTCTTCGTCCTGTCCGTGCTCTGGCGGCGGCTGGGCTGGCGCTCGCTGGCTGCGATCGTGGCCGGCTGCGCGGTCCCGATCCTGAGCTACGCGATCTGGTTCCAGGCGATCTGGGGCAACTTCGCCCTGACCAACTCCGAGGGCTTCTACCTGTACGGCCGGACGTCCTCGTTCGCCGACTGCGCGAAGATCGATCCGCCCGCCGACCTGCGCTACCTGTGCATCAACACGCCGTTTGCCGACCGCGCCCCGCCCGGCTCGCTGGTCTGGCACCTCAAACAGGTACACGAGGTGCCGGGTGGCCCGGTCAGCATCGAAGGCAACAAGGTCCTGCGGGAGTTCGCCCTCGACGCGATGAAGGCCCAGCCGCTGGCCTACGCCCACGCGATCGTCAAGGGCGTCGTGCTGTCGGTGGACTGGAAGCGCTACGACTACCCCAGCGCGGGCACGGTCTACGACTATTACTTCCACACCAAGCCCATCTGGATCCCGCCGAACCACACCTGGATCAAGGGCGGGACCGCAACCCAAGACATCCGGGCCTACGGCCATCAGGGCCTCGGCCGGACGGTCAAGCCGTTCGACCAGCTGATGGCGGGCTACCAGCGGATCTTCTACCTCTACGGCCCGCTGTTCGGGATCATCCTGTTCCTCGGGCTGGGCACCCTGGTCCGCGTCTACCGCCGCAACGGCCGCTTCCGCCTCGGCCGCTGGCGGGACGGCCCATCCAAGATGCCGTTCGTGTGCGCCCTCGTCACCCTGGTGTTCCCCATCATGGTGGCCGACTTCGATTACCGCTACGTCCTGCCGGTGGTCCCGTTCGCCTGCCTGGCCGCCGGGCTGGCCTTCGCCTCGCCCTCGTCGCGCAAGGGCCCTGGGGAGGACCCGGCACCGGAGGGCGCGGCCGCCGAGGTCCCCGGCCGCACCGAGGTCACGGCTTCCTAGGGCGACACCCCGCCCGACGCCTGGCTGCAATGCCCGCCCGCCACCCGGCAGTGCAGTGGCGGAATTCTCACCTAGCGCACCGCTATGCTGAGGGTGGCGAGCGAGTCGGCCGGGCGGCCGCGCTGCACATTGTCTGAGCACATTGTGTGGCGAGGAAGGTCCGGGCTCCGCAGGGCAGGGTGGTCGGTAACGCCGACCCGGGGTGACCCGCGGGACAGTGCCACAGAAAACAAACCGCCTCCTTGGCTCCGGCCGGCGGAGGTAAGGGTGAAACGGTGGTGTAAGAGACCACCAGCGCTCAAGGTGACTTGGGCGGCTAGGTAAACCCCACCCGGAGCAAGGCCAAAAGGGAAGCGTTTCTTGTAACCGTTTCCTGTGCGAGCGATCGAGGGCGGCCCGCCCGATGCTCGCGGGTAGGCCGCACGAGGCTGCCGGCAACGGCAGTCCCAGATGGATGGCCGTCGGCCCGCGCAAGCGGGTGCACAGAACCCGGCCTACAGGCCGACTCGCCCGCCGCCAAAGCCGCTGACATGCGGCGCAGCGTCATTAAATGAAGTGCCGGGGCATCACTGGCGGCACACGCGCGCTGCCCCTCCGCAGCTCTCGCCAGATTTCAAGTGCGTCGCTGGAGATTAGGCAGTACGGACTACCGCCGTCCCGGCTCACGACTTCGAAGCGAGGCCGGTCACCCCGTCGTGGAAGGACGCTGACCACGTACTGCGGGAACTCAGTACGCAGCGCGGCAGCTCGGACGTAGGCATCCACAAGAGGGCGAGCCTCGTCGGCGCTAGTCATGCGCGGGCGCGTCGTTCCGTACCTCGTGGGACCTGACGGCCTGCGCAGTCCTCGATGATCATTTCACGCAGTTCGTCCGGGTTGCTAGCCGCCAACATCTGACCGTTGTCCCGCCGGTGCGCGATCCAGTGCCCGGCTGCACCTGTGATCAGATAAGCCTCTCCCCAATTCCATTGCAGGTCTCGTAGAACACGGGCATTATCTCCTGCGCCTCGCTCCGTCACTGACCGCCTCCTCGCCTACGTCTCCGGTAACCAGCGATGAGATTAGGCAACGGAAGTAGAGGCTTACCTGAGCAGCGTGAAGGTGCCTAAGTGATCAATGAGTGCGGGCGAGAAACCCGCACAAAAGTGCGGGTCAGACAACCCCAGCGCGGCGCGCGAGCGGGCGCAGCTCAGGCGTCGATGGCCGGTGCTCCCGGCGGAGCAGACCGGTGAGAACTTCGTGAGTGATCGGGTCGTAGCGGACGAGTTGCGGACTGAGCCGCTCCGCGGCTAGGAGCAGATTCACCGCCGCGGCATCCTGTCGCCGCATGGCATAGGCGCGGGCAAAATCCAGGTTGACCTGGGTACGTCGGCCCACCAGTCCGACGGGGATCGTCGTCGGGTCGAGTGCTTCGCCCGCTTGGACAGCGGCCTTCGGATCACCGAGCTTCAGCGATGCGGAGATGGCGTGAATCGAGACGTTGACATGGCCGAATGCGGTTCCCATGTGATTGGCGTCTCCGATGCGGTCAGCAACACCGCGTGCGGTCGCCAGCAGCGCCATTGTCATGTCCCGATCTTGGGCGGCCGCCGCTGCGGTGGCGGCGGCCAAGTGGAGCGCACCGTAGACGCTAATTTGATCCGGAGAGGGTGACCGCATCGCGCGACGCAAGGTACCAGCGGCACTAATGGCTAGCTGGAGAGCCTCTTGCGGATGCTTGCGGGTCGTGACGATGTAAGACAGCCGCCAGGCGCCCACGGCAGCGAGCAGCGGCTCGCCCGAATAGGAGGCAGCGGACATGGCACGGTCAGCTGCGGCCCAGGCGAGGAACGGCTCGCCGACCCGGTTCAGCAGTGCGGCGGCGGTGTCATAGACGAGCGCGCGTATCCCGCAGACGGACGGGGTGTCGGGCGCGGTGATATGACTTACTGTCTCTACGTCGCGGATTAACCCGGGCAACAGACGGCCCGTTGCGTCATACCGAGTGCCCTGATACGCCTGGTAAGCAGAACGGGCTCTAGCTCGCAGGTGGCCCGTCTGGGTCTGCGGCGCCGATTGTTTCGGCAGAGGTTGTTCCGGACCGCCGTAACCCAGCATGGCCTGCTCGATCAGCGGTGCGGCCGGATACGTGTGCTCGGTTTCCGCGCCGCCGGGCTCTGGCCCGGCGATCTCCGCGCGATCCGCTGGCCTGCGGCGTCGCTGTCGATCGGCTTCACCGAATTACCTTCCTGAGCGGAAGCGCGGCAATGACCTCGCTCCAAGGCGGCAACCGGCGCTCGTAAGGGGCGTCGGGATCGAACAGCACTTGAACATCCATCCGGCGCAGCGTCCTGACGCTTTCCATGAACGCTAGATGCTTCGCCAGTTGAGGCTTGCAGTGCGGAACAACGACGACCGGGGTTTCATAGCCGACCATCTCACAGAGCAGACCCACGGCGAAGTTGTCCGCGTGCCCGTGAGCGAACTTATTAACGCTGTTAAACGTCAGTGGGCACGCCAGCACAGCGTCCGCGGGAGGAGTTGCTTTGCCAGTACCCGGCATCCTGTAGTCCGACCGAACCGGCCCACCGGTCAGTCGCTCTAGCTCAACCGGGTCAATAAACCTGGTGCCAAGTGGCGTCGAGAAGACCGCAACCCGCCATCCAGCCTCTTGGCACGCCCTGATCAGGGCAGGAATGCCCTCGGGTGCTGGGGCGCCGCTTACGACTAGGTACAGCGTGCTGGCGTCAGGCACAGGTTCGGCACCTTCCGGATTTACCGACAGCCCCAGGATAGATGCCATCTCTCCCCAGAAGCCGGGTTGATCGCGTTCGGACCGAAACGGGCAGGAATCAAGCAGGACGGCCGCTGTGCTTTTGGGTTGAGGCTAGCGGACATGCCTGGGTCCCGTGTCTGGCTCCAATTGATCTTTTACAGATCGGCCTCGGTTGATCCTTGACACGCCCTAGGAATTTGTCAGGTGGATCTGGTATTTGATCATGGCAGTTCCGTCTTGTTCGGTGTAGGTGCCTGCCGGAAGGAACCCGGCTTTCTCCGCGACCCGGCGGGATGGCTGGTTGTCTGCGGCGATGTGCGCTTCGGCGTCGGTGATCCCGATGGACTGGGCGTAGCCGAGAAGGAGAGTAAGGCTTCTGGTGGCGTAGCCGTGACCCCGGCCGGTGGCGTTTGTCCAGTAGGAGATGTTGGCTGGCCTGCCGGGCTTGATGCGCAGTTCGCAGCCGCCCACTAGCCGTCCGGTGGCCTGCTCGCGGGTGGCGAAGGCCCGCGTGGGGCCGCCGGTTTCCCAGTCATGTGCCCACCGGGCGAAGGTGTCCCGGACGGTGGCCGGGGTCGAGGTCTTGGGCCACCAGCCGAAGCGGCGGGCGGTCTCCTCATCCTCCCCGGCGAGGTGGGCTGCTATGTCATCGTCGGTGTACTGGTTCAGGACGACGACGCCATCATGCAGGACCGGAAGCACGATCACCGTCCTGGCTGCTGGTGCGAGGAGTGAGGGGAAGGCTGCCTCCACCCGGCGGGTTGCCCGGCCGGGTCGTGGCTGCCTGGGTGGCGTGGGCCTTGTAGCGGTGGACTTCCCTGCTGGTGGTGCGGGCCACGACGGCGACGGTCTCGCCGTCGATGACCAGCCGGAAGGAGTCATCTCCGGCGATCACGGTAACGGTCTTGCGGGCGTGGATCATTTCGGCCTGGATCTTTTGGGTGGCGACCACGATGCTGCCCCGGGACGAGACGCGCCGCTGGACGGTGACCGGCCCGGCCGGGCGGCCCGGGATCGGGCTGGCGCGGCGGGCGCCGCGGAGCCTGGGCCTGCAGCGGGCGGGACGGGACACGGCATCGTGCGCAGCAGGGTTCCGGTGTGGTCGAGGATAGCCATCTGGGTGCCATTCAGGCGCTGGGTGATCTGCTGCCCGGCGAGCTGGTAGCCGACGCTGAACTGGCGGCCTGCGAGGCTGGCCAGGCCGGTGGCGTTGACCAGGCGGTCGACCTCGATGGCGGTCCCGCCGCCTGCGGGCAGTGGGGAGGGCCCGGCGGGACGGGCCCCGCTGGCGGCCAGGCGGGCCAGTTCGGTGATGCCCAGCCGGGACGGCAGGGTCTTGATCCGCGTCCCGTCCAGCAGCACGTGCACGGCCCGCTCATCAGCCTAGATGGTGATCGTCCGCCCGGCCAGGGCCGGGCCGAGCCAGATCTGCTGCCCGCCGATCCACAAGTTCCCCGACGGCGGGACAACCCGGTCGGCTTCGATCGCGGACCCGGCCCGGCTGGACGGGGCTGAGCCAGGCGACGGTGGCGCCGGTGCTGGCTCTGGGTCTGGAGCGGGCGGATCAGCCGGTGCGCAGGCCGGGCTGCCGTCCGTGCTGGCGGTCAGCTGGCTGGGGATCTGCAGGCCCAGCGGTGAGTGCGCCGCGGTGAACCGGGCGGCAGGGAAGGCCATGGCCAGCGACTGGTGCGGCCGGTTCCCGTTGTATTCACCCCGCCAGGCCTCCAGTGCGGCCTGCAGCGCCTCGAGGGTCTCAAACGGGCCGTGCTGGCCCAGCAGCTCGCGCTGCAGGGTCTGGTGCAGCCGCTCGATCTTCCCGGTCGTGGTCGGGGAGCGGACCTTGGTCAGCCGGTGGGTGATCCCATTCTCCCGGCAGATCCGGTCGAACAGCACCTCCACCGGCACTCCCGGCTTGTGGAACCGCCCGGTAAAGACTTTCCCGTTGTCCGTGAGCACTTCCTCCGGGATACCGTAGGCAGCCATGGCACCGGTGAAGGCCTGGCAGACAGGCCGGGCCGTGGCATGCAGCACGGCCCTGGTCAGAACGCAGTAGCGGGAATGGTCATCGGTCCCGGTCACGATCTTCACCTCACCGCCATCGGCCAGGAACGCGCTGGCGGTGACGTCCATCTGCCACGGCTGCATCGGCACCGGGCGTTCCCAGCGGCGATAGTCCTGCTTCCTGCGGCGGCGGGACCGGGGCTCGATCAGGCCGTTGTGGGCCAGCGCCCGGTAGACCGCCGAACGGGTCACCGTGCCCAGGCTACGGCGGTCCATCTCGAACACCAGCCGTTTCGGGCCCCACGACGGATGAACCCGGCGCAGCTCACACAAGGCCGCCTCGATCTCAGTCGGCATCTGCCACGGATGCACCCGGACCCGATGGGACCGGTCCGCCAGCCCTGAGGGGCCTTCGTCGCGATAGCGCCTGAGCCAGGCATGCACGCTCTGACGGCTGACCCCATACCGCTCGGCGACCTCGGTCACCGGAACATCGGCCGTGACCTCAAAAACAGCCCGGTACCTCTGCTCGACCACACTCAGCTCCCGAAGGATAAGCGGGAGTGTCAAGCATCAAGCGAAGCTCATGTGTAAAGCATCAAGCGGGACAGCACAAAATGCACCTGCCCAACTGTGTGAGAACTTTCTGTACGTCTTCAAGGCGGCCCGCCGGGCCGCACGCGCCCCCCCCCCCCCGGCGCCCCCCCCCCCCCCCC
>CAXUJF010000165.1:0-6967 GCA_964250865.1 uncultured Streptosporangiaceae bacterium
CCAGCTTGTACACCAGCGCCGCCGTCGGGGCCCCGGAACCAGTCACCAGCGAGGTCCCCACCCCGTAGCCGTCCACGGGCGCCGTGGCCAGCGCGGCGATCGAGTATTCGTCCAGATCGCCGGTGAGCACGATGCGGGTGTTCTTGGCCCCCAGCTCATCCAGCAGCGCCCGGACCTGGTGAGCCACCACCGGCAGGTCACCGCTGTCGATCCGCACCGAGCCCAGGTCCGGGCCGGCCAGCTCCACTGCGGCGCGAACCGCGCGCGGCACGTCGAAGGTGTCCACCAGCAGCGTGGTCCCGGGACCCAGGGTCTCCAGCTGGGTCTTGAACGCGTGCCGCTCGTTGTCGTGGACCAGGGTGAACGCGTGGGCGCTGGTCCCGGCCGAGGGCACCCCGTACCACCGGTGGGCCTGCAGGTTGGACGTGGTGGCGAACCCGGCCAGGTACGCGGCCCGGGCGCTGGCCACCGCGGCCATCTCGTGCGTCCGGCGCGAGCCCATCTCGATCAGCGGCCGCTTTCCGGCCGCGTTGGCCATGCGGGAGGCGGCTGAGGCGATGGCGCAGTCATGGTTGAGGATCGACAGCGTGATCGTTTCCAGGATCACCGCCTCGGCGAACGTGCCCTCGACGACGATGATGGGGGAGCCGGGGAAGTAACAGTCTCCTTCGGCGTAGCCCCAGATGTTTCCGGTGAAACGGTATGATTCGAGGTACCGGAGCGTGACATCGTCCACGATGTCGGAAGCCCGGAGAAACTCAAGATCAGCTGCGTCAAACCTGAACCTCTCCAGGGCGTCGAGCAGCCGTCCGGTACCGGCCACGACGCCATATCGCCGGCCGTGCGGCAGATGCCGGGCGAACACCTCAAATACTGTCCGGCGCTGCGCAGCGCCGGAGTGCAGGGCACCCTGGAGCATGGTCAGCTCGTAATGGTCGGTCAGCAGAGCAGTGCTGGGCCCGCCACTGGGTAGGGATGACTTGCTGTCCGCCAAATTCGTCACGATGGAAGACTACGGACTGGGAGGTAGGCACCAGTGAGCGTGGCACCCTCTGAGGTGGAGCTCCCGGAGATCGGCGAGCAAACCACCCCGGACAATCCATGGATCACGATCGTCTGGAACGATCCGGTCAACCTGATGGATTACGTGACCTACGTGTTCCAGACTGTCTTCGGTTACCCGAAATCGAAGGCGAGGAAGCTCATGCTCGACGTGCACCACAAGGGCCGGGCGGTCGTCGCCGCCGGCGCCCGCGAATCGATGGAGCACAACGTCGAGGTCCTGCACGGCTACGGTCTGTGGGCCACCGTTTCCTCGGACTCCTGAGCCAGGGAACCAGTTAAGAATGGATGCTTTCCGGCGGTCAAGCGGGGGCGTGCGGACGAATTTCGACGCTCCCGAGGCCTCCCTGCTCCGCAGCCTGATCGAGCAGGTCATGTCGCTGCTGGATGAGGCTGAGGATGACCGCACCGACCCGGCCTTCGAGCCCGACGCCGCGACTCCGGGGCAGGTCAGCCCGGGCCGGGACCCCGGTCCTGGGCACCCGGACGAGATCCTGGACTCCAGCATCGCCGACGTCCCCGGCGCGGCCGAGCTGGACGCGATGCTGGGCTTCAGCCCGCGGACCCGGGCCCCGCTGGACCCGGCGCTGGCCCGGCTGCTGCCCGACGCCTACCGTGACGACCCGGACGCGGCCGGGGAGTTCCGCCGCTACACCGAGCAGTCCCTGCGCTCGGCCAAGCAGGAGGTCGCGCAGACCGTGCTGGACACCCTGCCCGCGGACGGTGGCCCGGTGAAACTGTCCCGGGACCAGGCCCAGGCCTGGCTGCGGGCCCTGAATGACGTCCGGCTCACGCTGGGGGTCCGGCTCGGGGTGACCGAGGAGTTCGAGGACGAGTGGGGCCAGCTGGATCCGCTCGACCCGCGGGCCACCGCGTTCGAGGTCTACGCCTGGCTCGGCGACGTCCAGGAGAGCCTGGTCCAGGCGCTCAGCTAGGCCCACTCGGCTAGGCTCGTTTCATGCTGTCGATCCGCCGCGAGCTCCACGACAAGATCGTGGCCCACGCTCGCGCCGACCACCCGGACGAGGCCTGCGGGGTCATCGCCGGCCCGGTCGGCCGCGACGACCCGGAACGGTTCATCCCGATGATGAACGCGGAGCGGTCCCCGACGTTCTACCGGTTCGACTCGATGGAGCAGTTCCAGGTGTGGAAGGAGATGGACGAGCGGGACGAGGAACCGGTCGTCATCTATCACTCGCACACCGCCACCGAGGCCTACCCGTCCCGGACCGACGTCTCCTACGCCAGCGAGCCGGGCGCGCACTACGTGCTGGTCTCCACCCGTGACCCCGACATCACCGACTTCCGGTCCTACCGGATCACCGACGAGGTGATCACCGAGGAGCCGGTGGAAATCAGCGACGTGGAATGATCCCGGCAGGCGCCTAGTTGGACGCTAGAGGAGCCACGCCCCGGCTCCGAAGACATGTCACGATCTTGCCCACTATGGAGTGTTTGATGGCCATCGACGTTCGTATCCCGACGATCCTGCGCACCTACACCGACGGCGCCAAGCAGGTAGAGGGCAAGGGCGCCACGCTGGGTGAGCTCATCGATGACATTGACGCCAGCCACACCGGGCTGAAGGAACGGCTGATCGCCGACGGCGGGCTGCGCCGCTTCGTGAACGTGTACCTGAACGACGAGGACGTGCGCTTCCTTGGCGGCCTGGAGACGCCGGTCAAGGACGGCGACACCGTCACGGTGCTGCCCGCGGTCGCCGGAGGCGCGGCCTGAGGGCCAGCTGATCATGCGTTACGACTCGTTGCTGGACTCGGTGGGCCGGACCCCGCTGATCGGCCTGCCCCGGCTGTCGCCGGGACCTGACGTCCGGCTCTGGGCCAAGCTCGAGGACCGCAACCCGACCGGCTCGGTCAAGGACCGGGCCGCGTTCTACATGGTTGCGCAGGCCGAGAAGGACGGCCTGCTCCATCCCGGCTCGGTGATCCTGGAGCCCACCTCGGGCAACACCGGTATCTCCCTGGCCATGGTGGCCAAGCTGCGCGGTTATCAGCTGACCGTGGTCATGCCGGAGAACACCTCGGCCGAGCGGCGCCAGCTGCTGCAGATGTACGGGGCCACGATCATCTCCTCGCCCGCGGCCGGCGGCTCCAACGAGGCCGTCCGGGTGGCCAAGCGCATCGCGGAGGAGCATCCGGACTGGGTCATGCTCTACCAGTACGGCAACGAGGCCAACGCCCGCGCCCACTACGAGACCACCGGGCCCGAGCTGCTGGCCGACCTGCCCGAGATCACGCACTTCGTGGCCGGGCTGGGCACCACCGGTACGCTGATGGGGACCGGCCGGTTCCTGCGCGAGCACGTGCCCGGCATCAAGATCGTCGCGGCCGAGCCCCGGTACGGGGAGCTGGTCTACGGGCTGCGCAACGTGGACGAGGGCTTCGTTCCCGAGCTGTACGACGAGTCGGTGCTGACCACCCGGTTCTCGGTGTCCTCGGCCGACGCGCTGTCGGCCACCCGCGACCTGCTCAACTCCGAAGGCATCTTCGCCGGCATCTCGGCGGGCTGTGCCCTGCACGCGGCCCGGGCCCTGGGGGCCAAGGCCGCCGACGCGGGGGAGCGGGCCGACATCGCGCTGATCGTGGCCGACGGCGGCTGGAAGTACCTGTCCACCGGCGCCTACGACGGGACGCTGGCGGACGCTGAGGGCAAGCTCGAAGGCCAGCTCTGGGCCTGACCAGATTCACCCGGGGGCTGGCCCAGAGCTGGCCTTGGGCCCCTATCCTGCTGGGATGCGGCTGACCATCATCGGGTGCTCGGGCAGCTTCCCCGGCCCGGAAAGCCCCGCGTCCAGCTACCTGCTGGAGGCGGAGGGCTTCCGGCTCGTGCTCGATCTGGGCAACGGAGCGCTGGGCGTGCTGCAGCGCCACGCGGACCTGTACGACATCGACGCGGTCGCCCTGAGCCACCTGCACGCCGACCACTGCCTGGACATGTGCGGGTACTGGGTCGCGCGCCGGTATGCTCCCGGCGGCCCGCAGCCCGCGATCCCGGTGCACGCTCCCGACGGGGCGGCGCAGCGGCTCACCCTGGCCTACGGGCCGGAGGCGGCGGCGGGCCGGTCCTCGGGCCCGGGCATGGCCGAGGCGTTCACGTTCCACCCGCTGACTCCGGGCACCTGGTCGATCGGCCCGTTCCAGGTCACCGCCGCACGGATGAACCACCCGGTCGAGACGTACGGCTTCCGCTTCGAGCACGGGGGCCGGGCGCTGGCCTACTCGGCCGACACCGGGCCCAGCCAGGCCCTGATCGACCTGGCTCGCGACGCCGACCTGCTGCTGTGCGAGGCCTCCTTTCTGGATGGCCCCGATCTGCCGCCCAACCTGCACCTGACCGGCACGCAGGCGGGCCAGCACGCGGCCCGGGCCGGGGCCCGGCACCTGGTCCTGACCCACATCACGCCCGGGACCGACAAGCAGCGCTCGTTCGCCGAGGCCCGTGAGGTGTACGCCGGCCCCCTGTCGCTGGCCGCGTCCGGCCAGACCTTCGAGCTCGCCCCGGCGGGCCCGCTCCCGCTCTAGCCCCGGTCTCGCCACCTTTCCAACCTCGATAGTCTGGCGGGCATGGCCCGACCCGACGGACGTTCCGCGACCGACCTGCGCCCGGTGAAGCTGACCCGGGGCTGGCTTGACCACGCCGAAGGCTCAGTGCTGGTGGAGTTCGGCGCCACCCGCGTGCTGTGCGCGGCCAGCGTCCAGGAGGACGTGCCGCGCTGGCGCCGGGGCAGCGGGCTCGGCTGGGTGACGGCCGAGTACGCGATGCTGCCGCGCGCGACCAACACCCGTAACGACCGGGAGTCGGTCAAGGGCCGCATCGGCGGCCGCACGCACGAGATCTCCCGGCTGGTGGGCCGGGCCCTGCGCGCCAGCGTGGACTACAAGGCGCTGGGCGAGAACACCATCGTCATCGACTGCGACGTGCTGCAGGCCGACGGCGGCACCCGGACCGCGGCCATCACCGGCGGCTACGTCGCGCTGGCCGACGCGGTGTCCTACCTGCGCGGCCGGAACCGGCTGCCCGGCGACCCCCTGGTCACCTCGGTCGCCGCGGTCAGCGTGGGCATCATCGACGGCGAGCCGCGGCTGGACCTGAACTACGTCGAGGACAGCTCGGCCGAGACCGACCTGAACGTGGTCTGCACCGGCGAGGGCGATTTCGTGGAGGTGCAGGGCACCGCGGAGCGTGAGCCGCTCCGCCGCGATCAGCTGAACCAGCTGCTCGATCTGGCCGTAGCTGGTTGCGGTGAGCTGACGAAGCTGCAGCTCGCTGCCCTCTCCCGGTCCCTTTGATTTTTAATAAGGTCTTTCCCCTATGACTGATCGGCTCGTGCTGGCCACGCACAACGCGGCCAAGGTGGTCGAGCTGCGCCGGATCCTGGTTGCGGCGGCTGTCCCGGTCACCCTGTCCGGCCTGGACGAGTTCCCCGGCGCGCCCGAAGTGGCCGAGACCGGCCTCGCGTTCGCCGAGAACGCGCTGCTCAAGGCCCGGGCCATCGCCGCCTTCACCGGCCTGCCCGCGGTCTCCGACGACTCCGGCCTGTGCGTGCAGGTGCTGAACGGCATGCCCGGGATCTTCTCCGCCCGCTGGGCCGGGCGGCACGGCGACGACCCGGCCAACCTGGCCCTGGTGCTGGCCCAGATCGCCGACATCGCCGCGCCGAACCGGGTCGCGCACTTCGCCTGCGCCGCCGCGCTGGCCCTGCCGGACGGCCGCGAAGGGGTGGCCGAGGGCCGCCTGGACGGGTCGCTCACTCCTGCCCCGCGCGGCACCAACGGCTTCGGCTACGACCCGATCTTCGTCCCGGACGGCGGCACGCTGACCACGGCCGAGCTGACCCCGGAGGCCAAGGACGCGATCAGCCACCGCGGCCGTGCCTTCCGCGCCCTGGTCCCGGTGGTCACGGCCGCGCTGGGCCTTTCTTAAGGGCTGGCGCCCGCTCAGGAACTGGTGCTGCCGGACCCCGAGCTGGACCCGCCGAGCTCGCTGGCGGGTATGGTCGTGGTCTGCGATGCGGGCGGCACCGAGGCGTTGACGGGCTGGTTGACCGAGGTCACCACGATGGTCGCCGCCACCTGCTCGCTGCTGCCCTTGGCCGAGGTGACGATCTTGCGGACCTGCTGCTGGCCGTCCAGCCACACCGTGAACTGCTCGGTGGTCAGGCCCATGGTCTTAAGCTGCGACGCGATCTTGCTGCGCGACGCCGCGGGCAGCTTGGCCAGCCCCGCGCTGATCGGGTAGGTGCCGGTGTACTCGGTGGTCGGCACGCCGTTGATGGTGGCCGTGCCCACCTTCTTCACGTTGGTGGAGCTGGACAGCATCTGGGTCTGGGTCAGCGGGTCGCTGTTGCCGTTCTGCAGCAGCTGGCTGAAACTGGCCCCGGACACCTTGGATATGGCCGACGCCGGGATCTCGACCCACGGCTTGCCGGTCTGCTTGGCCAGCTCGGCCAGCTTGAGGTAAATCCCGCTGCTGTTGAGGATCTCCTGGATGCCGCCCTGGAGCTGCTGCCCCTGCGCGGTTACCGAGCTGAAGTTGGCCACCGCCAGCGGACTCGGCTCGGTCTCCTCCTGCAGCGTGCCGGAGAAGGTGACGGCCGCGGTGCCGGTCATCCGCTCGCTCACGTCGGCCGCGTACGAGGTCGCCTTCTGGGCGTGCGAGGCGGCCTGCTCGATGGCCTGAGCTGCGGTCAGCGTCGCGGTCCCGGAGCTGGCTGACGCCGACGCCGATGGGCT
The DNA here is from genome assembly GCA_964250865.1 of uncultured Streptosporangiaceae bacterium. Taxonomy (GTDB): domain Bacteria; phylum Actinomycetota; class Actinomycetes; order Streptosporangiales; family Streptosporangiaceae; genus Bog-532. The sequence goes on from CAXUJF010000165.1 coordinate 6,816, forward strand.
GCCGTTGGAACTCGCCGTGCTCTTCGTGCCTGAACTCGAGCACCCGGCCACCGCCAGCGCTCCCGCCGCGACCGCCACCGCCCCCCAGCGTGCGCCTCGTGTCCCCCGTACGTACGACGTCATGCGTAACCTCCAGGCCCTGTCACGTGGCG
>CAXUJF010000165.1:6977-10965 GCA_964250865.1 uncultured Streptosporangiaceae bacterium
GGGGCCCCCCCCGCGCCTCCCATACCCGGATTATCTGTATCAAACAATCTCGCCCGTTCCGGGCCGAACGGCCTGGCTGCCCCCGCGAGCCGGGAGCGATAACGTAGAAGCAGCACGGCCCCTGAGATTTCGGGCCGGTGAGACCCCAGGGAGTGCACGTGAGCGAGCTGCGGCTGACCCCAGGCGACCAAGCGCCGGATTTCACGCTGCCGGACGCCGACGGCAACCCGGTCAGCCTGTCCTCTTACCGCGGCCGCCAGGTCATCGTCTACTTCTACCCGGCCGCCATGACCCCCGGCTGCACCAAGCAAGCCTGCGACTTCCGTGACCGCCAGCCCGACCTGGCCGGCGCGGACACCGCGGTGCTGGGCATCTCCCCGGACAAGCCGGAGAAGCTGGCCAAGTTCCGCGACCAGGAGAAGCTCACCTTCCCGCTGCTGTCCGACCCGGACCACACGGTAGAAGAGGCCTACGGCGCCTACGGCGAGAAGATGATGTACGGCAAGAAGAGCGTGGGCGTCATCCGCTCCACCTTCGTGATCGACGCGGACGGCAAGGTGGCCCAGGCCCAGTACGGCGTCAAGGCCACCGGCCACGTCGAGCGCCTGCTGAGGGACCTGCTCCCCGGCTGACCCCGGCAGCCACCCGCGGGCGTGGCGAAATGGCATACGCGCCAGGTTTAGGTCCTGGTGGTGGAAACACCGTGGGGGTTCGAATCCCCCCGCCCGCACCCATCGCTCCCTCCCACTCCAAGTACGGCCCCAAACCCTGGCTGCGGGCCTTCACCCGCATCACCCCGGGTGCCGCGACTGGCGCGCTGGCCTGGATGCGGCGCCTGCAGGCCCACCCGGCTGGAGGAGACCTGCCGGCGGCTGTTCTCAGCCCGGCTCGGCCTAGTTCAGGTGGCCTGCCTGGTGTGACCGAGGGCAGCCGGCTTCCCCGTCGCGCGATGCGCTCAGCGGAAGTCGGCCGCGTGGTCGCGGGTCCACTCGGCGAAGGTCAATGCGGGGCGGCCCAGTACCGCTGGCACCGCGTCGGTGGCCAGTTCGGCGGGCAGCCCGCGCACATGACCCTGAGCCTGCACCAGGCGGTCCACGACGACCTCGGGCAGTTGGGTGAGCAGTTCGCTGCGGTAGGTGTCCACGTCCACCTCGTCCAGCCGGACTGGTTCGCCGAGCGCCTCAGCGATCGCGGCCACCTGCTCGCGCACGGTCACCGGGCCAGCCCCCAGCACCGGGTAGGCCATGCGGCGATGGGTGTCGTCCAGCAGGGCTCGCACCGCGACCTCGGCGATGTCGCGTTCGTGTACCGGGGAGGCGGTTCCCTCCGGGAACGCGGTGCGCAGTACTCGCTCGGTGCGGATCGACTGCCAGCGCAGCGTGTTCGTCGCGAAGTAGCCTGGCCGCACGAACGTCCAGCTCAGCCCAGCCTCTTCCAGCGCCCGCTCCACCGCGATGTGCTGCAGCGCGATCGGGTTGGACTCCGCGTCCGGGAACAGCACCGAGCTCGAGGACAGCAGCACGACGTGCTCCACGCCCGCCTTCCATGCCGCCGCCGCGAACTCCACCGCGGCCTGCGAATGTGCGTAGAGGAACACCTTGCGCACCCCGGCCAGCGCGTCGGGCAGCGACGCCGGTTCGGTCAGGTCAGCCCGCACCACCTCAACCCCGTCGGGCAGCTCACCGGGCTTGGGGTCGCGGCTGGACGCGCGTACCGTCTCCCCGGCGGCCAGCAGTCCGGTCAGCACGGCACCGCCTACGTGTCCCCGGGCGCCGGTCACGAGGATGGTCACATTTGTCCTCTCTCTTCCACGGAATCATGACTGTGTCATTGTGGACCCGGTCGACATCCTCGCCAAAGCACACCGACCCGCCGTTCCGCATTCGCCCAGGCGGCTACCGACTGATGGCTGTCGTGGTTCAGATCGGGTGTTCTGGGCCGCCGGGGGCCCAGCCTCCCGAGTACGGTCTCGTCGATTGATCACCATGCTCCGCCGGATCGATCGATGCCCGCCGGACGCGGAAGCTCTTTGCCCGGCGGGTTCTAGCTGAGCCTGCGCCTGCGGTGAGTGATGATCAGTGCGATCAGGGCCGCGAACATCGCGATCACGATCGCGGCGGCCAAGATCGTGACAAAGCCGGGGCCACCGCCGGTGGGGCGGGCTGCGGTCGGCGGGGCGGTCCCCGGGCTGCGCGGGAAGGTGATCTTTGCCCGGAAGGCTTGCTGGCTCAGCCCGCTGTGCAGTGTGACCGTGGCGTTCCAGGGGCCATCGGTCATCTGGCTGGTCAGCGTGAACCAGACGGGTTCGGATTGCCCGGGGGCCAGGGTGGTACCCAGCTGAGCCGGATAAGGGCCGGCCGTTAGTGCGCCGGTCACCGATGACATGGCCAGGCTGCCGGTCAGGTCCACCGCGAGGCCGCCGGTGTTGTGTACCAGGGCCCGCACGACCGCGTGGCCCCCCGAATTTCGCTGGCCGGTCAAGGTGTTCACGGTGAAGCTGGTGGCCGGGTTGGTACCGCCGACATGGACATACATCCGGATACCGGCGCGATTGATCAGCTCGATAGTGCCCCCGGACTCGGCGCTCCTGACCTCGGCCCACACCACCGCGTACCGTTCACCGGGGCTGGCCGTGGCTGGGATGGTGACAGTGATGGTGTCTACGGCGGTGCTGCCCGCGGGGACGTCCATGATGGGCCGGCTCACCGTGGTCCAGGTGGACAGGCTGTTGGCCGTGTGGGCTGGGGCGCCGACGAAGGAGCCCCGGGAAATGGTGGCCGCGGCCGGGTAGATGGCCACGCGGAGTTCGGATCTGGTGGTGTTGGACACCTCGATGCGCCGGTGGATGGTCGTACCCGGTGTCAGGTTGTCCACAATGTACTCGCGGGCTCGCGGGTTGTTCACCGCGTCGGCCGGCACGTCGAGCAGCCGCACTCCGACGCCGCCCGGGCTGGTAACGCTCGAAGATCGCGGGCTGGCCGATCGCGCGGTGCCCGCGTGCTGAACGGTCGCGGGCGGGGCGGCTCCTGCGGCCCAGGCCGCTGGCGCGAAGGGACCGGCGAGCGCGCCGATGACCGCAGCCGCAGCCACGGTCACCGGCGCTGACATCCAACGGCCTCGACGTACCGGAAGCATCGGTCGCTTCCAGCTCCTCATGTCTACGACACCGAGTGGGTGATCGTGGTGCTGTAGGTACCGACCAGCGCGTTGGCGGGGATCGTTACCGCGATGACCGGGCTCCATGCGGCCGTGTTAGACCCGCTCACGCCCGTGGCGGTTTGCACGGGGCCCGTCGGGTACAGGTGATCCTCGGTGGTGGGGGCCACGTTGACCGTACCGGTCGTGGTTGCCTGTCCGGGGGTGTAGGTCACCGAGCCAGCCGCGCTGACTGAGATGGGCTGGGGCCCGGTGAAGTCGGTCGCGCCGACTGTGGCGACCCACCCAGCGGTGCCCGCCCGGGTGTCGGTCACCCTGATGGTGCCGATCGAGTTACTGACGACCTGGGTGGTAGTGCTGGCGCCACCGATCCGAGGTCCACCGACCCAGTGGGCGCGCTGATACTCAGGCCGCCCCCGGCGACCTCCACCGTGACCGGAGTGTCTGAGGCGGTGGCCGCAGACGCCGGTATTGCGAGGGTAAGTACGCCTGCTCCACCGATGAAAAGCGCGGCCGCGGAAGCGATTATCTTTGTTCGCATTGTGCTCACTCCTAACGGAGCTTCAAGAGCAGAGAGCCCGCCCTTGATGCCAAGTTAACACTTTAATGCGAATATTGATAATCGCTAAGAATTATATTGCAATATGTACCGAATTGAAACTTAGAATCAAATTTCCGGAATAAAGATTTCCGTGTCGAGCCGATTGATGAGCCCAGATAAGGGTGGGGTGAAATGCAGCTATAAGACCACATCGCCATTTGAAAATGTCATAGCCTGCGGAAGGTATGCGATGCCGTCAGCGCCAAGAGCGGGCTCACGAGGGCCAGGCGG
>CAXUJF010000166.1:0-10889 GCA_964250865.1 uncultured Streptosporangiaceae bacterium
GGCCGGCTGTGCGGCCTCGCGTGCTGGGACGGGCTCGTGTGCTGGGACGGGCTCGCGTGCTGGAGCGGGCTCGCGTGCTGGAGCGGGCGCGGCGGGCGGAGCTGGCTCGTCCGGGGCGGAGAAGTACACGGCCGAGTCGACGGCGCCGACGGGCTCGCGGTAAGCGGGCGGGTCATAGCTGGCCGGTTCGCCGGGGTCGCGGTAGGCCGGCGGCGCCGTGCTGGAGCTGTCCGGGCTGACGTAGACCGACGGCGCGGTACCGGCGTCGGCGTACCCGGCCGGCTCGCGGTCGCCGTAGGCCGGCGGGTCGGCCGGGCTGGCGTAGCCGTAGGCGTCGTCGGCCACGTCGTAGCTATCGCCGTAACCGGCGTTGTTCTCGTAACCAGCGTCATTGCCGTAGCTGGTGTTGTTTTCGTAGCTCGTGTCGCCGTAGCCGGTGCGGTCGTAGCTGGCGGGCTCGGCGTAACGGCCGGCGCCGTCGTAGCCGCCGCCGTCACGGTCGTATCGGTCCGGGCCCGCCGGTTCGGCGTACTGGACCGGACGAGCCGGTTCGGCGTACTGGGCTGGCGGGTCATGGTCGCGGTACGCGGCCGGGCGGGGACCGTAGCCGTCCTCGTGCGCCGGATCGGGATACCGGTTGTCCGGCTCCTGGTACCCGGTCTGGCTGGGTGGCGGGTAGGAGTAATCAGGCTGGTAGTCCGGCGGCGGGCGGCGATCGGGCGGCGGGCCGTATCCGGGTCCGGGCGCGTACCCGGCCGGAGGCGGCCCGGCCGGAGGCGGCCCGGCCGGAGACTGCGGGCCCGGCGGCTGCGGGTAGCCATGTCGGGGCACCGGTCCCCGGTAGCGCGGATCGGCAGCGTCCGGGTACCGGCCCCGGTTCTTCTCGTAACCGCGCGGCTCCTGGTCGCCGGCGGCCGGGACGGGGCCGGGGGCGAGCAGGCCACCCCAGGGTGCATCCGGGCTGGGCTCGGTGGTCCCGGACCCGGAATGGGGGATGAACTCCTCGCCGTCGCTGACCCCGTAGGCGTAGCCCTGGTCGTACGGCTGCGGGCCGCCATACCCCGCGGCCGGATAGTGGTCCTGCGGGTAGCCGGGGCCCGGCCCGCGGCGCTCCGGCGGGTAGTACGCGGGGGGCGGCGGTCCGGCCTGGTAGTAGCCCGGTTCGGCGGGAGGGTAGTACCGAGGCCCGTACGCGGGTCCGGCGCGGTACTCCGGTGGCGCCGCGTACGGCGGCAGCGGCTCGTACCCGCCGGCCTCGTCCGGGCCGGGATCAACCTCGGAGTCGGGGCCGGGCGGGTAGGCCGCCCCGGCCTCGTACCCGGCGGAGGCTCCGTGGGTCGGGCCGTAGTCCGGATGGTGTGGCCCGTACTCCGGGACGGCACCGTAGTCCGGGCCCGCGTACGGCCCGCCGTACCCGGCCTGGTCACCGTAACCAGTCTGGCCGTAACCGGGCGCGTAGGCGTACCCGGCCTGCGGCGGATACGGCGCCGCCGGGTAACCGGCGGGCTCGTCGTACCCCGGCCCGGCGGGGCCGTACCCCCGCGGGTCCCCCTCGTCCGGCGGCCCGCCGACCAGGCCGCCCGGCGAGCTCACGGAGGTGGGCTGGAGGACATCGTTGTTCTTGCGAAAACGTGATGCGTGGGGCCCCTGTGGCCCGTGGTGCCGGGCCGAGGCGGCCTCGGCGCTCCGGTGGTTCAGGTCGTCCGGGCTGGCGCCCCTGCGCGGGTGGCCACCGGAGTCACTGTCGTCGGGCGCAGCGTAACCGCCGCCCAGCGGGTCGTCCCGGTACAGTCCTTCGTCATAGGCGTCCCCGGCGTAGTCACGGCCGTCGAAGGGGTCGCCCCCAGGGCGATCATCCTTGCGCCGGCCGGGCCGGAAACGGCTCACGGCTGGATCCCCCCGGGCAGCGCTAGCGACCCCGCGACCGCCAGGGTCACGAGGACCCGTTCTCTCCCGGCGGAGACGGAGCCAAGACGCACCTCACCACGATCGCATTGCCGTTAATAGAGGTGCAAGCCAAATCCGCAGGTCGATACATTGACGCTGTGACCGACCAAGCCAGCAAGGCCGACAAGTTCCTCGCCCAGCACGGGAGCCAGGCCCCCCTGCTCATGCCGAACGCCTGGGATAGCGGTTCCGCCGGCCTGCTCGTTTCCCTGGGCTTCGAAGCCGTCGCGACGACGAGTTCGGGCTTCGCGGCGACCCTGGGACGCCTGGACGGCGGCGTGACCCGCGACGAGGCCCTGGAGCACTCGGCCGTCATCTCGGCCGCGGTCAGCATCCCGGTCTCAGCCGACCTGGAGAACGGTTTCGCCGATGAACCGGACGGGGTAGCCGAGACGATCCGCCTCGCCGCCGGGACCGGGCTGGCCGGCTGCTCGGTGGAGGACTTCACCGGCCGGGCCGACGACCCGATCTACGACCTCGGGCTGGCGACCGAGCGGATCGCGGCCGCGGCCGAGGCGGCCCACGGCAGCGGCTCCCGGCTGGTGCTCACCGCGCGGGCCGAGAACTTCCTGCACGGCCGGCCCGACCTCAAGGACACCATTACCCGGCTGCAGGCCTACCAGGCCGCGGGGGCCGACGTGCTCTACGCGCCCGGGCTGACCCGCCTGGACGACATCCGGGAGCTGGTCACGTCGGTCGATCGCCCGGTGAACGTGCTGACCATGGCCGGGACGCCGGAGGTGGCCGAGCTGGCCGCGGCCGGGGTCCGCCGGATCTCAGTCGGCGGGGCGTTCGCGTTCGTGGCCTTCGGTGCGCTGGCCGACGCCGCGCGGGAACTGCGCGAACAGGGCAGTTACGGGTTCCTGGCCACCGCCCGGGTTGGCCGCGACGCGGTCCAGGCTGCCTTCGGCCGCTAGACCTGGGGCAGCACGTCCGCGGCGACCAGCTCCAGGTGGTCCAGGTCGCTGAGGTCGAGCACCTGCAAGTAGATGGTTTCCGCCCCGGCCCGGCCGAACTGGCCGATGGTGTCCACCACCTGAGCCGGGGTGCCGGTGATGCCCCGGGTGCGCAGGTCCTCCGCGCTCCAGCCGATGGCCGACGCCCGGCGGGCCACCTCGGCGTCGTCCTTACCGCAGACGACCGTGTGCGCGACCGAGAACCGCATCGAGGCCGGGTCCCGGCCCGCCTCGGCGCAGGCGTCCCGCACCCGGCCGAAGCTGGGCTCGGTATCGCTCATGGGCCGGAAGCCCAGGTTGAACTCGTCGGCGTACCGCGCGGCCCGCGGGGGGGGGCGGGGCGGGCCCGCGCCGCCCAGGATCACCGGCGGCCGGGGCCGCTGGGCCGGCTTGGGCAGGGCCGGTGCATCGGCTAGCTGGTAGTGCGTACCGGCGAAGGAGAACGTCTCTCCCTCCGGCGTCTCCCACAGGCCAGTGATGACGGCCAGCTGCTCCTCGAACCGGTCGAACCGCTCCCCCAGGGGAGGGAACGGGATGCCGTAGGCGGTGTGCTCGGGTTCGAACCAGCCGGTGCCCACACCGAAGTCGACCCGCCCGCCGCTCATCTGGTCGACCTGGGCCACCGCGATGGCCAGCGGCGCGGGCAGCCGGAACGTGGCCGCGGTGACCAGCGTGCCGAGCCGGATCCGGCTGGTCTGCAGGGCCAGCGCGCCCAGCGTCACCCACGAGTCGGTCGGGCCTGGCCGGCCGTCCCCGTCCATGGCCAGGAAGTGGTCGGACCGAAAGAATGCGTCGAAGCCCAGCTCCTCCGTGGCCAGCGCGACCCTGGCCTGGGTGGCGTAGTCCATCCCCTGCTGCGGCTCAATGAAGATCCGGAGTTTCATGGAGCCATCCAAGCACGGGCGGCCGGGCCGGTCCGGCCCGGCGTCACCCGGTGACCAGGGTGGCCAGGCACTCGACGTGGTGGGTCATGGGGAAGGCGTCGAAGGCCCGCAGACTGGTCAGCCGCCAGCCGTGCGGGAGCAGCAGGCCGATGTCACGGGCCAGGGTGGCCGGGTCACACGAGACGTAGGCGATGCGCCGCTGGCCTCCGGGCGCGGGAGGGGGACGGTTCAGGTAGTCGACGACGTCGCGTGCCAGCCCGGTGCGGGGCGGGTCCAGGACCGTGAGCCGCGCCGGGGCAAGATCAGTGACGCGGCGAGCCAGCACCTGGCCGGCGTCGCCGTGGTAGATGGTGGCCCAGGGTGTCTCGCGCAGGTTGCGACGGGCGTCGCGGACCGCGGCCCGGTCGGCCTCCACCCCGGCCACCGAGCCGTCCGGGCCGACGGCCGCGGCCCGCACCCCGGTGAACAGCCCGGCCCCGCACTACAGGTCCAGCGCGGTGTCGCCCGGCTGCGGCTGCAGCGCCGCCAGGACCGCCGCGACCAGGGTGTCGGCCAGCGCGGGATGCACCTGCCAGAACCCGCCCGCGCTGACCCGCCAGGTCCGCCCGGCGGCCCGCTGGGTCAGGTACGGGCGGCCACGGAACACGGTCGTCCGGCCCCGCACCTGCCCGAGGACCGCTTCGGCGCCGATCTCGTCCCGGCCCGTGGGTGGCCGGCCACCGGTGACGATCACCGCCCGCTCGGGGCCACCGGTCCCGGTCGCGGCCTCGACCGACCGGGCCCGCGGCCAGCGCCGCCTGGTGACGCCCAGATCCCGGATCCGCGGGTGGGCAATCAGGCAGTCGTCGATCGGCACCACGTGGTGCGACCGATGGGCGCGCAGGCCGGCCAGGCCGTCCGGGCGGACCGCGAACGTGACCCGGGTCCGCCAGCCCAGACCCGGGTCCGGCTCATCGGGCCGGTCACTGGGCAGGGCCTCCACGGTCACGGGCCATTCGATACTGGCGATGCGGCGCAACTGCTGGGCCACGACGGCGGCTTTGAGCTCGCGCTGGGTGGGCAGCGACGCGTGCTGCCAGTCGCAGCCGCCGCAGCCGCCCGGGTGCGCGTACGAGCAGGGCGGCTCAACCCGGCCCGGCGCCGGGGTCAGGATCTGCACCGCGTCGGCTCGCGCGAAGCGGGAGGTCACCTCGGTGATCCGGGCTCGCACCCGCTCACCGGGCAGGGTGTGCCGGATGAACACCACCGGGCCGGAACCGTCCAGGCGGGCCACGCACCAGCCGCCGTGCGCCACCTCGCCGGCCACCAGCTCGATCTCGTCACCAGGCGACAGGTCAACCTGGTCGCTGCGCGACGGGTCAACCTGGTCGCTGCGCGACGGGACCGCCATATCCTCTGAGGGCATCGTCTTTCTTTCTGGATATGCCGGCCGTGTGTCGCAACCGCCGTCCTGAGGGCATAACTTTGGCGATGCGCATCAACCTGGAAGGACGGCCGTGCATATCGTGATCATGGGTTGCGGACGGGTCGGGTCAACCCTCGCCCATATTCTCGAGGACCGCGGCAATTCCGTCGCCGTCATCGACCAGGACCCTGAGGCGTTCCGCAAGCTCCGGGCATCGTTCAAGGGTAGCCGCGTCACGGGGATGGGATTCGACCGGGACGTGCTGATCCAGGCGGGAATTGCCGAAGCCGACGCGTTCGCCGCGGTCAGCAGCGGCGACAACTCGAACATCATCTCGGCCCGGGTGGTGCGCGAGTCGTTCGGGATCGAGCGGGTCGCGGCCCGCATCTACGACCCCCGGCGGGCCGAGGTCTACCAGCGCCTGGGCATCCCGACCGTGGCCACGGTCCGCTGGACCGCCGACCAGATGCTGCGCAAGCTGCTGCCCGAGGGAGCCGAGCCGCTGTGGCGCGACCCGACCGGCAAGATCGTGCTGGCTGAGGTGGCCTTCTCCGAGCGCTGGCTGGGTGAGAAGGTCAAGGCGGTCGAGATGGCCGCAAGCACGCGCATCGCCTTCGTCGACCGGCTGGGCGAGGCCATGGTGCCGACCCTGGCCACCGTTCTGCAGGAGGGCGATGTGCTGCACGTCATCGCCCAGGAAGACGAGCTGGACCGGATCTCTGAGGTCCTGTCCGCCGGGCCCGAGGGAGGCCGCTGATGCGGGTCGCGATCGCCGGAGCCGGAGCGGTGGGCCGGTCCATCGCCGGTGAGCTGCTGGAAAACGGGCACGAAGTCCTGCTCATCGACCAGTCGGCCAAGTCGATCAAGGCCGACAGCCTGCCCGGCGCCGAATGGCTGCTGGCGGACGCCTGCGAGATCAGCTCGCTGGACGAGGCGGCCCTGCACCGCTGCAACGTGGTCATCGCGGCCACCGGTGACGACAAGGTCAACCTGGTCGTGTCGCTGCTGGCCAAGACCGAGTACGGGGTGCCCCGGGTGGTGGCCCGGATCAATCACCCCAACAACGAGTGGCTGTTCAACGAGTCGTGGGGCGTGGACGTGGCCGTGTCCACGCCGCGACTGCTGTCGGCCCTGGTCGAGGAGGCCGTCAGCGTGGGCGACCTGGTCCGGCTGATGACGTTCCGGCAGAGCGAGGCCAGCCTGGTTGAGCTGACCATGCCGCCCGACGCTCCGCTGATCGGGCAGCGTTACGGCGACATCGACTGGCCCGCCGACACCGCCCTGGTGGCCATCTTGCGCGAGGGCCGGGTCATCGTCCCGCAGCAGGACGACCCACTGGAAGCCGGCGACGAGCTGCTGTTCGTGGCCAGCCAGGACGTGGAGGACCAGCTCGCCGAGCTGTTGTCAAGCCGCTGACCAGCGGGGTCAAGCGGCACGACCAGCTGGCGCCTCAGCCAGCGGCGAGGAACTCCGGGGTCAGCTCATAGCGCGGGTTGAACATGGTGGCACGTCCGCGGCGGACCGCCAGCCGGCCCTCCGCCGCCACCGTGCTGCCGGGTTCGATGCCGGGGATGGTGTCCCGGCCGAGCCAGACGAGCTCGATACGGCCCCGATTGGGCGGCTGAATCTCCGCCTCGAGCGCAGGCATACCACCGATCCGGTCATGCCGGATGCTCTGCACCGTCCCCGTGATCTTGACACGCGGCCGTTCCGGCCGTTGCTCAGCACGTACAGGGGTCCCCATGGGTGCACGCTATCGGAGCCGCGTTACCGGCGTATTACCGCGCGTTAATTCGGGGTTCAGCGTGTCTCGGTGAATTCCGGGCCGCGCTCGAACGGGTTGAGGTCGATCTGGTACGGAGGCTGATCCCCGGCGTCGTTGGCCGCGACCTGCGCCGCCTCCTGAGCCGCGGCCTGAGCCGCCGCCTGCTCCTCGATGGCCTGCTGGATCTCGGCCGGGAGGCGGAGCTCGAGCATGTCGCGGGGCGGCATCGGGTGGTCACCGCGGACCACCACCACGTCGCTGAGGATGTCCTCGAACGGCTCGGCTGGTTCGGTACCGTCGGCCGCGGCCCCGATGATCAGGCCACGCAGCAGCCACCGGGGGCCGTCGACGCCGATGAACCGCATCGGGACCGTACCTGCGGCCGGGTTACCGGGCTGCACGGGGACGTGCGCGAACATCTCGGTCCCGAACGGGCCCTCGGTCTCCTGGGCGGTGGTGCCGACCGAGGCCAGCTCGGCCGCGATTTCCGGCCGGACCTCTTCCCACAGGCCGGCGCTGCGCGGCGCGGCGAACGCGTGCACCCGCAGCTCGCTCTGGCCGCTCTTCACCGACACCCAGATAACCCGCTGCCCGTCCGTGGCCAGCTCGATCTGCTGCATGGGCGTGATCGGGACCAGCACGCTGCCGAAGTCGGCGCGGTCTCGCACCGGGAACGCGTCGTCGGCGTCCCACGGGCCTCCAGCCAGCCCGTTCGCGGACAGGCGGCGTGCCTCGTGGGCATCAAACCCGTCGCTGGTCTCCTCGTCGTCTGCCCAGTCCTCGCCGCCGGTGGCATCCGCCCCGGAATACTCGGTCTGGTCCGCGTCCTCGCGCCGACGCCGACGGAACACTTCGCACGCTCCTTCGTCTGCTCCTCCCAGGATGGGTCACCCGGGAGTTACCCTGCAACAGCCGATGTAACGGGTTCACGCTACTCGGAGCCGCGGGTATTTAGGCCAGGCTAGCGGTGGCCGCATGCCCGCCGGTGGACCCGAACCCGCCCTCGCCCCGGGCTGATCCGGGCAGCTGGTCCACTTCGTGGAACCGCACCGGCGTCACCTGCTGGATGATCAGCTGGGCGATACGGTCGCCACGCCGGAAGCTGACCGGGGCCTGGTGGTCGGTGTTGAGCAGCGTCACCTTGATCTCGCCGCGGTAGCCCGCGTCGACCGTGCCCGGCGCGTTGACGATCGTCACGCCGTGCCGGGCGGCCAGGCCGGAGCGCGGGTGGACGAAGGCGGCGTAACCGGCCGGCAGGGCGATGGCCAGGCCGGTGGGCACCAGGGCCCGCTCCCCCGGGTCCAGGTCGACGTCCTGCGCGGCGTACAGGTCGCACCCGGCGTCGCCGGGGTGGGCGTAGGACGGCAGCGGCAGGCCGGGATCCAGCCGCTGGATCAGGACGTCGGCAACCTCGGTCGGCTCGTGGGGCCCAGTCATGCCGGTGACCTTACCGTGGCTGGCCAGCCCGCTGGCCGACCGCACCGCCATGGAAGCCATCTAACCAACTACGGTTGAGCCCATGCGTGATTACCGTGAACGGCTCGCCGTGCCAGCCGCGTGGTGGCTGCTGGCGGTGCCGGTGATTCTGCTGCTGGGTGGTTACGCGATCTACGCGAACCTGAGCGGCGTGATCGTCGTGATCGTCTACGTCGTGTTCACGGTGGGGTACGTCGCCGCGCTGCTGGCCTGGAGCGCCGGGGTGATCGAAGTGACCGGCGGGGCGCTGCGGGCGGCGGGTTCGGTACTGCCGCTGGCCCGCGTCACCTCGGTCCAGGCGCTGGACGAGGAGCAGGCCGCGGCCATGCGCGGCCCGCAGGCCGACCCGGCCGCGCACATGCTGATCCGCCCGTTCCTGAAGTCAGCGGTCTATCTGGAGGTCGACGACCCGGACGGGCAGGTCCCGTACTGGCTGGTCGGGACGCGGCGGCCGGCCGAGCTGGCCGCGGTGATCGAACGTGGCCGCACGACCACGCCAGCCCGCGTGGAATGATCTGACGATCCGGTTTGGAGGAAACACTGGCATGTCAGACCAGCGCACAGACCTAGTGACCAGAGTGGCGGGGATGGCGGCCGCGTTCGCGGCGGCATTCGTGGCCCGCAAGCTCATAACGTTCGTGTGGACCAAGGCCACCGGGAAGGAGCCTCCGGTCAGCCCGGATGACCCGGAAGTCGGAATCAAAGAAGCGCTCGGCTGGGCGGTCGTGACGGGCGTCGGGCTGGAAGCCGCCCGGCTGCTCGCGACCCGGGCCGCGACCAAGCAGGTACGCGCCTATCAGGCAGGACAAGTCGGCCAAGCCGGCGAGTAGACCGAATCAACCGGGAGCGCGGCGGCAGATTGCCCAAGCGCTCCCGGTATCGGGCCCCGTGTTCTCCCCGTTGACCCGCACAAGGCGCAGCGACTATCGGGCTGGCCTCCTCAGGCGGCACACTCCCGGCAGACAAGCTGGCCGCCCCGCTCTTCAGCGAGCTGGCTGCGGTGGTGCACCAGGAAGCAGCGCGAGCAGGTGAACTCGTCCGCCTGCCGCGGGATCACGCGGATAGCCAGCTCTTCGCCCGACAGGTCCGCACCCGGCAGCTCGAGTCCCTCAGCTGCCTCGTCCGGGTCGATGTCGACCGTGCTCGACGACTGATCCATCCGGCGGGCCTGCAGCTCTTGCAGGCTGTCCTCGGTCAGGTCGTCGTCTGTCTTACGCGGGCTGTCGTAATCAGTAGCCATGGTGGTTCTTTCCCCCTCCACACGTTGTGCGCCTCTTCGTCGCGCGGGTGTAACGCTCAGAAGACCGTAGTTGTGCCCGAATCCGGCGGGGAATTCTGTCACGTTTGCCAGCCAGGCACACGCAGCGCGCCGGGTGTTGTGCCGTGGAGGGTGTGACATGCATCGCACCTCCGCTTTTGCGTGTCCTCACGGCCGGATCCGCCAAGGCCACCTGGTTCAACGGGCGCCCCGTGGACAGCTCCGACCGCCGTCGGACGCGAAGTGTACAGGCATCAAAGTCCTTTGCACGACAGGGTTCGCCGTGGGGTTAGCGCATTGTCCGAAGAGGTATGCCCAGGTGGCTCAGATCTCACTCCAATTCCCCTATTCCGCCGGCGTTTCCGGGTTTAGCGCGAAGCTGGCCGGGGGTAGGACTTGGCACACAATCCGCGTGTTTGACCGAAGGGAGTCGCATGGGCGAGTTTGCTGCCACTCTGCAGGTTCGTCTAAGGGAAGCTCACGCGTCCCTTCGAGCCGCCCTAGCCGCAGGCGACGCGAACCTCAGCGATACCCACCTCGACGAGATCGAGCACCTGCGCGGGATCGCCGCCGCGCACGGTATCGCAGAGCCCGCCCTGGCTTGACCCAAGAATTTCCGTCGGAGGGGCCGCCCAATCCCGGGCCGCCCTTCCGACGCGTCCTAATCGGGGTCGGCGTCTCGTTCGGCGTCCAGGACGGTGAGGGCCTCGATCAGTTCCTGGTAGAGGCCGGGGCCCGCGGCGACGGTGAAGGAGGGGCTGGCGGGGCGGCCGCCCAGGCCTGTGACGAGGGCGCCGGCTTCCTGGGCGATCAAGCCGCCGGCCGAGTAGTCCCAGGGGTTCAGGCCGCGCTCGTAGAAGGCGTCGAGGCGGCCGGCGGCGACCGAGCAAAGGTCGACCGCGGCTGAGCCGCCGCGGCGGATGTCCCTGATCCGGGGCAGCAGGGCACTGACCACCTCGCCCTGGACGCGGCGGCGGCCGGACAGGTAGCCGAAGCCGGTGCCGACCAGGGCCTGGGCCAGCGGCACGCCACGGTTACAGCGCAGCGCCGGGCCCGCTGCGTCACGCTGGCCCTCAGCGGGGCCACTCCGGCCCACGGCCGTGGTCTGGCCGGTGGCGGTGCGCACGGTGGCGCCGTGCCCGCGGGCGGCCAGGTAGGTCTCGCCGCGCAGCGGGATGGCGACCACCCCGGCCACGAT
>CAXUJF010000167.1:0-5667 GCA_964250865.1 uncultured Streptosporangiaceae bacterium
GTTCCTGGCCGCCCTGGCTGCGGGCCTGCCCGCGCCGCAGGCGGCCGCCCGGGCCAACGCCGCCGCCGCCCTGTCCACCACCCGGCCTGGCCCGGCCACCGCCCCGGACCGGGCCGAACTGGACCAGTTCCTGCGCGGCCTCGGCCCCTCCTGACTCCCGGCCGGCATGACAGGATCAGCAGGTGGCTACGATTCTCCTGCTGTCGACGGCCGACACCGAACTGCTCGCCGCCCGCTCGTCCGGGGCTGCCTACCGGACCGCGAACCCGTCCCGGATCCCAATGGGTGACGCAGCGGGCGACCCAGGTGGTGACCCACCAGGCGCCGCCCGCCTGGCCGCCCTGGCCGACGGCGCCGACCTGGTCGTACTCCGGCTGCTGGGCGGCCGCCAAGCCTGGCCCGAGGGCGTCGCGGCCCTGCGGGCCAGCGGGTTGCCGCTGGTCGCCCTGGGCGGTGAGTCCACCCCCGACGCCGAGCTGATGAGCCTGTCCACGGTCCCGGCCGGCGTGGTGGCCGAGGCCCTCGGCTACCTGCGCGAGGGCGGCCCAGCCAACCTGGCCCAGCTGGCTGCCTTCCTGTCCGACACGGTGCTCCTGACCGGCGAGGGCTTTATGCCGCCGGAAAGCACCCCAGCGTACGGCCTCCACGCCTCGCCCTCGGCTGATAACAGCAAGAAGCAGAGCGCGCCAGCCCCCACCGTCGCCGTGGTCTTCTACCGCGCCCACGAGCTCTCCGGTAACACGGGTTTCGTCGACGCGCTGTGCCAGGCCATCGCCGACCGGGGGGCCGTCGCGCTCCCGGTGTACTGCGCCTCCCTGCGCTCGGCCGACGCGGGCCTGACCGAGCTCCTCGCCCCGGCCCAGGCCGTCATCACCACGGTCCTGGCCGCGGGCGGCTCGGGCGCGGCCGGCACCAGCGCCGAAGGCGACTGGGACGCCGGCGCCCTGGCCACCCTGGGCGTGCCCATCCTCCAGGGCCTGTGCCTGACCTCCTCGCGAGCGCAGTGGCAGGACGCGGACGGCGGGCTGAGCCCGATCGACGCGGCCATGCAGGTCGCGATCCCCGAGTTCGACGGCCGGCTGATCACGGTGCCGTTCTCGTTCAAGGAAGAAGGCCCGGACGGCATCGGGGTCTACGTCGCCGACCCGGAGCGGGCCCGGCGGCTGGCCGGGATCGCGGTCCGGCAGGCCAAGCTGGCCGGCACCCCGAACTCGGACAAGCGCGTCGCGATCATGCTGTCCTCGTACCCGACCAAGCACGCCCGGGTCGGCAACGCCGTCGGCCTGGACACCCCGGCTTCGGCCGTCCGGCTGCTGCAGGCCATGCGGGCGGCCGGCTATGACCTCGGCGACGGCTTCCCCGAGGACGGCGACACGCTCATCCACACGCTGATCGCCGCAGGCGGCTACGACACCGAATGGCTGACTGAAGAGCAGCTCAGCGCCGCACCGGCCCGGGTCCCGCTGGCCCGGTACCGTCAATGGCTGGATGCCCTGCCCGCGGACTTCACCCGTTCGGTCATCGACCAGTGGGGCGAACCGCCGGGCGAGCTGTACACCGACGACGGCGACCTGATATTCGCCACACTGCGGTTCGGCCACGTCGTGGTGATGATCCAGCCGCCCCGCGGGTTCGGGGAGAACCCGGTCGCGATCTACCACGACCCGGTCCTGCCGCCCTCCCATCACTACCTGGCCGCCTACCACTGGCTGGACCGCGAGTTCGGCGTGGACGCCGTCATCCACCTGGGCAAGCACGGCACGCTGGAATGGCTGCCCGGCAAGGGCCTGGGCCTGTCCGCCCAGTGCGCCCCCGATGCCGTGCTGCAGGACCTGCCGCTGGTCTACCCGTTCATCGTCAACGACCCGGGGGAGGGCACCCAGGCCAAACGGCGTGGCC
This sequence comes from uncultured Streptosporangiaceae bacterium, assembly GCA_964250865.1. GTDB lineage: Bacteria > Actinomycetota > Actinomycetes > Streptosporangiales > Streptosporangiaceae > Bog-532. The sequence continues at coordinate 1,900 of CAXUJF010000167.1, forward strand.
ACGCGGTCATCGTCGACCACCTGGTACCGCCGATGGCCCGCGCGGACAGCTACGGCGAGCTGGCCAAGCTGGAGCAGTTGCTGGACGAGTACGCCACCGTGGCCGCGCTGGACCCGGACAAGCTGCCCACGGTCCGGGCCCAGATCTGGTCGCTGGTCAACGAGGCCCAGCTGCATCACGACCTGGGCGTGGCCGTCGCGCCCGAGGCGGCCGAATTCGACGACTTCGTGCTGCATATCGACGGCTACCTGTGCGAGGTCAAGGACGCGGCCATCCGCGATGGCCTGCACATCCTGGGCCAGGCCCCGGCGGGGGAGGCCCTGACCAATCTGATCCTGGTCATCCTGCGCTCGGCCCAGTTGTGGAGCGCCCGCTGGGGTGCCCTGCCCGGCCTGCGCGCCGCGCTGGGCCTGGAAGAAGACGGCGGCCAGGCGTCCCGCACCGAGACCGACCGCTTCGAGCAGACCGCCCGCACCCTGATTGAAGCCATGGCCGCCGCGGACTGGAACCCCGATCGCGCGCCCGAGGTCGCCGCCTCGGCCGGCGAGCAGAGCAACAAGCACGCCGTCGCCCGCGTCCTCCGGTTCGCCTGCACCGAGCTGGTACCCCGGCTGGCCGCCACCACCGGCGAGATCGACGCCGTGCTGACCGCGCTGTCCGGCGGCTACGTGCCCGCGGGCCCGTCCGGGTCGCCCACCCGCGGCCTGGTCAACGTGCTGCCGACCGGCCGGAACTTCTACTCGGTCGACCCGAAGGCCATCCCGTCGCCCAACTCCTGGGACACCGGGCGGGCACTGGCCGACTCGCTGCTGGCCCGGCACCTGGCCGACGAGGGCGGTTACCCGCGCTGTGTCGGGCTCACCGTCTGGGGCACCTCGGCCATGCGGACCCAGGGCGACGACATCGCCGAGGTGCTGGCCCTGATCGGCTGCCGCCCGGAATGGGACGAGACCTCGCGCCGGGTCACCGGGTTCGCGGTCGTGCCGGCCGATGAGCTGGGGCGGCCCCGGATCGACGTCACCCTGCGCATCTCCGGGTTCTTCCGTGACGCCTTCCCGCACGTGATCGCGTTGCTCGACGACGCCATCGCCACCGTCGCGCAGCTGGACGAACCGGACGATGTCAACTACCTGCGGGCCCACGCCCGGGCCGACCACGCCGCCCACGGAGACTGGCGGCGCGCCACGACCCGTATCTTCGGCTCCAAGCCCGGCGCCTACGGGGCCGGGCTGCTGCCGCTGATCGACAGCAGGAACTGGCACGACGACGCCGACCTGGCCGAGGTGTACGCCGTGTGGGGTGGTTACGCCTACGGGCGTGAGCTGGACGGTAAGCCGGCCCGGGGCGACATGGAGACGGCGTTCGCGCGGATCGCGGTGGCGGCCAAGAACGCCGACACCCGCGAGCACGACATCGCCGACTCTGACGACTACTTCCAGTACCACGGCGGCATGGTGGCCATGGTCCGCACGCTCACCGGGCGCAGCCCGGCCGCCTACATCGGCGACTCGGCCACCCCGGACGCGGTCAAGACCCGCACGCTGGACGAGGAGACCCGCCGGGTGTTCCGGTCCCGGGTGGTCAACCCCAAGTGGATCGCGGCCATGCGCCGGCACGGCTACAAGGGCGCATTCGAGCTGGCCGCGACCGTCGACTACCTGTTCGGCTACGACGCCACCGCCCACGTGGTGGCGGACTGGATGTACGAGCGGCTGGCCGCCGCCTACGTGTTCGATCCGGAGAACCGGACGTTCATGGAGAAGTCGAACCCGTGGGCGCTAAGGGGTATAACGGAGCGTCTGCTCGAAGCGGCCCAGCGCGGCATGTGGGCCGAACCGGACGCCAAGACCCTCGACCAGCTGCGCCAGGTGTATCTGGACCTGGAGGGTGACCTGGAATCCGGCGGTTCGTTCTCCGAATAAAGCGGATAAAGCGGTGCAAAGAGAAATAAACGTACTTGTGATTCGCAATTTCCGTGACAGACTATAAACGCACCGTGAATGGAGGATCTGCATGGCTGAGGCCCCCTATGCCCCCCCGGGCGTCGATCCAACCGTGCCGACCGCGGCCCGGATCTATGACTGGATGCTCCGCGGCAAGAACAACTTCGCGCCCGACCAGGAGGCCGGTAAGCGGATCCTGGCCGCCTCGCCGGAGCTGGCCGACTCGGCCTTCGCCAACCGGGGCTTTCATCAGCGGGCCGGCAAGTACATCGCCGAGCACGGCATCACGCAGTTCATCGACATCGGCTCTGGCCTGCCCACGGTGGGCAACACGCACGAGGTCGTGCAGCCGATCGTGCCCGACGTGACCGTGGTCTACGTCGACAACGACCCCATGGTCCAGCTGCACAGCCAGGACCTGGTGGCGGGCGAGGAGAAGATCGGCGCCGTACTGGGCGAGCTGCGCGACCCGTCCTCGATCCTGGAGAACAAGGACCTGGGTGCCCTCATCGACTTCAGCCAGCCGGTCGGGCTGCTGATGACCGGCGTGCTGCACTTCCTCCCCGACCACGACGATCCGTGGGGGCTGCTCCGGCGCTACCTGAACGCGGTCCCGGCCGGCAGCTACCTGTCCCTGTCGCACCTGACCGACGAGAACAAGCCGCCGGTGAACGCCGAGCGGTTCCGCGCGGTGTTCGACAACGCCACCGAGCACCTGTACTACCGTGACCGGTCGGCCGTGGTCAGCTTCTTCGACACCCTCGAGCTCGTGCCGCCCTATCCCGGCGCGAAGCCCGAGGTCACCTACGCCGGGGTGTGGGGCGCCGAGGACCCGGAGCTGGCCGACAGCGACGGCTCGCGCTGGCTGTACTGCGGCGTGGCCAGGAAGCCATGATGGCCAAGCCCACTGCGCCGGACCTCGGCCTCGACCCGGGGGCCCAGCACTGGCAGCGCTCCAGCGCCGGTGCCGGAGCCATCGAAATCTCCTTCGCCCAGGTCGGCCCGCAGGCCAGCCTGGCCACCAGCCCAGAGTCCGGCCCAGCGGCCAGCACCGATGACTGGGTGCTGATGCGGGTGGCCGGTGATCCCGATGGCCGGGTCCTGGTCTTCGACCGGAACGAGTGGGAGTGCTTTCTGGACGGGGCCAGGAAAGGCGAATTCGATGACGCGGCCAGCCTTGACCCCTAGATTTGTGAATCGCAATTTGTGTACCCTTAAGCGCGGGGGCGGAAATTGTCAAGGAGGTCGGCCGTTATGACCGACGACGCCTATGGCGCCACCATCGCCAAGCGCCGGTTGTCGGAGCGTCTCGCCGAACTGCGCGTGGCCTCGGATTACACCGCCAACCACGTGTGCGACATTCTCAACTGGGGCCGCGGCAAGGTCGGCCGGTTCGAAGCCAACCAGTGGAAGCGCCCCGAGATGAGCGACGTCCGGGACCTGCTGCGCATCTACGGGGTCTCCGGCGGCGCGGCCGAGGACGTTGAAGAGCTGGCCATCAAGGCGCGGGCCCGGCCCTGGTGGCGAGACTTCCCGGAGATCTTCGAGAGTGAATTCCCCGGCTACGAGAACGACGCCACCAGCATCGGTGTGTTCATGCCGCTGATCCTGCCCGGGCTGCTGCAGACCGAGGCCTACATCGAATCGCTGCTGCGGACCGGCCCGAGGCCACCGCAGTGGCGGCGCAAGGCGCTGGAGGCCCGGCTGCGGCGGCAGGAGATCCTGGACCGCTCCGACGGCGCCGCCCCGCACCTGAGCGCGGTGATCACCGAGGCGTGGGGCGGGGGGCCCGCGGGGGGCGACCCCCCCCCCCCCCCGCCGCACG
>CAXUJF010000167.1:5677-10832 GCA_964250865.1 uncultured Streptosporangiaceae bacterium
CCCTGCGCGGGGTCACCCCGGCGGCGCCGCGCCGGACCCGCTGGGGTACCAGCAGCGACCGCCAGGAGCAGATCGCGCACCTGATCGAGCTGGCCCGGTACCCCGGCATCGAGCTGCGGGTGCAGCGCTTCGAGGACGGGCCGCCCAGTGGCGCCTTCTCGATGATCAACCTCTTCGGCTTTGGCGGCCAGGATCCCAGCCTGGTCTTCGTGGAGACCGACTACGCCATCGAGGAGGTGAGCAAGCGGGAAGCCGTGAACGGCTACGTCCAGTCGTTCAAGCGCGCGTGTGACGGGGCGCTCGACCCCGGCGACACGGTGGACTACCTCGAGCATCTCGCTAACCAACTGGAGTGAGCCCATGATCGACCTGTCTCAAGCCGACTGGCGGAAGGCCCGCCGCAGTGCACACAACGGGGGCTGCGTGGAGATCGCGGCCAACCTGGATGGCGTGACCGCCGTCCGTGACAGCAAGCGCCCCGAAGGCGGGGCCCATGTCGTTGACCGGGCGGCGTTCGCCGCGTTCCTGGCCGACGTCAAGGACGGACGCTACAACATCTGATCGCCGTCGTCAGGTCGGTGAATCCCCCGGGGGGCAATCCCGGGGGATTCACCCACTTACTGGCCTGTCTCAAAGGCCGGGCGGTCTGCAATGAGTTTCCGCCGCGCCTGTGACTGTACACGTGCTATTTGTTTGCTGCTATAGCGAATTTGCGCGCCCGTATTGGCGGAAATAAATTCGGGATCGCCGCACCACCAATACTCAGGAAATGCGAAACGCGCCTAAATAATCAGAATCTGTGTTTCACAAACCAGGTGTATTCATGGCCGCCGCGACCCGGTGATAACTGTCCAGCACCTGGTCCCAGAAGCCGCCCACGTCGATGGCTGTGGCCACCAGCGCGTTCTGCTCCGCGGCCGGGGCGGCGAAGTCGGTTACGGTCATGCCCGCGGTCCACTGGCCCACGGTCTCCACCTCGACCCGGGCGGGCAGGCAGCCCAGCAAGCCGGGAGAGGCGGCGTAGGCCATCGCCACCACGTCGTGCACGGCCGGCCCCAGCCGGTCGGCGGACTTGCCGCTGGCTGCCGCGGCTCCGGCCTCGCCGTCGGCCAGCCGGGTCGCGGCCAGCGGGTCTGTGTCGGTGGCGTACTGGTCCAGCCCGGGCAGCACCAGCTCGGTGGCCAGCGGGCCGAGCGGGGCCAGCCGGTCACGGACCGCGGCCGTCGCCCGGGCCTGCAGCGTGACGTCGAGCCCGACCATGGTCACGGTCCAGCCCGCGCGGAACACCACCGCCGCGGCCTCCGGGTCGGCGCCGATGTTGAACTCGGCCGCGGGCGTGACGTTGCCGCGGCTGGCCGAGCCGCCCATGATCACGAAGTCGCTGACCAGGTTGACCAGCCGCGGCTCACGGTGCACGGCCAGCGCGATGTTGGTCAGCGGGCCGGTGGCCACCAGCGTGATCTCGCCCGGCGCGGCCTTGATCGTCTCGATCAGGTAGTCGATGGCGTGCCCGCCCGCGGGCCGGGTGACCGGGTCCGGCAGCCGGGCGCCGCCGAGCCCGCTGTCCCCGTGCACCAGCCGGGCGTCGATCGGCGCCCGCAGCAACGGCCTGGCGCTGCCCCGGGTGACCGGTATCCCGGTCGCGCCGATGAACTCGCACACGCGCTGCGCGTTGGAGGTGGTCAGGTCGATCCCCACGTTCCCGGCCACGCTGGTGATGCCGATCAGGTCCAGGTCAGGGGAGCCGACGGCGAAGGCGATGGCCAGCGCGTCGTCGATGCCGGGGTCACAGTCCAGAATGATCTTCTTCGCCACCCCTCGACCGTACCTGCCCCGGGCCCTGGCCCGCTTGTAGCCTCGTGCCCAGGAGGTCGCCATGCACCAGCCGCCCATCCCGCACGTGGCCCGCACCGATCCGGAGATCGCGGACCTGATCGAGCACGAGGCCCGCCGCGAGTACGAGAAGATCCGGCTCATCCCGTCGGAGAACTACGTCTCGCAGGCCGTGCTGGAGGCGTCCGGCTCGGTCCTGACCAACAAGTACTCCGAGGGCTACCCGGGCCGCCGGTATTACGAGGGCCAGCAGTTCATCGACGTCATCGAGACCCTGGCCATCCAGCGGGCCCAGGCCCTGTTCGGCGTCGAGCACGCCAACGTCCAGCCGTACTCGGGCTCGCCCGCGAACCTGGCCGTCTACCTGGCCTTCGCCCAGCCCGGCGACACGATCATGGGCATGTCGCTGCCGATGGGCGGCCACCTGACCCACGGCTGGCCGGTCTCGGTCACCGGCAAGTGGTTCCACAGCGTGCAGTACGACGTCCGGCGCGACACCGGGCGGGTGGACCTGGACGAGGTCCGCGACCTGGCCCGCCGTGAGCGTCCGAAGATCATCTTCTGTGGCGGCACCGCGATCCCGCGCACCATCGACTTCCCGGCCTTCGCCGAGATCGCGGCCGAGGTGGGCGCGGTCCTGGTGGCCGACATCGCCCACATCGCCGGCCTGATCGCGGGGGGCGCCCACCCGTCCCCGGTCGGCTACGCGCCCGTGATCACCACTACCACGCACAAGACCCTGCGCGGCCCCCGCGGCGCCATGATCATGTCGACCGCAGAGTACGCCGCCGCCCTGGACAAGGCGGTGTTCCCCGGCCTGCAGGGCGGCCCGCACGACCACACCACGGCCGCCATCGCGGTCGCCCTGCACGAGGCCCGCCAGCCCAGCTTCCGCGACTACGCCCACCAGGTCGTGGCCAACGCCCGCGCCCTGGCCGCCGCGTTGACCGAGCGAGGTTATGACCTGGTGTCCGGCGGCACCGACAACCATCTGATCCTGGCCGACCTGACCCGCCAGGGCATCGGGGGCAAGCCCGCCGCCCGCGCCCTGGACCGGGCCGGCATCGAGCTGAACTACAACACCGTCCCGTACGACCCGCGCAAGCCGTTCGACCCGTCCGGCATCCGCCTCGGCACCCCGGCCATCACCACCCGGGGTCTGCGCGAGGAGCACATGACCCCGGTCGCGGCCTGGATCGACGAGGCCATCACCGCCGCTACCAAGAACGACGACACCACCCTGGACCACATCGCCGCCGCCGTCCGCGACCTCCTCACCGTCTTCCCCACCCCCACCTGGACCACGTCCGCCTGACCGCGCCCGCATGTCCACGATGTGAGACACGCTTTCCCACCCGAGCCGAAGCCAGCCCTGATTACTCCCGGCTGGCCGGGCCCGCCTCGTCGCCGGCCGCGCCGTCTTCGTCGTCGTGAATGACGGTGGCCTGGGCCGTCTTGCCCCGGTCGGCCGCCTCCTGGTCGTAGACCTCGGCCGGGGCGGTTCGGTGCGGCGCGACGCTGCGGCCGTCCCCGGCGTGGACGCCACCCTGCACCGGCCCGGTCTGTGGCGGGAGGGACGCCGGGCCCTTCTGCCGCGGCGCCCGGCCGGCCAGGATCGGCGGCAGCAGGAGGAAGCTCATCAGGACGACGGCGCAGATCGAGAGCACGATCAGGCCGCTCTCCGACATGGTGGTGATCGACGTCTCGTATGCCAGCGGCCCAGCGGCTGCAACCAAAGACATCAGACCGTTCCTCCTTGTGGCTTGCCTGCCCGTGCGCGTGGTCCAGCGGAACCTATCGTGCCTTACTGGTCTCGGGTACCACCAGCACGGGCACGGCGCGTTACGCAGAACATACTGGCTGACCAGACCGGGCAGGCGAGAGGGGCCGTGTCAGCGACCCCCCTGGTGCTCCGCGAGCCGTCGGAACAGATCCCCGAAGATCTTGTCCCGGTTCACTTGGGTGGTGGACAGGATCAGGTGCCGCCCGGGGTCACGGGACCAGGTCAGGCTGGGGGTGAGCAGCGGACTTGTGGTGAACTCGGTGTCCAGCCAGGTCCGGTCCAGTACCCATGCGGTCGCCGACAGATCCCAGATCACCTTGGACCAGCCTGGCTTGTCCGGCACGTAGTCGTCGTACAGCCCGGCCAGCAGCGCGCCTGCGTCGCCCGCGGGGCGGACGTAGCGGTCGATCTCGGCCTTGCAGGTGATCATGAGGTCGGCCACCCCGAGGCACGGCACCAGCACCAGCGGGACCCCCGAGTCGAGCAGGACCCGGGACGCGTCCGGATCCTGCTTGAGATTGAACTCCGCGGCCGTGCCCCAGTTCAGGGCGTGCCCGCCGAGCCACACCACCACGATGCGCTCGGCCAGGGCGGGGTCGGCCAGCAGGGCCGCCTGGACGCCGGGGGGGGCGGCGCTGGCCCCCACGGCCAGCGGGGGGTGCCCGGCGCGGGCCCGCGCGATCAGGTCGTCCGCCGCCGGGCCCGGTACCGGGCCGCCTACCTCGGTCAGCCAGCGGTCCGACCCGGCCAGCACCGGGATCTTGCGGTCCGGCAGAAGTCCAGCACCCGGTGGATCTCGGCCTCACTCCTGCGCATGCCCTCGGCCGGGGTGGCGGCGCGGGAGTTGGCGAACGGGGCCGCGTACACCGCCTCCAGCCGAGCGCGGTCCGGGGCCAGCAGCACGTGGACCAGGGCGAACTGATCATCGATCTCGTTCCAGGCGTCGGTGTCGAGCACCATGCGTACCGGGGCCGTGGGCCGCGCCGACAGCAGCCGGACCCGCTGTTCCTCGCTGTTCCCGCCTTCGTGACGCGCGGTCTGGGTCATCGGGCCATCTCCGCCCCGGTGGCCAGCTTCTCGGCCAGCCGCGGCCCGTCGCTGACCCGGGCTGCGGCCCGGGCCTGCTCCAGCAGCGGGCCGGCCGGATAGCCGCTGGTGGCCAGCTGTTCCGCCTCGTCCGGCACGAGGTCACGGTCGTCGAGCACGTCATGCACGTCAAACTCCCTTCGCCCCGCCCAACTCTAAACTAGAGCGATGCTCTATTTTGTGTCCAGCGCTCTGATAAGCTGCCGCCATGCCACCACGTCCCACCGCCCGGGAGCGGGTCCGCGCCGAGCTGACCCGAGAGATCACCGACGTCGCCCGGGCCCGGCTGGCCGCCGACGGTGCCGCCGCGCTGTCGCTGCGGGCCGTGGCCCGGGAGCTGGGCATGGTGTCGTCGGCCATCTACCGCTACTTCGCCAGCCGGGACGAGCTGCTGACCGCGCTGATCATCGAGGGTTACTACGCCCTGGGTGCGGCCGTCGAGCAGGCCGACGC